>DAOTYI010000028.1:0-21608 GCA_034434895.1 Anaerolineae bacterium
CCTGACCAACTGGATTTGGGGCGACCGACCCACATCGTCGCTGTTCGCTGGCTCACGCCCACAGGACAAGTTCGTCAAGCCCTGTATATTACGACCCTGCTCGACCTGTCTCTGCTGGACATTGCCGACGTCTACGATGACCGCGGAGGAGCAGAAAATGAGATCGGCAGCGACAAGGTCGGCCTGAAAATCACCCACCGGCGCAGTCAGCGGATGTTATCCCAGGAAGCGTTGGTACTGCTGGCTGACCTGGCTCACAATTTGTTGGCCTGGTTTCATCGGGATGTGTTGACAGCCTCTCCTTTTGCTGGTTATGGCCCGAAGCGCATCATTTACCGGTTGCTGCATATCCCCGGTGAGCTAGTCTTCGATGGTGAGACTCTGGTTGAGGTTAGACTGAAGGAGTCCCACTTCCTGGCAGAACCAGTGCTTGACTGTCTGACGCGCCTATGGGAGGACGATGAAACCTTGCCGCCAAGGTAGATGAACGGGGTGGAATAGACCCCCCCGAATTTTGCACAAAAATCAGGTAAAAAGTTTTTGCATCAGGGAATAACATATCTGACATCTATCCACCTCTTTCCAAGACGCCAGGCAGTTGTAGAGTTAAAAACGCAACCTGCGCACCTTGACTACCCTTTTCATCCAGAAACTATTGTACCACACTTCAGGGGCACGGACAAATTGGAGTCGGAAGCACTAAAGGTCAATCTGTGCGGCGTTCCCTTATCCAACCCGCTCATCCTGGCCAGCGGCATCCTGGGCACTGAAGCGGAGCTGCTGGCCCGCGTGGCCCGTTGCGGGGCCGGGGCGGTGACGGCCAAATCGTGCAGCCTGCAACCGCGAGCCGGGCATCCCAACCCCACCGTCCTGGCCTGGGAGCACGGGTTGATCAACGCCGTCGGCCTGGCCAACCCCGGCGTCGAGGCCGAAGTCGAAGAACTGAAGCGGGCCAAAGCTCTGCTCCGCCCTCTGGGTGTAGCCCTCATCGCCAGCATCTTTGCCGACTGCGTGGACAATTTCGCCCGTGTCGCCGCCCGCATCGCCGAGGCAGAACCGGACCTGCTGGAGGTCAATATCTCCTGCCCCAACGTCCATGACGAGTTCGGCACCCCCTTCGCGGCCGATCCCCATGCCGCAGCAGAGGCGACGGCCGCGGTCAAAGAGGCGGTGGCCGGGCGGCTGCCGGTTTTGGTGAAACTCTCGCCCAACGTGACCGATATCACGGCCGTCGGCCGGGCGGTGGAGAAGGCCGGGGCCGACGGCCTCACCGCCATCAACACTCTGACCGGCATGATCATTGACCCTCACGCCCGGCGGCCGATCCTGGCCAATCGCACAGGGGGTCTGTCGGGGCCGGCCATCCGCCCCCTGGCAGTGCGCTGTGTCTATGACCTTTATCAGGCGGTCAACATCCCCATCGTCGGCACCGGTGGAGTGAACAGCGGACGCGATGCCGTGGAGATGATCCTGGCCGGGGCGACGGCGGTGGGCGTCGGCTCGGCGGTGTATGGCGAAGGGCCGGAGGTGTTCCGGCGCATCGGCGTCGAGATGGCGGCGCTGATGGTCGAACTGGGCTACGAGAGTGTGGCCGATATGCGGGGGGCAGCACATTGACAGGGGGTTGCTTTTCGAGTATACTGATGATGATGTTTCGGGGTGAGGCCAAACTATGACATTGGATGATCTTTTGTACGATATCCATACTCTCGAAGACGAGATGCGGTCCTACGAACGGAAGTACGGCCTGCTATCCGAGATTTTTTACGAATCGTACATCGGGGGCGAAGAGCCGCCCGACGATGCCTGGGTGCGGGACTGGACAGCCTGGGCTTCGGCATATCAAACCTGGTTGCGCCTGCGCGATCAATATGCTGCTGCGATCCAGGCCTTGCGCCTTGAAACCATTCCCTTTGCCCAGGTGGTCGAAAAAACAGCCCGTCATGACCCCATTTCAGTCCCTGCGTGAATATGAGCAGTTCATCTACACACTTCCCCAACGATTTGCCGGCATCAGGCAGTCCACGCTGGTCATGATCCGACGAGGACGACACTTTGCCGAGTTGACCGGAGAGCTATTCTTTGACAGCGGTCACCACCTGGCTGTTTATGAACGCCTGACCTGGACTGCCGGTTCACTAACCATCGAGGGCTACAGCTACGAGGTTTGGCTAGGCAACACCAAGCTTTTCTGGTACGATTCGCAACCCCACCCTAACGATCCTACACTGGCAAGCACCGAGCCCCACCACAAGCACATCCCCCCGGACATCAAGCACCATCGTGTCCCCGCCCCTGATCTGAGCTTCATCCAGCCCAATCTGCCGGTTTTGATCGCCGAAGTGAAAGCTCTGGCTTCTGTCCCATGATTCCCAGCCTGCCTGGCGTTGCCCACATCACAGCCACCAGCCAGGAAAGCCCCCAGGTGCGGACTCTGGTGCTGGACCTGCATCTGGAGGCCGAGCCGGGCCAGTTTGTCATGGCCTGGCTGCCGGGCGTGAATGAAAAACCGTTCAGCCTGGTCCGCGCCGACCCGGTGACGCTGACCATCGCCCGCGTCGGCCCCTTCAGCGCCGCCCTCCACACTCTACAGGTCGGCGACCGGCTGTGGATCCGTGGCCCTCTCGGCCGACCCTTCACCCTGCCAGACAGCAAGAAGGAAGAAAGAGGAAGCAAGAAACAGGAAGCTGGGATCTTGCATCCTATCCCCTGTATCTTGCTCATCGGCGGCGGCTATGGCGTGGCTCCCCTGCATTTTCTGGCGGAGCGTGCCCTGACCGCCGGCTGGGGGGTGAGCGTGGTCATCGGCGCCCGGACGGCGGAGGGGGTGATCCTGGCGGACCGGTTCACAGCCCTGGGCGCGCAGGTGGTCGTCGCCACCGACGACGGTTCGCTGGGACTGCGGGGCCTGGCGACCGACGCCGCCGCCCGCTTGCTGGACCAGGGCAAGTATGCCGGGCTGTACGCCTGTGGCCCGGAGCCGATGCTTGAGGCCGTAGAAGCCCTGGCCCGCGTCCACCATCTGCCCGCCCAACTGAGCTACGAAGGTCTGATGCGCTGCGGCTTTGGGGTGTGTGGCTCCTGCGCGCGAGGGGGCTGGCTGGTGTGCCGGGATGGGCCGGTCAGGCAGGTGGTGGATAGCACGCCGCATCCCTGTGCCCCAGTCAATGACCAACAACCGCACCAATAAATCAGCATGGAGGTTCTACGACGATGAGATTTCCACGAGCCAGCGGCGTGCTGATGCACCCCACCTCGCTCCCCGGCCGGTTTGGCATCGGCGACCTGGGCGAGGAAGCCCGCCGCTTCATTGATTTTCTGGCCCTGGCCGGGCAGAGCTATTGGCAGATACTCCCCCTCAGCCCCACCGGCTATGGCGATTCTCCTTATCAGGGGTTGTCTGCGTTTGCCGGCAACCCGCTGCTGATCAGCCCGGAAAAGCTGGTCGAGATCGGCCACCTGTCGCCGGCCGATCTGGACGATGTGCCCGCTTTTCCTGCCGACCGGGTGGATTTTGGTCCGGTGATCCGCTACAAAATGGCCTTGCTAGACCGGGCGTTTGACCGTTTCCGCCGCCAGGCCCCTGCCGACCAGCAGGCCGAGTTTGCCCTCTTTTGCCGCCAACAGGCTTCCTGGCTCGACGATTTCGCCCTGTTCATGGCCCTGAAAGAAGCCCACGGCCTCCGCCCCTGGCATGAGTGGGACCCCGGTGCGGCCACCCGTGAACCTCAGGCGTTGGCCCACTGGCGCGATTCCCTGGCCGACCAGGTCGAAAGTCAAAAGTATCGCCAGTGGCAGTTTTTCCGCCAGTGGCTGGCCGTCAAACGGTATGCCAACGAGCGAGGCATCCGCCTCATCGGCGACATCCCCATCTTTGTCGCCCTGGACAGCACCGATGTCTGGGCCAATCCCCACCTGTTCCATCTGGACGAGAAGCTCCGACCGACGGTTGTCTCCGGTGTGCCGCCCGACTATTTCAGCCAAACGGGGCAACTGTGGGGGCATCCCCTGTACCGCTGGGAGGTTATGGCCCAGGATGGGTACGCCTGGTGGATCGAACGCTTCCGCATGGCTTTCACCCAGGCCGATGTGGTGCGGATTGACCATTTTCGCGGCTTTTACAACTATTGGGAAGTGCCGGGCGGAGCGGAGACGGCGATTGAGGGGCGCTGGCTGTACGGCCCTGGCGCCGACCTGTTCCACGCCGTCACCGCCGCCCTGGGCCAGGTGGCCATCATTGCCGAAGACCTGGGCGACTTTGACCAGGAATCGCGTGCCGGCGTGGATGCCTTGCAGGCCGAATTCGGCTACCCCGGCATGAAGGTCTTGCAATTTGCCTTTTCCTCCGGCCCGGACAACCCGTTCCTGCCCCACAACTTTTCCTCGCCCAACTGGGTGGTCTATACCGGCACCCACGACAACGACACGGCGGCAGGCTGGTACCAGACCACCTCGACCGAACAGGAACGCGACTATGCCCGCAGGTACCTGGGCCGCGATGGATCGGACATTGCCTGGGACCTGATCCGGCTGGCCTGGTCCTCGGTGGGCAACACGGCCATGACCACCACCCAGGACCTGCTGAGCCTGGGACACCAGGCGCGGATGAACACGCCCAGCACCGTCGGCCCGCCCAACTGGTGCTGGCGGCTGTTGCCTGGAGCGTTGACCGACGACGTTGCCCGGCGGCTCCTGGAGCTGACGACGATCTACGGCCGGCGGCCTTGAGCGGTGGGCAAACGGGCTTCTGGCTTCCTCCTGGTCCTGGGCGCAGCGGCCCTGTGGTCCACATCGGGGCTGTTCATCCGCCGGACGGTGGCCGGTAGCGGTCTGTCGGCGCTCTCGCTGGCCTTCTGGCGCGATCTGGCCACCTTCCTGTGCCTGCTGCTCGGCCTGATCCTGGCCCGGCCCCGCTGGTTGCGCGTCGAGCGGCGTGACCTGCCCTGGCTGGCGGCCCTCGGCATGCTGGGAGTGGGCACCTTTCATGTGCTGTGGAATCTGTCCATCCTGCAGATCGGCTATGGGGTGGCCACCATTCTGCTCTACTCGGCACCGGCCTTTGTCACCATCATGGCCCGCCTTCTGTGGAGAGAACCACTGACCCGTTTCAAACTGCTGGCCGTGGCCCTGACCCTGATCGGGTGCGTCCTGGTGGCAGGCAAGGAGGAACTGGCCGGCGTGGGCCTGACGGCCGGAGGGCTGTTCCTGGGCCTGAGTGCGGCCCTGGCCTATGGCAGCTTTAGCCTGTTCGGGCGGCAGGTGGCCCGCCGCTACCCTCCCTGGACGGTGCTGACCTATGGCTTTGGCTTCGGGGCGCTGGCCCTGTTTCCCTTTCAGTTCCGCACCGCCCCTCCCTGGCCACCGACCCCCGCTGCCTGGGGCTGGTTTGCCGGCCTGGTGCTGGTGGCCACCATCATCCCTTTTGGCGCGTATGTGGCAGGCTTGCGGCGGCTGCCGGTGAGCGTGGCTACCATTCTGGCAACCTCCGAAGTGCTCTTTGGTCCCCTCATCGGCTACCTGGTCTTTGGCGAACAGTTGGGGGGCTGGCAGATGGCAGGGGGAGTGCTGGTCGCAAGCGGGGTGCTGCTCATCGCCCTGCGCTCCTGACCCCCCTGTCCTTTTGCCAAATCGGCCGGCCTGTGCTATAATATCAACAACCGACGACGAAAGGCTAATTTGTCCTTTGTCTTTGGTCAAGATGTCCCGGCCCCCGTAGCTCAGAGGATAGAGCAGCGGCCTCCGGAGCCGTGTGCGGGCGTTCGAGTCGCCCCGGGGGTATTCTACGCAACGCCGCATGGGGAACACCGGCCTTGAGTGTTCCCCTTCTTGGACCTGCTCCCCCCTGGCCTGGCCAAGGGAGCTCAGCCCACTGTGATCGAGTATAGCACACTCGCTGCAAAAGGTGCGGCTTTCCGGTCAGTGCTCACGACAGCCATGTCCGGAAAAGGGCGGACAGACCCCCATGTTCTGCCGGTCAGGCATCACGGTTGAGGAGCCTGGCGCCAGCCCTCACCGCACCTGCATGCCCAGGCGATTTGCACTTCGTCCTCCCCATATGGCATACTAGGCGTATGACTGGTATGCTATATGACCAGGAAGGGGACTGTCACACTGGACTACATCTACGTCGTGGCCGGTTCCATGCTCAGCCTGATGGAACGGCTGTTCCTGGGAGCCGAATCGCCCCTGTTCGTCCATTTCCAACTGGAGATTCCAACATCTATGCGACCACCATGCGGGTGCTGGAGATGGCAGCGCAGGAGGCCTTTGTGCTGGAAACCCTGGACACCACCGGCCGCATCTACAATCTGTGCCGCTACGAGCTGGAGATCTCGCTGCAGCGGGCGTGGGGCGAGACCATGCCTCAAGCCGTGCTGCGCGTGCTGGCCGGCAGCCCAGAAGGGCCGAGCCTGATCGAGGTGGCCCGCGCCAGGCCACAACCGAGCTGGAACTGGCCAAGGAGAGCCAGGTGTGCGAGCTTTGGGGAGTCGGTGCGCACCACCTCGCTGTAGTTGCGCGGGCTTTTGCCTGCCCGCTCGATCCGCCCGCACAGGCCCACCAGGGCCGAGATGAGGGCGACATATAGGCGGGCGCTGCCCGAATCCGGCTCGGGCTGGGCCGTCCACCATGCGTTGTTCGCCAGAGCCGGGTTCACCGAAGCGGCACAGGCAGAGGCCCGGACCCATGAAGTGATGCTGGTGGATCTGGCCATGCTGGATGAGGGTTTGAGCAGGTGGGGTTCCATTCCAGACATGCTGAAACGTGAAGAGCCAGGAGGTTTCAAATGGTAAAGAAAGCTATCGGCACAAAAGACCATCCCCGGATCACCGTCAGCCAGACCGGGATCGATCTGCTGCACAACCCGGCCTTGAACAAAGGCACCGCTTTTAGCGAGGAGGAGCGAGATGCACTGGGGCTGCGCGGGCTGCTTCCTCCCCATGTCCACACGCAGGAAGAGCAGGTCCTGCGGGTTATGGAGAATTTTCACCGCAAGCCCAATGACCTGGAGAAATATATCCACATGATCGCCCTTCAGGACCGGAATGAAACCCTGTTCTACCGGGTGGTGCTGGATCACCTGGAAGAGATGATGCCGATCATCTACACCCCGACCGTAGGGCAGGCCTGCCTGGAATATGGCCACATCCTTCGCCGGCCACGGGGCCTGTTCATTTCGGCAGCGGATCGGGGGCGGGTGGTTGAGCTCTTGCACAACTGGCCGTACCGGCAGGTGCGCATTATCGTGATCACCGATGGCGAGCGGATCCTGGGCCTGGGCGACCTGGGAGCCTTTGGCATGGGCATCCCGGTGGGCAAGCTGTCATTGTACACCGCCTGCGCCGGCGTCCATCCTTCACTATGCCTGCCGGTCATGCTCGATGTGGGCACCGACAATGAACGCCTGTTGAACGATCCGCTCTATATCGGCATCCGGCAGCGCCGCCTGCGAGGTGAGAAGTATGACAGGCTGGTGGACGAATTTATGACAGCCGTTCAGGAGACCTTTCCCCACACCCTGGTCCAGTTTGAGGATTTTGCCAATGTCAACGCCTTTCGCCTGTTGAACAGGTACCGCGACAGGCTGTGTGTCTTTAATGATGACATCCAGGGCACCGGCGCTGTGGCGCTGGCCGGCCTGTATTCGGCGCTGCACATCACCGGTAGAGGGCTGACGGAACAAAAGGTGCTCTTCCTGGGAGCCGGCGAGGCGGCCATCGGCATCGCCGACCTGATCGTCGCCGCGATGATGGGCGAAGGGCTGTCTGAGGAAGAGGCGCGAGGGCGATGCTGGCTGTTCGATTCCGGCGGGCTGGTCGTCAAGGGCCGCGCCGGATTGGCCGGCCACAAACTGCCATACGCCCACGATCATCCGCCGCTGACAGACCTCCTGGCCGCCGTCGAGGCGCTCCGGCCGACCGCCCTCATCGGTGTCTCCGGGCAGGCTGGCGGGTTCAGCCAACCGGTGTTGGCGGCGATGGCCAGGCTGAACGAGCGGCCGATCCTCTTTGCCCTGTCGAACCCCACCTCCAGGGCCGAGTGCACTGCCGAACAGGCCTACACCTGGACGGAGGGACGAGCCATCTTTGCCAGCGGCAGCCCCTTTGCTCCTGTCACCTGGAGCGGCAAGACCTATGTGCCCGGCCAGGGCAACAACGCCTACATCTTTCCGGGCGTGGGCCTGGGAGTCATCGCCTGCGGGGCCAGGCTGGTGACCGACGAGATGTTCTTTGCCGCAGCCCAGGCACTGGCCCGCCAGGTGTCGGAGGCCGACCTGGAACAGGGTCTCATCTATCCACCGCTGACCCAGATCCGGGCGGTGTCGGCAGCCATTGCTGTGGCTGTGGCCGAGGTGGCCTACCGACGCGGGCTGGCCACACTGCCCAGGCCGGATGATCTGGCAGCCCATATCAGGGCGCAAATGTACGAGCCACGCTACCAGAGCTACGTCTGAGCCGGCAATGAGTAGGGCAACTGCGAGCAGTTGCCCTACTCAAATCCTTATCCCCTCCATCAAATCTCCATCAGATCTCCACAACCTTGTGCTATCCTATACCTGGTCGTTGCGGTCGAGTGCAACGGCAGCCCGAGGCGACGCCCGGCCGGGAGGCCCATCAGGGCGACCTCGCTCGCCGATTTTGGAGCTACAGGTAGCAATGTAAGCCATGCGCATAGCGGGTTCACTTGGATCCTTGCTCTTCCTGGCCGCCAGGCGATTGTGGAGCCAGCGGTGGTTGATGATCTGCCTGCTCCTGGGACTGGTGGTGGCCGTCGGCCTGTTATCCAGTGTTCCGCTCTATGCCGATGCTGCCCAAAACCGCCTCCTGCAAGGCAGGCTGGAAAGTCCCGGCACGGCCGCTGGAACGGAAACGGTGGCGATTCAAGAGCCCTTCTCGTTTCTGTGGCGCTATATCGGTGCCTGGCACGGCAATGTGACATGGGACAGATACCTGCCTGTCCGGCAATACCTGATGGAGCAGGCCCCGATCACCATAGACCTGCCGCTTAGAAGCCAGGTCCACCATGTGGCCACCGACAAGCTGCGCCTGTTCCCCGCTACCGGGGCAGCCTTTATCCCGAACGAACCGCTGTTGTGGACCAGCCTCGGCTTTATCACCGGGTTGCAGGAGCACATCCAGATCGTGGAGGGCCACTTTCCTTCCCCCGGCCAGGTCGGTGAGCCGGTAGAGGTCCTCGTCAGCCAGACGACAGCCGACCTGCTGGGCCTGCAGGTGGGGGAGATTTATGTCCTGTTTGTTCCAGGCCAGGCCGGAGTGCAGATCCCGGTGCGCATCGCCGGTGTATGGCAGGCCGACGACCGGCGCGACCCCTTCTGGTTCTATCAACCCGACACTTTCAACGAACTATTGCTCACCGCCGAGGAGGCCTTTGTCGGGCAGGTTGTCCCGGTGCTCAAGACCCCTGTGGCCACAGCCGTCTGGTATCAGGTCTACGACGGCAGCCGGGTCCGCCCGGCCACGGTCAACCGGCTGTTGGGCAATGTCGCCGCTGCCCAGGCCCGGGCGACGGCCCTGCTGGACAACACCTCTCTTGACGCATCACCGGTCGCCACCCTGCAAAGCTATGGCAGGTCGGCCAGCCTGCTGACATTGGTGCTGACCATCTTTAGCCTGCCGGTCATCGGCCTGGTCGCTTATTTTATCAGCCTCATCGCCGGCATGGTGGTGCAGCGCGGACAGAGCGAAATCGCCGTTCTGCGCAGCCGGGGCATTACCCGCCGCCAGATCCTGAACCTCTACCTGCTGGAAGGGGTGTGGCTCGGCAGCCTGGGCCTGGCCGGTGGGTTGCTGCTGGGCCGGCTGATCGCCCAACTGATGAGCCGCACCCGCACCTTCCTCGACCCCGGCATCCTGACGGGAAACTCTGCCGCCGGATCGCCGGTGGTCATCATCTTCACCCCCCTTTCCCTGGCCTACGCTCTGGCCGGCGTCGCCCTGACGTTGGTGGCCCTGTTGATCCCGGCCCTGGCCGCCTCGAAACACTCGATCGTCACCCTGCGCTGGGAGCAGGCCCGTTCGCTGTTGGCCCCCCTGTGGCAACGCTACTTCCTGGACCTGTTGCTCCTGATACCGCCATTTTACGGCTGGTACCAACTGACCAGACAGGGTGGCCTTGCCCTGGCCGCGAGCGGCAGCGATCCCTTTTCCAATCCGTTGCTGTTCCTGGTGCCGGTCCTCTTTTGCTTCTCGCTGGCGCTGCTGTGCATGCGTTTCTTCCCCCTGTTGATCAGGCTGCTGGCCTGGCTGGTGGCCTGGCTGCCAGGCACCACCCTCCTGCTGACCCTGCGCCAGCTGGCCCGCTCCACCGGCCAATATGTCGGGCCACTGCTGTTGCTCAGCCTGACGGTGAGCCTGGCCACCTTCACCGCCTCGATGGCCGTCACCCTGGACAACCACCTGACGGACCAGGTGTACTATCAGGTCGGCGCCGACCTGAGCCTGGCCGAGCTGGGTGAAAGCACCGAAGAGACCACGACCGTCACGCTGCCAGGCCAGACCACCACGACAACAAGCAGCTCCTCGACCGAAGCACAATGGCTCTTTTTGCCGGTGAGCGAGCATCTGAACGTGCCCGGCGTCAAGGCCGCTGCCCGGGTGGGCGATTACAGCGCCACGGCCCGCCTCGGCGGTCGGCAGCAGGCCGGCCGCATCCTGGGCATTGACCGGCTGGATTTCCCGCAGGTAGCCTTCTACCGGCCCGATTTCGCCTTCCAGGAATCGTTGGGGGAGTTAATGAACCGGCTGGCCGCCACCTCCGACGGCATCCTGGTCAGCAGCGATTTCCTGGCGCAACAGGGGCTGTCTGTTGGCGACCCATTGCGGCTGACGGTGGGAGTGGCCGGGCAGTATGCCGAGGTCTCATTCACCGTGGTGGGCGCGCTGAGCCTGTTCCCGACCCTCTACCCACAGGATGGCCCCTTTTTTGTAGCCAATCTGGAGCATCTCTACGATGCCCTGGGAGGCACCTACCCCTACGATGTCTGGCTGGCCACCGACGACTCGGTTCCCGGCAGCGACATTGTAGAGGGGGTGCGCGACCTGGGGCTGGTCGTCGTCACCAGCCAGGATGCCCGGCAGATGATCGCGGTCGAACAAACCCGCCCCGAACGACAGGGGTTGTTCGGCCTGCTGTCGGTCGGCTTTGTCGCTGCTGCCCTGTTGACGGTAGTCGGTTTTCTGGTGTATGCCATCGTCTCGTTCCAGCGCCGCTTCATCGAGCTGGGCATGTTGCGCGCCATCGGCCTGTCCAGGTGGCAGATGGCCGCCTTCCTGGCCGGCGAGATAGCCATCCTGATCCTGACCGGCGCCACTCTGGGTTCGGGGTTGGGCATTCTGGCCAGCAGGCTGTTCATCGGCTATTTCCAGATCGGCAGCGACAAGACGGCGCTGGTCCCCCCCTTTGTCGTCCAGATCGCCTGGCAGCAGGTGGGCCTCATCCTGGCCATATTGGGGGTGATGTTCATCCTGGCCGTCGCCGTGTTGATGGTACTGCTCAACCGGTTGCGGGTCTTTGAGGCAGTCAAACTCGGCGAGACCGTTTGATTGACCGTGAGGTGGACTATGAATCAAACCCACAGGCGTACCATGCAAAGCCTCTGTCTTCTGGGCGTGGCCGGTCTGCTGCTCGCCTTGATAACCGGCTGTGGGCTGACCGGATCGCAGGGGGCAGCCGCCAGCGCCGACAAAGCCACCCCCACTCCCCTGCCGACGCCGGTCGTCCCCGAAAAACCAACGTACACCGTTCAGGTCGGCACGGTGGTGGAAACGCTGGAATTCACCGGCCGGGCCACGCCCCTGCAGGAGCAGGAGCTGTTCTTCGAGACGAGCGGCAACGTCGGTCAGGTCTATGTGGCCCGTGGCGATTGGGTCAAGGCCGGCGATCTGCTGGCCGAGCTGGAGATCAGCAACCTGCAAAAGCAACTGGCCCAGAAACAGATCAACCTGGAGACAGCCCGGCTCCGTCTGGAACAGGCTCAGATTCAGGCCGCCGAAGCGATCACGACCACCCTGACCAGGCTGGAAGAGGCCCAACAGAACCTGAAGGAAGCCCAGGTCTCGGCAGCCAATGACCTGGCCTCGGCCAGGGCGGCCGTGGCCAGCGCCGAGACCAGCCTGACCAACGCCAGGCTGAACCTGACCATCGTCCAAAACAGCGACACCGTCGTCAAGAATGTGCGTGACCGGGAATATGAAGCGGCCTGGTGGGAAGCGTTTTATGGCGAGTGTTTGAAAAAGTACGAAGCCGGTCAGATCGACAAGGAGCGTCTGGACCTGGAATACAACAACCTGCTTGCGGCCAAAGAGCGGCTCGAAGTGGCACGGGCCCAGGCGAAACTGGCCCTCAGCCAGGCCGAAGCCCAGGTGGCCCAGGCGGAGGAGTCGTTGCGCCAGGCCAGGGCGAGACTGGCCGAGCTGCAAGGCCAGCCGGCGGTCGCCACCGCCCAGGCCGCCCTGCAACAGACAGAACTGGATTACCAACAGGCCGTGGCCAACGCCGATCCGGAGTCGTATAACCTGCGGCTGCTGGCTTTGGAGCTGGAACAGGCCCGGTTGGACATCCAGGACCTGGAAAATCAGATCGCCAGCGCCCGGCTCGTCGCCCCGTTCGACGGCCAGATCCTCTCCCTGAACATCGAGGCCGGCGATGCCGTGCAGGCCTATAGCACGGTCGGGGTACTGGCCGACCCCACCCGGCTGGAGATCACCGCCGAGTTGAGCAGCGATGAACTCAGCCAGATGGCCCTGAATCAACAGGCCAGGATCACGCTGCGCAACCGCCCCGGCGAGACGTTCAACGGCACGGTGCGCCAGTTGCCCTATCCCTATGGCGGAACCACGGTGGATACGGGCGATGATACCGCCGTCCATGTGTCAATTGAGGGTCAGGTGGACCTGGCCCTGGGCGAACTGGCCACGGTCAGCATCATTCTGCAAGAAAAGGACAACGTCCTGTGGCTGCCGCCGGCGGCCATCCGCACCTACCAGGGCCGTACCTTTGTCGTCGTCCAGAACCCGGACGGCACCCAGCGGCGGGTGGATCTGTTGCTGGGCATCACCACCGACGAACGGGTTGAAATCATAGCCGGGCTGGAAGCAGGGCAGATCGTGGTCGGGGAGTGAGGAGTGGAACCATTCCTCGTTTGCGAGAATCTGGTCAAGATTTACAAGGTCGCCGGGTTGGAGGTGGTGGCGCTGCAAGGGCTGAACCTGACGGTGCAGCCGGGTGAACTGCTGGGCATCGTCGGCGCCTCCGGGTCGGGCAAGAGCACGCTGCTCAATATCCTGGGCGGGCTGGACCGCCCTTCGGCCGGGCGGCTGCTGGTGGATGGCCGGGACCTGCTCAAAGTGTCGGCCGGCGTCCTGGATGAGTACCGCCGTACTCAGGTGGGGTTTGTCTGGCAACAGAGCGCCCGCAACCTGGTGCCCTATCTGAGCGCCCAGGAAAATGTCGAACTGCCCATGACCATCGAAGGGGTGCCCCGTCGCCAAAAGCGGGCCTGGGCGCAGGAACTGTTGAAAGCGGTCGGGTTGTGGGAACATCGCACACACCACCTGGCGCAACTGTCCGGGGGTCAGCAGCAGCGGGTGGCCATTGCCGTCGCCCTGGCCAACCGACCCAGGCTGCTGCTGGGCGATGAACCGACGGGGGAGGTGGATTCGGCCACCGCCCAGGAGCTCCTGGCCCTGTTCCGGCAGATGAATGAGCAGTATGGGTTGACGACCATCATTGTCACCCATGACCCCCAGATCGCCCGCAATGTGGACCGGGTGGTGACCATCCGCGACGGCAGCATCAGCAGCGAGACGATCCGAGAGGAGAGAAGAGAGGGGGGAGAGGAGAGGGGAACAGGGGGAGGAGTGGCCGATGACCCCTCCTCCTCGCACCTGTATTCCGAGTATGTGGTCGTAGACGCAGCCGGCCGCCTCCAGATCCCGCCCGACCTGCGCGAGGAGCTGGGCATTACCGACCGGGTCACGTTGGAACGGGCCGACGGCGGCATCCTGATCCGCCCTGTGGCCCGGTGGCAGCCCATTGTCCCGCCAGAAGCCTCCCGGCCGGAGGAGGATCACCCGCCCCCGACCGGCCGCACGGCGCTGAGCGGCTGGCTGAGGCGGATCAGGAACAAAAGAGAGGTGGAAGAATGAAGATAAAATCTATCTGGATCGTGGTATGGATTGCCGGCTTGCTGGCAGCCTGCGGCCCGGCTGCCTCATCGGTCCCCACAACCGATCCGGCAGGGGATCAGGCAGCCACAGGCAATCGCACCATCCTCCGCTTTGCCCTATCCAGGATGGACCAGAGCCGCTATGACAGCCTGATCGAGGCCTTTGAAGCCGAGAATCCGGGGGTTCATATCAGCACGGTCTCGATTGAAGACACGTTGGGCACGGGACCGGGCATGTCCAACTGGCCCGATGACGCTTACCTCCGGCTGGCGGCGGCAGCCGATGTCATCGCTGCGCCGGCCACCCGTCAGGCGGTGCAACAGGGCGCGTTGCTGGACCTGACCCACTTTTTCGAATCCGACCCGAACCTGAAGGCCGATGCCTTTTATCCCGGCCTGCTGGAGAGCGTGCAATGGGATGGCAAAATCTGGTCGCTGCCGGTCGAGGTCACCTACTCGCTGATCTACTATGACAAAAGGCTGTTCGATGCAGCCGACCTTCCCTACCCGCAGCCGGGTTGGACCTGGGATGACTTTGTGGCGACCGCCAGGGCCCTGACGATCCGCGAGGGGGACACGGTCACGCAGTGGGGGTTCGTGGAACCGAGCTTTGACCCGGTGACCTTTGTCCAGGCCAGGGCAGGGCTGCTGTTCAACGCCGACGCCTACCCACCCACCGCCCGGCTGGACGACCCGGCTGTGGTGGAGGCGGTGCGGTGGTACACCGACCTGTTCCTGACCCACCAGGTCTCCCCCTACTACTCCACATCGGCAGAGGGGGGACAGGGCCGGATGTTTGCCAATGAAGGGCTGCGGCTGATCGAAAGCGGCCAGGCGGCCATGTGGTTTTCCGCCAGTGGCATGATGGGGGTGATGAGGAGGATGCGCCTGGGCGGGCTGGGCCAGCAGCAGCAAACCATCGGGGTTGTGCCCTTTCCGGTGAGCACCGACAACGACCACACCACCCCGGCCGTGGTGAATGGCCTGTCCATCAGCGCCGGCACCCGCAAAGCGGACCTGGCCTGGAAGTGGATCAGCTTCCTGGCCCAGCAACAGGCAGGACAGCGTGGCCCGTTCAACGCCTTTGCCACCGGTACCGTGCCGGCGTTGCCTTCGGTAGCAGCCGCCGCCCACTACTGGGACAACCTGGACGAGGAGGTGGCCGCCGCTCTGCGATATGCCATCGAGCACTCCTTTGTGGACAATTACAACGGGGTGGGCTATGATACCTTCTACGCCGCCGTGGTGGAGGTGATGGACAACGGCACGGCGGTCGAAACAGCGCTGGCCGATGCCCAAAGCCAGGTGGAGGCCGAGATCGAGGCCGAGGTCGCCGCTGCACCCACGCCGGTGACCAACCTGGTCGTGGCCGAGGAGGAGGAAAAGGCGCTGAATGCCGGAGCGGTCATGATCAACTTTGGCCTGAGTGAGGGAGGGGGCCGCTTTGGCCAGCAATCGCTGTCCACCCTGGTCGAGCAGTTCCAGGCAGCCCATCCCGACATCATCGTCGAAATCAATACGCCCCAGGGGTTTCGCGGCCAGATGAGCCTGGCCGACATGGCCGCCGAGTATGACTGCTTCCAGGCACTGCCCAATTTGAATGACGACTCGATAGCCGCTATCGTCAATATCGAGCCGTTCCTGGCCGCCGACTCCAGCATCCGCAAGGAGGACTTTTTTCCCTCGGTCTTGCAGCAGTTCATCTACCAGGGCCAGTTGTGGGGAGTGCCGGCCAGCGTCACGGTCAGCGTGATCAACTACAACAAGGACCTGTTCGACGCTGCCGGCCTGGCCTATCCCACACCGGACTGGACGACGAGCGACTTTTTGGAAATGGCCGTTGCCCTGACAAAGGGGGAGGGGGAGAACCGGCAATACGGCTATGCACCCAACTCCTTCGCCGCCAGCGACCTGGTCAGCATCCTGGACCGGCTGGGGGCAGAGATGCTGGACGAATCGGTTGACCCCCCCCGCCTGGTGTTCAATTCGCCCGGCGTCGTGGAGGCTTTCCGCTGGTACACCAGCCTGGCCACCCGCTACCAGGTCGAGCCGGTTTTTGAAAACAGCGAGAGCTTTGGTGGGAGTGAGCAGCAACGCCAGACCCTGATCAACACCGGCCGCGTGGCCATGTGGATGGATGCCGGTGGGGGTGGGTTTGGCTTCCGCATGTTTGGTGGGCCGGGTGGAGCTGGACAACAGACGAACCTCAATATCGGCATCGCCCCTCTGCCGGCCGGCCCTAACAGCGCTCAGGGGAGCGGCTTCCAATCGGTGACCGGCTACTTTATCTCGGCCCAGAGCCAGGCACGACAGGCATGTTGGAGCTGGATCACCTTCCTGACGGAGCAGCCAACCCTGACCTCCGGCCTGCCGGCCCGCCGTTCGGTGGCCGAGTCGGCTGAGTACCGCCAGTTCGTCGGGGCCGAACGGGCCGATGCCTATCTGGCCAGCGTCAGCAGCGGCAGCCGGGCCTCATTTTACCAGCGCATCTCCGACGAGGGCAACTGGCTGGGCTTTGCCTCCTTCTGGTTGTCCGACGCCTATGACCGGGTCGTCAACGGCGAGATGACGGTCGAGGAAGCCCTGAACGCTGCCCAGGAATCGGTGGATGCCTACCGCGATTGTGTGATCACCAGGAACGCGTTTCAGGACCCGGCGGCAATGCGGCAGTGCCTCTCCACAGCAGGGGGCATGCCGGGGATGCCCTGATCCTGGCAGGTGGATTCGATGGCAGACGGGAGAAATGGAACACAACCGATCGTCCGGGTCCAGGGAGTGACCCGGGTGTACCGCGTGGACTCGCGGCAGATCCCGGCCCTGCGCGGTGTGGATCTGCAGATCGGCGCCGGCAGGGTGGTGGCGCTGCGCGGACGCTCCGGGTCGGGCAAGACGACGCTGCTCAACTGCATCGGCGGGTTGGACCGGCCCACCTCGGGCCAGGTGTGGTTCGAAGGCCGGGAGGTGACGCGCCTGCCGGATCGGGATTGGGTCAGGCTGCGCCGCCACCGTATCGGCTTTGTCTTCCAGTCGCAGGTGTTGTTGCCCACCTATTCGGCCCGGGAAAATGTGGATCTGATGCTGCGTCTGGCCGGGGTGAGCCGACGGGAGAGGCAACGGCGCACCGAAGAGGTCCTGACCCTGATGGGCCTGGCCAGGTGGATGGAGCACCGCACCTTTGAGCTTTCCGGCGGCCAGCAGCAGCGGGTGGCCATCGCCCGGGCTATCGCCCCACGCCCGTCACTCATCCTGGCCGACGAACCCACCGGCGAACTGGACTCGGCCACCGGCCAGCAGATCCTGACCCTCTTTCGCCATATCGCCGTGCGGGAAGGAACGACGATCCTGATCGCCACCCACGACCCGGCAGTGGACGTTTTTGCCGATGAGGTGTATTATTTGCAGGATGGCCGCATCGTGGGGTGTGAAGAGAGCGGATCGGCAGCATGAGCAGGTGTGGGGGCGATTGGAAATCGCCCCGGGTAGCCGAAGGCATTGCTTTCGGCTACCCGGCCGTCCGCCTGCGCGGACGGAGGAGGCGTCCACGCCGGTGGACGCCTGGCCGCAGGCCCTTGAGGGGCGACTTGAGTCGCTTCACTTGATGCGGCGGGGGCAGACCCCATCGAGACGGTTATCGGGATCGGCTATCGCCTGGCAGGGGGAGGAAAGCTGTGAACCGGCTATGGTTACAACTGACTCTGGCTTTCAGCCTGGTGGTGTTGGTTGCCGTCGGGGCCATCGCCTGGCTGATCAACCACGCGACCGGCGCTGAGTTCCGCCAGTATATCACCCACAGCGGCATGCAGGCTTCCGGCAGTGGCATCCAACAGCTTGTCGAGTATTATCAACAAAGAGGCAGTTGGGCAGGTGTGGACAGCCTGCTGGCGGGCGGCGTCTATGTGGGTGAGCCGCTGGGCAGGGGCATGCCCGTGATATCACCCTGGAACCGGCTCCCCGGCCTTCCGGGAAGACGGCTTGACGTTCTGCTGGCCGATGCCAACGGCAGGGTCGTCTTTGACAGCACCCATCAGGCCGAGGGCCGGCGGTTACGCTGGCGGGAGAGAACCCAGGCGCTGGCCATTTCCGATCCTGACAGCGGCCAGGTGATCGGCTACCTGCTCCTCTCTTTGTCCGGCTCTCTGACCAGGCTGGGCGCTCTGGAGCAGGGCTTTCTCAACCGGATGCAAAGGGTGTTGTTCATCGGAGCAGGGCTGGCCGTCGGTCTGGCGATGGGGGTTGGCGCCCTGCTGAGCCACAGCCTGACCGCCCCGTTGCAGCGGCTGGCGGCTGCCGCCCGTTCTGTGGCCAGGGGGGAGCTGGATCAGCAGGTGAAAATCGAAGGCAGCGCCGAGATCGCCGAGGTTGGCCGGGCGTTCAATGAAATGACTGCCGCTCTGAAAGCAGCCGAGAGCCAACGGCGAAACCTGGTGGCCGACGTGGCCCACGAGCTGCGCACCCCGCTCACTGTGCTTCAGGGCAACCTGCAGGCCATCCTGGACGGGGTGTATCCCCTGGACCCGGCTGAAATCTCCCGCCTGTACGATGAGACGCGCCTGTTGAGCCGCCTGGTGGATGATCTGCGGGAGTTGGCCCTGGCGGATGCCGGGCAACTGCACCTGGACCTGCAACCCACCGACCTGGCTCAGGTCATCCGCGACACGATCGAGACCCTGGCCCTGGTGGCCGAAGCTCAACAGGTGACCCTTACCGCTCAGCTCCCGCCTGAAGGCAGCCTGCCCAACGTCTGGGCCGATCCACAGCGGGTGGCCCAGGTGCTCCACAACCTGCTGATCAATGCCCTGCGGCACACACCGGCCGGCGGTTCGGTCACAGTGGAAGCGCATCCGGCCGGAAAGGCCGTCGAGATCGCCGTCGCCGACACGGGCGAAGGGATCGCGCCGGAAGATGTGCCCCACATCTTTGAACGTTTCTGGCGGGCGGACCCGTCGCGGACCCGCACCGACCGCCTGGCCGATGGCACCGGGTTGGGCCTGTCCATCGCCCAGAGCCTGGTGGAGGCTCATGGCGGGCGCATCTGGGTTGAGAGCACACCCGGCAAAGGGGCGACGTTTCGGTTTACCCTGCCGCTTGCTTCATCTCCCTGACAGGCCCATGACGGCTGTAGGCCTCACACTTTACCACGTAACATGGGCAGCCAGCATCAAATTTCCTCCCTGGCCCGGCCGGCTGTCAGACTGCGGATGGCACACAGCAGATCGCGGCTGCGCGCCGGCAGCCTGGACGAGGTGTACAGGTGGACCACATTGTGGGCCAGCCCGACCCGGATCAGCGGGATGTCGGGGCACTGTTCAAGGATCTGGGCAGTCAGCCCTCCGATCGTCGAAGCGGTGTCGTCCTCTTCGGTGATAAGGATCACATCCGGTCTGGTCTCGGCCAGCCGAGCCAGCGCCTGGCCGTCCGGCGTCCAGGGACCGATCAACTCGACATTTTCCTGCTGGCTGAGGAGCATCTCCAGGCTCTCACCCAGCAGCGATGGCGCGCACAACAACAAGACGCACTGCCGGTCCATGGCTCCCTTCTCCCCTTGCAACACCGGCGGTGTAGAGGATACACCCTACGACAGGAACCGGTGCATGCTGGCCGCGACCCGGCGCCCTTCGGCGATAGCCATGACTGCCAGGTTCGACCGGCCGGTGATGTCTCCCGCCGCAAAGATCCCGTTGCGGCTTGTCTGCCCCGTCTCCTGGTCAGTCATGATCCAGCCCTCAGCATCCACTTCCAGGCCGGGCACTGCCCCGGTCCATGAGGGGTCTGGGCCCAGTTCAGGCGCCAACACCACCAGGCCTGCGTCTATCGTATCTTCGGCACCTTCGATGGCGATGGGGCGGCTATGATGCTCCCGCCCTCCCACGCGCAGGTGTCGGCAGCGGACCCCCACGACCTGCCCACTCTCGCCGCCGATGAGAGCTACCGGCTCGGTGAGGGGCACAAAGCGGACGCCCTCCTCCTGGGCAGCCCAGTAGTCCTCCATGCGCCACAGCGCGGTGGCCTCGGTTCCACGATGGAAGCAGGTCACATCCCGCGCACCCAGCCGGATCGCCGTGCGCGCACAGTCCACGGCGGCATGTCCCTCGCCAAAGATAACCACCTTTTCGTCAGACCTGATGCTGAGGAGAGGCTCAAGATGAAGCCGTAGATAGGACCTGTCCAGGTTGCTTCGTCCCAAAAAATCGCTCGCCAGGTAGACCCCCGCCAGGTCGCTGCCGGGCAAGTCGGACAGCCGGTCCCGACCCGCACCGGCACTCAGCAGCAGGGCGTGATACCCCTCCCGGAAGAGATGGTCCACGGCCACGTCCTGCCCGATCCGCGTCGCCAGCACGAACTTGACGCCCATACGCTTCAACTGCGAGAGCTTGGCCTTCATGATCTCAAGAGGCAGACGAAAGCGGGGGATGGTATAGATCAGGGTACCGCCCGGCTGGCGTTGAGCCTCAAAGAGGGTGACCTCGTGACCCCGCAACGCCAGTTCCTCCGCTGCCGTCAGGCCGGCCGGTCCCGAGCCGACGATGGCCACTCGTTTCCCACTGGCCGGAGGGAGGGCAGGCAGGGGCAGGCCACCCTCTGCCCGGCGCTGGTAGTCGGCCACAAAGGCCTCCAGACGGCCCATCCGGACGGCGGCGGAATGCCGACTGATGCCACAGGAGCCGGCACATAGGGCTTCATCAGGGCAAAGTCGGCCACAAAGCTCGGGAAAGTTACTTGTCTGGCGGTAGATGGCGGCTGCCCGGAGGAAATTGCCTTGCGAAATCTCCCACATGGCCTGGGGGATGTCGTTGTGCAGCGGGCAGGCCAGAACACAACCCCGGGGCGCCGGGCACTGGATGCAACGGGACGCCTCAGCGCGGGCCGTCTCCTCTGTAAAGCCCCGACAGGCCTCCTCAAAGTCCCGGATCCGCTCCTCCACCGGTCGATAGTCCAGCCGCGACGCAGGCAGGTACAGACGCGACCGCCGGTCAATCGGCCTCATCTCCACTTCATCCATACCCATAGCTTCATCCTCCTCGTATAATATGTACCTGGTGGGGGCGCCAGCCCGCTGCCCACTTGACAAGATCGGGAATCTCTGGCATCCTGGGGGCTGGCCCAGGGAGGGTAGCGCTGCACCTCCTTGTTGCACCCGGCAGGGTGACTTCTATCACAGCGTGCGCCCCTCGACCCGATGGGTACTTCTCACTCGCATCTTGTTCGCAACCTGCGGTGGCCTGGGGCAGCAGACCCAGGGCGCATCCCCACCGCAGGGGGAGTTCTCATTGCCCGCGAGGCTGTTGAGCTCATCGGGAGCCAGGGATTCCTCCTCCTTGGGCGAACACCCAACACCCTAAAAGAAAGGAGAAAGCAACTATGTCCAATCCCCTCCTGGTGGGCGTGGATGTCCACCGCAAGAGCAACACTGTTTGTCTGATGG
>DAOTYI010000029.1:0-24009 GCA_034434895.1 Anaerolineae bacterium
GGGGAGGAGTGCGGGTCGGGGTGGCGGTGAAGGTGGGGCGCAGGGTACCACGCGGCCCAAGGGTAGGGCTGGATGCCACAGCAGCCAGCGCCTCCTCGTCAGCAGCGCCAGCTCCCATGAGCAGGGCGTAGGCCAGCATTCCGGTCAGGCCCAGCGCCACGGCCGCCAGGCAGCCGACCACAGCCTGCCAGAAGCGCGGCCGATGGCCCAGTTCACGCAGGGCCGGCGGGTGGCTGACCAGGGCGCGGATAGAGTGGAACAGGGCAGCCAGGCGGCTGGCCAGAGCAGAGGGGCGGCCAACCGGGGCCGGACGTGGGGCAATCGCCGGGGTCGGTTGGGCGATAAGGGTGGGGGCAGGAGGGGCTTTTTCCAGCGCGGCCAACCCCTGTTGCGCGGTGCGATTGCCCGGGTTCAGGGCCAGCACCCGGCGCAGGCAAAAGGCCCGCCCCTGGGGTGTGTCGAGGACGGCGCTGAGCCACAGCCAGGCCACCTCTGAGTCGGGATTGCGACGCACCGCCCGGCTGAGGAGTTGGCGGGCCGTGCTGCGGTCGCCAGCCCTGGCCGCAGCAATCCCCCTGGCCAGGAGAGTCTCGGAAGCAGGCATCGTAACTGTCTACCCTCCCGCAGGTTTGGGCGCAATCTCTGGAAAGTGCGCCGCAATGGGCTGCTCGCCCTGTTGCCGGCCACTTTCTAACCTGCGGGAGGGTAGCGGGTAGCAGTTACCAGGCATCACAATTTTGGGCGCACCCTTCTGGCAAACAGCAGGGGCAGCAATGCCCCAACGGCCACCACCCCGGCCATCGCCGCCCGGGTCATCCAGGCGGTTTCAGGCAGGATCCTCCAGGTTTCCGGGCGGATCACCTGCAGCGCATAGAGGATATAGGCCCCCATCCCGCCGACAATCGGCCACAACAGGCGGCGGAGCAGCCACGAACGCTGCCGCCATTTCCGCCGCCCAGGCAGCAGAATGCCCGCCAACATCCCCGGCAGGGTGGCTCCGGCTGCCAACGCCAGGTCGGTGCCATCCACCGTCCGGCCGGCATTGCCGCTGACCGGCATGACCTCATCCGGCGGCCGGGCTGTGGGGCTGGGAGTTGGGCTGGGCGTAGAGGTGGCGGAGGGTCGGAGGGTCGCAACCGGCCGCGCAACCGTCGGCATGGGGGTTGGGAGAGGGGTAGCGGTGGGCAGGGGCTGGATCCAGATTTCGATGATCTGGGAGCGCAGGGCATCGCCGCTCTCGGCGCGGAACCGGACCCGCCCGGCAACATGCAGGGTGATGCTCGCCTCGGCCAGGCCCCCGACCGTCATCGCCGATTGGGGGGGAAGATAGGTGCCATCCTCCATCTCGGCGTAAAAGGTCACCCGCGTGCCATCGGGCACAATATGGCCGTTGCCATCCAGCACGGGACCGGCCTGCAGGCGCACACTCAGCGGAGGCAGGAGAAGGGCGTCGAGGGCCGGCGCGATCTGGGCCAGCGGAATCTGCTGCTCAGGATCGGGGGCAAGCTGGCGCAGCAGGTCGTAGTTGATGCCATCCACGTTCACCGGCGAAGCGCCCTGGGGAGTCAGTTCCCCAAACAACGCCCGCACCGCCGCCTCGATAAAAGGAGAGGTTTTGCTGTAGGCCACCAGGTACAGGCTCAGCTTGCTGATCTCGGTCGTGTCCAGGTAATAGGGCGCATTGCAGGCCAACACCACCAGCCGGGCGTTATAGGCTGCACCCAAACCCTGGTCCAGGAAGAGCCTGACGGCATCTGAATTGGGGCCTTTGATCGGATTCAGGTCCTGAGGCACAAACAGGATCCAATCCGCCTCCCGGAGCAAGGCCCCTACATCGGGCTGACCCTCCTCACCCGGCTGCATCCCGGCCAGAAACTTTTTGAGCTGGCCGAACATCAGGCTGGTGATATCGTCTGGAGCGATCTGCCCCGTGCCGCCGGGGCCGTAGATGCGCAGGATAGTTTCCTCCACGGCTGTCTGGCTCAGGGGGGAGAAGGGCTGGCATTGTTCGCTGAAACATTCGCGCACCGGCCGGGCGTCGGTAAAGATGACGATCTTTTCCCCGCGGCGGGGTGGTGGAGGCAGGGCATTGGCGTCGGGATAGAGCAGGGTGATCGCCTGGTTGGCGATGCGCTGAACGATCGCCCCCCCCTGCCCGCAGACCTGCAGAGCGGCCTCGGCATCCACCTGCACCGCCTTCAGGCTGAACTCGGGGTAGAGCTTGAGTTTGAGGCGCAGGATCCTGGCCACAGCCGCGTCCACGCGGGCGGCGAAGGTGGGGTTGGTGCGATACTCGTCGCGGAAGTAGGCAATGGTATCGCGGATATTGCGGAACTGATCGGCCCAGACGTTGTGCAGATCGAACTGCGACAGCAGCAACAGGTCGTTGCCGGCCAGCAGGGCCTCTTTGGCGATGCGCCGGTGAGGGAAAGTAGTCAGCGTCGGGTCAAAATATTTGCGCACAGCCGGCACTCCCAGGCTGTCGGAGACCATCAGGCCGGTGGAGCGCCAGGCAGCCAACTCCTCCAGGTCGAGGATGGCGCTCATCCCTCTGGCATCAAAGCTGATGGGCGCGGTGAACTGCCGGATGTCGCCCTGGAAGCCCCGGTAGCGGATGTGGGAGGACATGAGGGCGTCGGTCACAGCTTCGGCATGGCCATCCTGGCGGGTCACGGCGAAAAAGGGGGCCAGCTCGATCCGCTTCAACTCCTGGAGTGACTTGTCCACCGTGGCCACCTCTTCATCAGGCAGCCGGTCCGAGCCGCCGTGGCCGGGAAAGTGCTTGGCCACCGTGGCCACCCGACCGCCGCTGCCCTGATGCACCCCCTCGATGTAGGCCCGGCCCATCTGCCCCACCCACCACGGGTCGCCCCCGAAGGTCCGCGTGCCGATGTCGCCCTGGCCGGTGGGCCGGGGGTTGTTGAGCACATCCACCACCGGTCCCAACAGCAGGTTGACCCCCATCGCCGCCAGTTCACGCCCGACGATCTGCCCCACCGCATAGGCGTTGGCCGTGTCCCAGGTGGCGCCGATGGCCATCGCGTTGGGCAGGGGGGTTGTGCCGCCGGTGATGCGGGTGTAGGGGTAGCCGTCGCCTTCATGGTCCACGGCGATCAAGAGGGGCACCCGGCTGCCGCCGTTCATGGCCAGCGCCTGGAGGCCGTTGACCAGCGTGGCCACCTGGCGGGGTGTGTCGGCGTCGTTGATAAAGTTCGAATTGCTGGCCAGCAGCACCACCCCCCCGATCCGGTCCTGGCGGATCAGTTTGGCGATGTCGGTACCGGGGCTGGGGTCGTTGCCGACAAAGGCCACCAGGAATAGCTGGCCCACCCGGTCCTCCACACTCATGGCCGACAGCAGGGCCTCGACGCGGGCGTCCAGGTCGGTTTGGGGTGCTTGAGCGGGCAGGGCGGGCAGGGGCAGCAGCAGGAGCAGGGCAAGCCCGGCCCTGAGCCTGGCGAAAGGATGACGACTCCTGCAAGCCAGGTGTAAGAAAAGAGTTTGAATGAACCTCATGCTCTGACCAGAGCCACGTCCTCTAAGATGACCTGACGCATCACGTCCCGGCGTCCGAACCGTTTCACT
This sequence comes from Anaerolineae bacterium, assembly GCA_034434895.1. GTDB lineage: Bacteria > Chloroflexota > Anaerolineae > JAAYZQ01 > JAAYZQ01 > DAOTXL01. The sequence continues at coordinate 3,586 of DAOTYI010000029.1, forward strand.
GCATCCAGGATCTCGATCCCGGCCAAATGCCCCTCCGCATCGTAATCGGCGGCTATCCCTTCGGCCAGGTGCTCTGTAGTGACAGTCGTTTCCAGGAAACGGATATAAAGTGCATCTACCTCAGCATCATAAGTTACTTTCATCAGCATCCCTTTCAGAAGTAGTAAGAATACACAGTCACGACAACAATCCCTCCCGGTTCATCCACGAAGATAGGGCGTACCTGCTTTGTGGCGTAGAATTTGCCGTTCCATTCGCGTTCAAAGGGGAAATCTCTCCGGCATTCCAGCCGGCCCAACTCTGCCGGTTGCCAGGGTGAGGAATGGATCGCCTCAACGATCTCCTGTTCACTGACTCCCCGGTAGGGCAACTGGGTTCGGGCATGTCCCGATAGGCGTATTGGTTTCACGGTCTTACGAGCCGATGCCATGACAATAGCCCAAGGGCAAAGGACAAGGCCACTCACCCCATCAACTGCCGCACCGCCGCCACAATCCGCTCCACGTCGGGCAGGGCGGCCACCTCCAGCCGCCGGTTATAGGGGATGGGCGCGTCCAGGGCGGCGATGCGCACCGGCGGAGCCTTGAGCGCCCGCCAGGCAGCGCCGGCCACCCGGGCCACCACCTCCGCCCCAAATCCGTGGGTCAGCGCCCCTTCCTCCACCACCGCCAGCCGGCCTGTCTTGACAACCGAGCGGACCACCGTTGCCCAGTCGCAGGGCACCAGCGTCCGCAGGTCCACCACTTCGACCTCGATCCCTTCCTGTGCCAGCGACTCGGTGGCCTCCAGGGCGATGGACAGCACCGCGCCGATGGTCACCAGGGTCACCTCCTGCCCGGGGCGCTTGACATCGGCGACGCCCAGCGGCACCAGATATTCCCCCTCCGGCACCGGACCGGTGGCCAGGTAGAGCAGCTTGTTCTCGAAAAAGAGCACCGGGTTGTTGCTGCGGATGGCTGCTTTGAGCAACCCCTTGGCGTCGGCCGGGGTGGCCGGGGCGACGACGATCAGGCCGGGGATGCCGGTCAGCAGCGCTTCCAGGCTCTGCGAGTGTTGGGCGGCCATGCCCAGGCCGGCACCGCCCGGCGTGCGGACCACCAGCGGCAGGCGATATTGCCCGCCGCTCATGTACCGCAGCTTGGCCGCCTGGTTGATCAGCGGGTCCATGCAGCAGGTCAAAAAGTCGGAAAAGAGGATCTCGGCCACGGGCCGCAGGCCGGTCATGGCTGCGCCCACCGCCGCGCCGACGATGGCATACTCGCTGATGGGGGTATCAATCACCCGACCCGGCCCAAATTCGTCAACCAACCCGGCGCTGACGTTGAAATAGCCGCCGGTGGTCACATCCTCGCCCAGGAGCAAGACCCGCTCGTCGCGGGCCATCTCCTCGGCCAGGGCTTCCCACAAGGCTGCCGAACAGGTGAGGGTGCGGGTAGAGGGCGGATGTTGGAGATCGGATATGGGTTGCGGGCGGTAGAGGTGGATAGGGTCGGGGGCGTAGACATGCTCGGTGAGGGCCGAAAGAGGTGGTTCGGGGCCGGCCTGGGCAGCGGCAAAGGCCTCGTCCACCAGCCGCGTTGCCTCGGCGGCGATGGCCGCAGCCTGTTCCGGGGTCAGGATTCCGGCGGCCAGCAGCTCGCGCTCCAGGCGGGCGATGGGGCAGCGGGCCTTCCAGGCGGCGATCTCGGCCTCGTCGCGGTAGCGGGCGGTTTCCCCCTCCATGTGGCCGTGCCAGCGGTAGGTGAGGCATTCCAGCAGCGTCGGTCCGTTGCCGCGCCGGGCACGGTCCACCGCCTGGCGCATGGCCATGTAAACGGCCCAGACATCATTGCCGTCGGCCTGCAGGCCGGGGATGCCGTAAGCAGCCGCCCGGTAGGCCAGGCGGGTGACGCGGGTATGGCGGGCCAGGGGGGTGAATTCGCCATAGAGGTTGTTTTCCACCACAAAGACGGCCGGCAGGTCCAGCACGGCGGCCAGGTTGAGGGCTTCGTGGAACATCCCCTGGTTGGTGGCCCCATCGCCCATAAAGGCAACGGCCACCTGCCCGCTGTGCCGGTGCCGGGCGCTCAGGGCGGCACCGACGGCGATGAGGCCTGGCGCGCCAACGATGCCGTTGGCCCCCAGCGCCCCGACCGTTGCCTGGGTGACGTGCATGGAGCCGCCCTTGCCGCCGCACAGACCGTCCGCTTTGCCCAGCAGCTCGGCCATCATGCCCCGCAGGTCGGCCCCCTTGGCCAGCATGTGGCCGTGGCCGCGATGGGTGGTGGCCATATAATCGTCGCCACGCAGGGCAAAACAGGCACCCACTGCCGTTGCCTCCTGGCCGATAGACAGGTGGATGGCTTCGGTGGGGATCTGGCCCTGGGCGTTGGCCTGGGCCAGCTTTTCCTCAAAGGCACGGATGAGGCGCATCCGGCGCAGCATCTCGACCTTGAGCGCCCTCTCGTCGGTCGGCAGCTCTGGCCGGATGAAGGTTAGTTCCGGTTCCGGTACCTCCTCCAGCAACGGGATCAGATGCCGGTTCAGCGCTTCGTAATCCGGCTCTGCCGCCTCCGCCCGGCGGAACAGCCGTGTCAGCCCCTTCCCCCCTTTCCTCCGTTCCCTCTCCTGGGCCTGTGGGATCAGCTCCTCGTACCCCATCTCCCGCAACACCTGCTCATAGAGGCCGAACACCGGTTTGACGGCCGGCAGCAGGGCCAGCGCCTTGGGCACCGAGCCTCGGGCCACCACCTGGCGGGTGGCGATGGCGCGCGGCACATTCAGCCGGCCCAGCCAGAACCGGTGCGATGTGTCGCCTGACTGGCTCATCTCCACGTCGGCCGGCCCCTCGCTGGGGCCGAAGGTCCAGGTGATCGGGTCGCGGGTCAGGTCCACCCTGATCTCGGCCTCGGGGTCGTGATAACGGAAACGGACCACCAGGTTTCCGGCCCGCAGCGCCCGGGCCACCTCCGGCGTCTGCTGGACGCGGCGGAAGGTGGCATCCATGATTTTGTAAAACTGCTCAGCATCCCGAAAGGTTGACATGGCTCCTCCCTGCTGCTCACCCAGCAGTCAGTAGCTCGACAATGTTCGATCCGGGGTGACTGTTCCAAAGAAGGGACCGGAGTGGAGGCTTCAGCCGGATTTTCCGTCCGCGTTCATCCGCGCAAATCCCGTCATTTAGAAGTGCAGAGTGCGATCTTGTCGCCAACTACTGACTGCTGACTGCTATTATACCATACCTGCCAACGCCAGGCAAGCTGTCACCCAACAGGGCTTTCGAAGCAGAAGAACAGGGCTGCTCCCGCCGTGCAATGAAGATGCCGAAAAGCGCAAGTAGGGCAACTGCTCGCAGTTGCCCTACAGCGGGGGTCACAGACCCCCGCCGAGCAACGGGGTGCCCCACGCCCATGTTCTGCTTCGAACACCCGAACACCCAGGCGGCGCAACAGCTCGACGGCAGGCAGATGGCCGGTATTGCGAAAGATGAGCGTCCGGGGATGGTCATAGACGACGAAACTTTCGTCAGGGCGGAGCAGGGCCGGAGCTGCGCCTGGCAGGGGAGGGAGAGGCGGGTTGAGCCAGGTCGGGCCACGGGTGAACTCACCGACCAGCTCAAAGCCCAGCTCGCCGGCAAACAGCCGTTCATAGTAGCGGGCCGTCACCGGATAGCGGTCTGGCACGCGGCCGATCGAGCCGTAGAGCCGCCGGCTGGCGATGAGGAGATAATCGCTGCTGCTGAGCCTGTCGGCCAGGACCTGCCACTTGGTGGCATCGTCCGGTTCGTCGTAGAGGGGCAGGGTCTGCACCCGGTATTCCTCGATGCGACGCAACTGGCCATCCACCTCCAGGGGCAGCGGCAGAGCCGTGTCCCAATCCTCCACGGCCAGACTGCTGCCCGCCGGGACATGCCGGTAGATCCACTCCGAGGCCGTGATCCACGGATGCGGGGCCGCGTACATCCCCACGAACGCCAGGGCATAGAACAGTGAGAAAATGACCAACGCCCCATGACCGATGACCAACAACGTTTTACGTTTTCCATTCAACCTCTTGCCTTCCAGGAGGTGGACGGCCAGGATGCACAGGACCGGCAGCAGGGGCAGCATATAGCGCAGGGGGCGGGTGTGGAGCAGGCCGACGAGCAAAAAGTATGGCCCGGCCCAGGCCAGGAGCAGAGCATCGTTCTGCGAGCCGTGGCGCAGCCAACGGACCAGGGCAGCCGCCAGGCCGGCCCAGGCGACCAGGCCCAGCGGCAAGCCCAGCCCCCACAAAGCCATCTGCCACATGGAATCCAGAAAGGGCCACGTCCCGGTGTACTGGAGCGTATAAGGTGCTTCCAGCGTGCCCCACGCGATCTGGGATTCGCGCAGGGTATGGTCCACAAAGGTCGGCCAGTCAATCAGGGCATAGGGCTGGACCAGGAAAAAGAAAAGGCCAGCCAGCGCCAGGGCGACAGGCAGGTGGAGGTTGGCCTTCAGGAATTGGAGGGCAGACCCTGCCCCCTGCTTCTGATCCCCTGTCTTCCCCAGGGCGAACACAACCAGAAGCAGGGGCAGGGCACTGATTTTGGTGGCCAGGGCCAGGCCCAGGGCCATCCCCAACGCCGCCAGACGCCCCCAACCGGCCCCCTGCGCCACATCGGCGGCCAGATTCAGGGCGAGCAGGACAAAGAAGGTGAGCAGGGGGTCCACGGTGTAAAAGTGGGCCAGTTGCACCGGGAGAACGGCCACACTGACCAGCGCCGCCGCCACCACCCCACGCCCGATCTCGAACCGGCGGGCCAGCCGCCAGGTCAGGGATACCGTGCCCAGGTCAAAGAGGGTTGCCAGAGAGCGTCCCACCAGGTGCAGGTGGTCCACAGGCTGGAAGCCAGGCCAGAGGAGTCCCACTCCGGCAGCGACCAGCCTGAGCAGATAGAAAGGCAGTGAACCGTAGGCAAAAAAGTGGGGGTTCAGCGGGCTGGCGGGGCTCAGGGCTTCAGCCAGGGAATGGGGCCAACCCAGTCCCAGGGTGACGAAATAGACCTGCCGCTCGTCGGGATGGAGCCACTGGCCGCCATCCCAGTCCAGCCCGTAAAGCCGCAGGGCAGCCCCCAGGGCCAGGATGAGCAGCAACCATGGCCTCTCCCGGCGGGGGACGGGCAGCCCTCCTCTCATCGCACCAGCCTCAGGAAGAGCAACAACCCCACCAGCCGCACCCCGCCGGCGACGACAAAGGCGATGCGGATGCCGAGCCAGTCGGACAGCGCCGCCCCCAGCAGCGGGCCGGCGAAAGCGGTGATGTTCATCAGTGCCGTGTAGAGGGCCACGTAGGTCGGCCGGCGGTCCTCAGGGCAGACACTCAGCATGACATTGAACAGGGCCAGGTTACAGCCCGACCAGGAGAGGCCGCCCAGGGCAGAGGTCAGGAGCATCCACTCGATGGAGGGCACCGCTGCCGTGACCAGTGGGTAGAGGGTCACCCCCGATGTGGCGACAATCAGCACCCAGCGGTTCCCCCGTCTGGCGCTGACCCTGCCCCACAACAGGTAGCCGACGATGGTGCACGCATCCACCACCACGGCGATCAGGCCGATCCAGGTGTCGCTGGCCTTCAGGTCACGGACCCGCAGCACCGACCACAGGGCCGCCGGCAGGTAGAGGCCCCAGTGAAACACAAAGGCAGCCGCCGCAAAACGCACAAACGCCCGCTGGGCCCAGATGTCGGCCAGGCTGTGGCGCAGCCGTGGCCGGCCATTCCGCCGCCTGGGCCGGACGGCACGGCGGGCCGACACCTCGGCGGGCAACCGGATGCGGCGCAGGTAGAGCAGGCTGAGCAACGAGAGCAGCGCCCCGCTCCCCAGCAATATCTGATAGTTGAGCGGCACCGGCATCAGATCAAGCAGCCTGCCCCCGACCAACGCCGCCACCGTGGCCGTCATGGACAGGATCAGCCAGCGAGTGCTGATCACCTGCCCCCGCCGTTCTGGTGAGGTCAGGTCGGGGAGCAGGGCCGTGATCCCGGTGTTGATCACCCCGGCCGGCAGGGTGACCAGCGCATTGAGGAGGATGAGCGCCTCGACCCGGCCGGTGATCAGGATAAAGGGCATCAGGGCGATGGCCAGATAGCCAAGCCGTTGCAGGAAACCGGTCAGCAGCAGAAGGGGCAGCCGGCGGCGCTGGCGCTCGATGAGCCGGGCAGCAGGCACCAGCCACACAATATTGACCAGCGCCGGCAAAGCGGTGAGCCAGCCTACCTGGCCGGTGGTAGCCCCCAACCGCAGAGCAAAGACGCTGACAAACGTGGCGGCCAGGCCGTTGAGCAGGCCGAACCAGGCGGTTTCAGCATAAAGGTTGCGGACATTGCGACCTTCCAGCGTATCGGCTGGGGTGTACCAGGGCAGCCGCTGGCTGAGGGAACAGAGCAAAGCTCGCCCCCGGCCAACCGGCCGGGCGGTGCGTTTAGGGGGTTTCAACCTTCCCCCCACAGCCGGGTTGTCTATCCAGAGCCGCTTTCAACCGGTCATAGGTCTGCAACCAGGTTTCAGGCACCACCCGCATATCACCGATGACCGGCATAAAGTTGGTGTCGCCCAACCAGCGGGGCACGGCATGGATATGGACGTGGTCCACGATGCCGGCGCCGGCCACCCGGCCCAGGTTGACCCCGATGTTGAACCCATCGGGCTGCATGGTCGCTCGCAGCGCAGCCAATCCCCGATTGAGGAGCAACATCAACTCCGTCAGAGTCGCTGCGTCCAGGTCCTCCAGGCTGGCGACATGGGCACAGGGGGCAACCATAAAGTGGCCGTTGTTGTAGGGAAAGCGGTTGAGGAGCAGGAACCCCCGCTCACCCCGCAAGAGCAGCAGATTTTGCCGGTCCTCATCACTTTGGAGGGCATGGCAAAAGATGCACCCCTCCGTCTTGGGTGCCGTCAGATACTCCAGCCGCCAGGGCGACCACAGGTGTTTCATGGCCCATTCTCCTTGTCGGGATACCAGGGTATTGTAACCGAAAAGGGGCAGGGGGGCAAGGAAAGGGGTTCGGCGGGCACAGGGCCGGTTTTCGCCGGAGAGGGAAAGGGGGCCAATGCGTTTTACGTTTTACGCCCTTTGTGTTACAATATCCTCATGTTTGAAGTCGTCTTCCTGGGCACCTCGGCCTCTGCGCCCTCCATCCGGCGCGGGCTGCCGGCCGCCGTGGTCATGCACAAAGAGTATCGCTTCCTGGTGGATTGTGGGGAGGGTACTCAGCGCCAACTGCTCTTCAGCGGCCTCGGCTTCCGCCGTCTGGACAAAATCTTGCTGACCCACGGCCACCTGGATCACATCCTGGGGCTGGCCGGCCTGGCCTCCACCTTTTCTCGCTGGGAGATGATTGACCGCATGGAGATCTACGGGGGCAGGTCGGCCCTGGACCGGGTCGAGGCGCTGATGGGCGTCGTCTTTGGCCGCTATCGTCCTCCCCTCCACCTGGTGCTGACCGACCTCAAACCCGGCCTGGTGTTGGAGGACGAGTCGTTTCAACTGCTGGCCTTTCCCGTCACCCACCGGGGGCCGGACAACTTTGGCTTCACCTTTCAGGAAAAGCCACGGCGGCCTTTTCTGGTGGACAGGGCCGAAGCCCTGGGGGTGCCCGCCGGCCCGGAACGTGCCCGGCTGGTGCGCGGCCAGCGGGTCAGGCTGGCCGATGGGCGGATCATCCACCCTGACGACGTGCTGGGGCCGGCCCGGCCGGGCACCAAGTTTGTGTTCATCGGCGATGCCTCACGCACCGACGACCTGGTGGAACCGGTCCGCGGGGCCGATCTCCTGGTCATCGAGGCGACCTATACCTCGGTGGAGGCCGACGTGGCCCGCGAGTTCGGTCACCTCACCGCCCGCCAGGCAGCGGAGCTGGCTGCGGCGGCCGGGGTGCGCCACCTGATCCTGCACCACATCTCCCGCCGCTACGCCGAGCGCGACATCCTGGACGAAGCAACGCCGATCTTCCCCGCCACCCTCGTCGCCCGCGACCTGGACCACTTTCAGATCCGGCGCGACGCTCCGCTGGCGCGTGTGTCACGTGACACCTGACCCAGGGCCTGTGACACGGACCGGATTATTCCTTCGGCTCCCCCAACTCCTCAACCGGCGTATGGATATACTTGTCGCCGATTTCGATGAGCATGCGGGGAATGTCGTCAATGATCGGGTATTTCCGGCCGCAATCCGGTTCCTGGCACACCAGCCATACCCCCCTGATCAGCTCCAGCCGGCCCGGATCATCCCCTGCTTTGCGCGTCGGCCCGCTGACGCAGTAGGGGCAGCGCAGAATCTCAAGCAGTTCCTGACTGACCATCGTCCCCTCCGTAGCAGAGTTAAACAATCTCATTATAGCACAAGGCCCGCTCAGAACCCAAAACCGGTCGGGGCCGGAGCCGGGAAGCTCAGGCCGGACCTTCAGGCTTTGACACGATTTCGTTTTCATGGTATACTCTTGGGCACGAAAGATAGGACCCTGGAGTCGGGCCTTCAGGCGGGCCCTGTCCTTGTGGTGTGCGAACCGTTGTTCAAAGAAGGAGAGGTGCAGAGTTTGATGGCCGGGCAACGATCGATCCCGTCGGCGGCGCTCCGCCGCCCAGGCTGCCCTTGCCTGCCACCCGGTTTGCGGTCTGGATAGCTCGCTTGTGCCCCTTTTTTCTCTGACAGGCCCGCTCTCCAGACCAGATGGAGGGCAGGCCTTTTGTTGTGTCTGAGGGTGATGAAGATTCTGACGGTCAGTGACAGAGTGGACGACCTGCTCTACAGCCCGGCCATCAAGCATCTGGGCAGCGGTGTGGACCTGGTGCTGAGCTGTGGGGATGTGCCGCACTATTATCTGGAATTCATGGTGAGCATGTTGGGCGGGCCGCTCTTTTATGTGGTCGGCAATCATGCCAACGAGATCCGGCAACTGTACGGCCCCCCAGAGGAGTGGATCTATCCAGAAGGTTGTGAGAATATAGACGGGCGGGTGGTCCATTACCGGGGGCTGCTGATTGCCGGATTGGAAGGCTCGATGCGGTACAACGACAATCCCTACTTCCAATACACCGAGCGCGAGATGGCCTGGAAAGTGTGGCAACTGGTCCCCTGGCTGATGCTGAACAGGCTGTTGCACGGGCGCTACCTGGACATCCTGATCAGCCATGCCCCGCCGGCCGGCATCCATGACCGGCCAGACCTGTGCCATCGGGGTTTCCGTGCTTTCCTCATGCTGATGGACCGCTTCCCGCCCCGCTACCTGATCCACGGCCATGTTCACCTCTACCACCCGCTGGAGGCGGTCGAGACGGTCTATCGGCATACGCGGGTGATCAACACCTATGGCTACCGCATCCTGGAGATTGACGGGGAGTTGCGTTGACCTTTTCTTCAGTCGTGAGGTACAAGGCGAACGAAGCCTTTTCCCAGGCTCGACGGCGAGAGTTCTTTCAGCGGATTCTGGGCTTTTTAACCGGTGACCAGCCGGCAAACCTGCTCTCTTTTGAACATGTCCGCGACAGGCTCAATATCCGGGGGCAGCATTACATCGGCCTCCAGACCATCCCGATTGACCAGATCGTCGGCAGCGCCGGCCGCTACCATGAGTTCAACCGGGCCTTCCTGCCGACGCAGGAGTTTATCCGCGAGCGATGGACGCGGGTGTACGAAGCAGCCCACGATCCGGTCGGACTCCCGCCCATTGATGTGTACAAGATCGGCGATGTCTATTTTGTGCGCGATGGGCACCATCGGGTATCGGTGCTGAAGGAACTGGGGGCCACCACCGTCGAGGCGACCGTCACCGAACTGGAGACGCCGATCCCCCTGTCGCCCACCGCTGACGAAGCCGACCTGGAGCTGAAGGAGGAATATGCTCAATTCCTGGCCGAGACCGGCCTGGCTGAGCAGGTCCCTGAGCAACAGATCGAATTCAGCCTGCCCGGCCAATACCGCAAACTCCTGGAGCATATCGCCGTCCATCGCTACTTTCTGGGGCAGCGCGAACAGCGCGAGATCCCCTACCCGGAGGCGGTGGCCCGCTGGTATCACGAGGTCTACCGGCCGATGGTGCAGGTCATCCGCGAGGAAAGGGTCCTGGACCACTTTCCGGGCCATACCGAAGCCGACCTGTACCTGTGGATCATCGAACACCGGCACTATCTGAATGAACAGTACGGTCAGGAGGTGCCCCTGCAGCAGGCAGCAGCCGAGTTCTCCAGCAAGTTCAGCCGGGGGTCGGGCAGGAAAAAGCTTGAAAGTCGAGCCTCCAGGCGGGCCACATCTTGTGGGATGCGAAAAGTCCAACGGATGAACAACTGACGAGGAGGAAAGTCATGGCCGATGAAAAGTTGACACCGAGAAGTAAAGACTTTGCCACCTGGTACAACGAAGTCGTGGTGCGCGCCGAACTGGCCGACTATGCGCCGGTGCGCGGCTGCATGGTCGTCCGGCCCTACGGCACCGCCCTGTGGGAGAACTGCCAGCAGGGCCTCGACCGGCGCTTCAAGGAGACAGGGCACCAGAACGCCCTGTTCCCCCTGCTGATCCCCATGTCGTTCCTGCAAAAGGAAGCCGAGCATGTGGAGGGCTTTGCCCCGGAGCTGGCCATCGTCACCCACGGCGGGGGCAAGGAGCTGGAGGAACCGCTGGTGGTGCGGCCTACCTCCGAGACGGTCATCGGCCATATGTACGCCCGCTGGATCCGCTCCTATCGGGACCTGCCGATCCTGATCAACCAGTGGGGCAATGTGGTGCGCTGGGAGATGCGCACCCGCCTGTTCCTGCGGACACTGGAGTTTTACTGGCAGGAAGGGCATACCGCTCACGCCACCCGCCAGGAGGCGCAGGAGGAAACCCTCCGCATGTTGGAGGTCTATGCCGACTTTGCCACTACCGACGCGGCCATCCCTGTGATCAAGGGCCGCAAAAGCGAGACGGAAAAGTTTGCCGGAGCCGACGCCAGCTACAGCATCGAGGCGATGATGGGCAACAAATGGGCGCTCCAGGCCGGCACCAGCCACATGCTCGGCCAGAACTTTGCCCGGGCGTTTGATATCCGCTATCTGGATGAGAACAACCAGTTGCAATACTGCTGGACCACAAGCTGGGGGATGAGCACGCGCATGATCGGCGCCATCATCATGGTCCACGGTGATGATCAGGGCCTCAAACTGCCGCCCAGGCTGGCCCCCATCCAGGTCATCATTATCCCTATCTGGCGGCAGGAGGAACAGAAGGCTGCCGTGTTGGCTGCGGCCGAGCAGGCCCGGTTGACCCTGGCCGGCCGCTTTCGGGTGAAGGTGGATGCCCGGGAAGAGTTCACCCCCGGCTGGAAGTTCAACGAATGGGAGTTGCGCGGCGTGCCGTTGCGCCTGGAGATCGGCCCCCGCGACGTGGAGCAGGGAACCGTGGTCCTGGCCCGGCGCGATATGGCCGGCAAAGGGGCCAGGTCCACCACGCCACAGGCCGGCCTGGTCGAGGCGGTAGGTGATACCCTGAATGCCATCCAGACCGCCATGCTGGCCGCCGCCACCGCCTTCCGCGACGCCCACATCCACGAAGCCAGAAACTATGAGGAATTGAAGGAAATCGTCGCCAACGGATGGGCCAGGGCCTACTGGTGCGGCGACCTGGCCTGCGAGGCCCAGATCAAGGAGGAGACCAAAGCCACCAACCGTTGCATCCCCCTGGACCAGGAAGGGGCAGGGGCAGGGACCTGCGTCGTCTGTGGCCGGCCGGCGCAGGAATGGTCCTATTGGGCGCGGGCCTACTGACCGTGCCGATTGGAAATCGGCCTCCCTGGGCGCTCCGCGCCGGGCGTCGGCCTGCCCTCACCCCTCCCCCTGACCCCCTCCCCTCTCCCGCGCGGCGGGAGAGGGGAGGGGGTGGCGGCGCAGCCGCCGGGGGTGAGGTGAGGGCCGGCGCAGGCCGACCGCCGGCCACAGGCCCAGAAAGGGTGACTTCAGTCAGCGCGAGCCCGGAAAAACGGCAGCCGCCTCCTCGCGCCAGGCCAGGGCAGAGAGGTTGCTGCCCAGGTTATGTGGCTATTCTTCGAATCGTTTACCCAATATCTCCTGCAGGAGACGGCGACACAGAGCGGGGCTAATCCAGATGTCCGTCCGTTCTTCAATCTGGCCGAAGTAAAAGCGCAGTTGGTCAGCGGTAATGAGGCCAGCGCGATAGGCCTGGATGAGCACGCTCAGAGTCCCCCGTACTTTTACTCCATGCCGGCGAGCGACTTCTCGACCGCGTTCCTCATCGATCAAAAGCGTACTGTTCAGGGCCAAGGCCAGGGCGATGCTTTCCTGTTCGCCTCGATCGAGGGGCAAAGAGGCTAATTCGCCGGGCAAGTCTTTGACTTCCGTCGGCTGCCAACCCTCCTGGCTCAGGAAGAGCTGGAGCGTGTGCGCGTCCTCAAAACCCCGTCGCATCCCTTCGACGACGACTTCTGCAAAGACCGATGGAGGCAACAACACCCGACCGTAGAGCTGTTTCAGCAGATGGAGCAGATTCAACTTGGCGAGAGCCATCAATGGCCCGGCATCGGCGACGACAGACCCGGACATCAGACCAGTTCCTCTTGCACCGTTTCCTCGGAGAAATCTGGCTCGATACCGCGCATGCGGGCCTCGCGGATGAGGTCTCGCCTGGACAGACCGAGTTGTTCGGCAATGTAGCCCAGAGACCCCACGCCGTCGCGGTAGAGGGCCAGGGCTCGCTCCACCTTGTATTGATAAAGCCCCAGTCGGAATATTTGCTGGAGAGTAGTCGGTTCCTCGGAGACGCCCTCCAGCCACTGACGGGGAACCTGCATCACGACCGTCTGTTCCATCAGGATCACCTCTCTTTGCGATTCTCTACCGAATATGATACTTCCTCACCCCAACTCCTCCAAACGCTCCTGGATCTCCGCTTCTGACCACCGCCCCGGCGCCACCGCTCCAATGCTCTCCCCTCAGCAAGGTGGTCGGAGGCGCTGTTCAAGCCCAGCAGGGTGACTTCCAGTCACCGCAAAAGCCGCCCCACCTCCTCCACCAGCCCCCGATCCGGCTCCCGCTTCGCCTCCCGGCAGGCCGCGGCATAGTCCTGGATCATGTACCCCATGCGATCCGCAAAGGCCGCAGGCAGGGCCCGGAAAAAGGGCAGCAGGATGCGCACCGCTTCCTCATAGGCCGCCAGCGCCTCCTCCCGCCGGCCCAGGGCGGAGAGCATCATCCCCAGGTTGTTGAGGCTCCGGGCCAGGTCGGGGAGGAAGGCCGGGGGGTTTTGCTCCGCCAGCTCGCGGTAGAGCCCGGCCGCCCCCTGCGTCGCCGCCAGCGCCTCCTCCCGCCGGCCCAGGGCGGAGAGGGCATAGCCGGTCATTCCCAGGGCGATAGCCCGATCCTCCACCGCACCGGCCCGCCTGGCGGCGTCGGCCCAGGCGCGATAGGCGGCAGCCTCCAAATCCCGCAGCGCCAGGGTGCGGTCGGGGGGCGGGAAGGCCCGGTGCAGGGCCTGGAACCAGCCCCTGGCCTGGCGGTACTCCGCGTGGGCGCCGGCCTCAAGCAGCGCCTCCAGGTTGGACCGCTGCTCTTCCAGACGGGCGGCCGTCTCCGCCGTCTCCGCCTCCAGCCGCTCCAGCCAGCGCGTCCAGGCGGGCAGGGCAGCGATCAGGCACACCTGGCGTTCCTCCTCCGCCAGCGGCCGGCGCCGGGCCGCGTACTCAGCAACGGTGGGGTGCCAGCGCCAGGCCTGCAGGTGGGGGTCAAAGTCGGCCACGGCCGCCTCCTGGCGCAACGCCCGCAGCCCTTCTCTCCCGGCCATGCTGCGCAGGACGGCCTCGGGCGCCCGGCCGGCCGGGAAGAGGAGGAGCGCCTGCCAGGCCGCCTGCCCCGCCTCGTCCAGCCGTTCCCAGCTCCAGGCATAGGTCGCCTCCAACTGCTCGGCAAAATCCCCCTCGCGGCGGCGCACCTCCTCCAGCAGGGATTGCCGGTCGCGCCGCCGGGCCTGGGCCACGATCCCGGTGATGAGCAGGGGATGACCGCCGGCAGCCCAGGCGATCTCGGCCGCTTCCGGCGCCGCCAGCGGCAACCCCTTGCTGTGGGCCAGGGCCAGCGCGTAGCGGACCGCCGCCTCGCCGCGCAGCCCCTCCTGCAACGACCGGGAGAGGGCGTGGGGCAGGTCCTCCAGCAGGGGCTGGGGCGGCCGCAGGGTGATGAGGGCCGCACTCGCCCCGTCCAGCCGCTCCAGGAAGCCGGCCAGGATTGCCAGCTCCGCCGGGGGCAGTGTCTCCAGGTTGTCCAGCAGGAAGAGGGTGGGGCGGGCATGGGCGTAATCCAGCAGGGCCTGGCGGACCTCCTCCGTTCCCGCCAGCCCCAGCGCTTCGGCCAGGCGGTTCAGCAGGCCGGCGGCGGTGGCAAAGGCAGCGCCGCCGGGGAAGCGCCAGGCGTTGCGGTGGGCCGCCTCCAGCGCCAGGCGGCTCTTGCCGATCCCCGGCGGGCCGCAGAGCAGGGCGAGGCAGGGCGGATGGTCCAGGCTGCGGGCCAGGGCCGTCAGCTCTGCCCCGCGGCCGAAAAAGCCCACCCCCTCGCCGGGCGGCAGGTTGCCCGTGGGCCGGCCGTCCTCGATCAGCGGCTCGCCGCGGGCCAGGCCGCCAAAGCGCAGGTCGCCGTCCCCCAGCAGGAGGACCCCCACCCCCCCCTCCCCCTGTGAGGGGGAGGATTGCTGCGCCCGCCGCACCGCCTCCCGCAGGGGGAAGCCGTCGCACAGGTCGGCGTAGAGGGCTTTGGCGAAGGCGATGGCCTGCTCGTCCTGGACCGGACAGAGATGGCCCACCACGGCGCGGGCCAGGCCGGCCTCCAGCAGCGCCTGCGCGGCCGAGCGGGCGTCGGCGGCGGTCTCGCAGGCGTTGAGCACCACCAGTAGGGGCGCACGGCTATGCGCCCCTCCATTCAGCGCATCCAGCAGTTCCCCGGTCGTCACGGGGTGGGTTTGGCCATACTCGTCCTCCAGCAGCAGCCCCTCGCGCCAGGCATGGCCGCTGAAGTGGAGCACATGGGGGAACAGGCCCTGCCCGGCGATGCGGGGCGAGAGGGCACGGCGCAGCGCCTCCAGCGTGGGCGGGACCAGGCGCGCCAGCAGGATGGGGGCGCGGGCCTCCTGCACCGCCCGCTCCAGGCGGTTCCACTCCTGGCGCAGGTCCAGCGGCGGCGGCGGATGGTCCGGGTCGGCGGGGTCGTAGACCAGCGCGGCCAGCAGGGCCAGGACGCGCAACATGCGGGTGGGGTCCTGCCGCTGCAGGCGGGCGGCGGCCGCCGCCTGGAGCATCACCTGCCCGGCCTGGATGATGACGTTCTGCGAGCCGGTGACCAGCAGGGAGCCGCCCACGTCGCCGCCGACGGCGATGCTCCCCTGGCCGGAACTGTGGACCGATAGGGGCCGGGGGTTCATAATTCACTCCTCCTCTCAGGGCCTGTCTGAAAAGTCTACCACGAAAGCGCACAAGAAAGAAAAAAGATGAGATTAACAGAAATTCTTTGTGTCCTTCGTGTCCTTAGTGGTTTCCAGACCGGCTCTCACTGTCATTATACACCCAACCGGCATTGCAGGACAACTGCGAGCAGTGGTCCTACAATCCCCCCCGCCCCGAATCCCGAAGGGAAAGGAGCGCCTCCGGGAAGGGCGAGAGGAACGCCTGGCCGGAGAGGTATGGCTCCCCAAAGCGCAGGACCCAGGCCCGCAGGACGCTCAGCGGGGCGCTGAGGGGCACCCGTCCCTCCCGATAGGCGGTCAGCAGGTCCAGAAAGTAGCCCTTCTCCGCCGGAGTCAGCCCGTCGGAAACGTAACCCAGAGCGTGCATCAGGACGTTGACGACGGAGGGACGGCGGGGCGGATGGGCCAGCGCGGCCCGGAACCCGGCGACATACGCCTCCATCACCTGGCCGACGGGCCGCCGCTGGGGATTGGCGACGGCTCGCCCCAGTTCCCGCAGGCGGGCCTGGTTGTAGGCCATCAGCAGGAATTTGTGACGGGTGTGGAAATCCACCAGCGCCCCCATCTGCCCTGCGCCGAGCGCTTCCCGCAACCGGGCCAGGGCAAAGAGGGCGGTGAAAAAGTGCTCCCGCAGGGCCCGGTTGGTCAGGCGGCCCTCGTCCTCCACGGGCAGGTCCGGGAAGCGGGCCTGGACGGCCTCCCCGAACATCCCCGGCCCGGCCCCCACCGCCGGGGCCTTCTCCGGCGCGGCGTAGACCTTTGCGTCCTTGACCCCGCAGGAAGGGGAGCGGTTCTTCAGCAGAAAGCCATCCACCGGCGGGAGCCCGTCCAGGAAGGAGGCGGCGAAGGCCCGCATGGCGTCGGTCAGGTCCCAGCCGGTGGCGGGCTGGAGCAGGCGGACCTCCCCGCCAACACGGACCAGGCGGATGGGCGGGCGCGGCGCGCCCAGGCCCAGTTCCACCTCCGGGCAGATGGGGATGAACTCCACCCACGGCCGGAGGGAGTCCACGGCCGGATCGGGGATGAGGCTGCCGTCGTAGCGGCAGTGGTCAAATCCCAGGCATTTGCTGACAACAAGACGGGGTTGAGACATAGACCCTCCTCCTTCGTACCTTTGTGCCCTTGTGGTTCACCGACAGGACTTAGTCTGAAAAGCTTACCCCAAAGGACACAAAGGAACACGAAGGAAACGAATAAAAGCCGCATGGTCCTTGGTGTCCTTTGTGTCTTGGTGGTTTTCAGACAAGCTCTTACACCATAGGCGGAAAACAGGCTCAGCGCCGCAGAAAACGCCGCTCTATCTCCTCGACGCCGAGGGCAAAAAAGGTCGGCCGCCCGTGCGGGCAGACGCCAGGCGACCAGAGGGCCAGCAGATGGTCCAGCAATTCCTGTTGCCGGGCAACGGTCAGCAGGTCACCGGCCTTGACCGCAGCCCGACAGGCAGCCTTGCCGGCCAGATTTTCCCGCAGCGCATCAGGGTCCAGGTCACGGCCGGCTGCCAGCTCGGCCAGGAGTTCGGCCAGCAACGAGGACACCTCCTGCCCCCCCAGCGGTTCCGGCAGCGTCCGCACCAGGAAGCTATGCCCGCCGAACGGCTCCACCTCCAGCCCCAGGTCGGCCAGGACAGGCAGGTGGGCGGCCAGCAGGTCCGCTTCGCGGCTGGTCAGTTCCACCCGGACCGGCGGTGTCAGGGGCAGCGGCGGGCTGCCGGCCAGCAACTGCCCGGCCAGGACCGCTTCATGGGCAGCGTGCTGATCGACCACCAGCAGGCCGTTGGCCGTGCGGGCCACGATGTAGCTGTCATGCACCTGCCCCAGCGCCTCGACCCGGCGGCCCGGTTCGTAGGCCACGCCCGCCTCGGCGATCAGGGCCGGGGCGGCAGGCGTTTCGGGAAAGGGCCAGGCGGCCGTGCTCCCTCCCTCCATCATGGGGAAGGGGAGCAGCGCCGCGCTGACCGCCTGGCTCACCGCCTGATAGACAGCCCGTTCCTGGGCAAAGCGCACCTCGGCCTTGCGAGGGTGCACATTCACATCCACCAGCGCCGGGTCGAGTTCGATGTGGAGGATGCCCAGCGGATAACGCCCCGGCGGCAGCCGCCCGGCATAGGGTCGCTCCAGCATCACCGCCAGCAGGCCGGAGCGAATGGGACGGCGGTTGAGGAAAAAATACTGCCCATCGCGCCCGCTCCGCCCCACCGCCGGACTGCTCACCAGGCCATGCACCCGGAGTTCCGCCGCTTCCCAGGCGATGGGCAACATCTCCCCCGCCGCCTCGCGGCCCACTGCCAGCGCGGCCCGCTCTGCCAGGGTGGCCGGCGGCGCGACCAGCCGTTCCCGCCCATCCACCGTCAGCTTAAAGGCCACCTCCGGGAAGGCCAGGGCATAGCGCACCACAGTCTGCTGGCACAACCCGGCCTCGCGCAGCGGTGACTTGAGGAATTTGCGGCGGGCCGGGGTGTTGTAGAACAGGTCGCTGACCGCCACACTGCACCCAACCGGGCTGGCCGCCGGCTCGACCGTCACCTGCCCGGCGGCCGCCGTCAGGCGCGTGCCCTCCACCTCGGCGGCGGTACGGGTCAGGATGCTCAGGCGTGACACAGCAGCGATGGCCGCCAGGGCCTCACCGCGAAAGCCCAGGGTGCGGATGCAGGCCAGGTCGGCCAGGCTCTGCACCTTGCTGGTGCTGAAGCGTTCCAGGGCCAGGGGCGCATCGGTGCGGGCCAGGCCGCAGCCGTTGTCGGAAACACGCACCAGGCTCACTCCGCCGCCCACCACCTCCACATGGATGGCTCTGGCGCCGGCATCCAGAGCGTTTTCGATCAGCTCCTTGACCACCGACGCCGGTCGCTCCACCACCTCGCCGGCGGCGATCCGGTCGGCGACCTCGGGCGGCAGAATGTGGATCGTGCTCATGGCCCACCCATCCTCGCAGAGATCGGCTTCAGTCTACCCCATCCTGCCCTCTTTGTCAATGCCAGGCCGGGCAGGTTCCAGATCTCGCTTCGGACCTCCCCCGCAACCTTTGGCCGGTCAAGACGTATTGCTATTGACCGCCGGTGGGGCGGGACAAGATCAAATTCTGGACGATGGAGGAACAGCTATGAGTGAGGAGATCGAGGCGGCCAGGCCCAGGAAAAGGGTGGCCGAGGAGATCACAGTGCAGGCTCAAGACCTGTTCAAAGTGGTCAACGATCTGATCCGTGAAGCAACGGTCAGACGCGTCATGGTGATCCACAAGGAGCGGACCCTGGTGGATATTCCCCTGTGGGCCGGGATCGGCAGCGGTGTGCTGCTGGCGGTCTATATGGCCCCCGTCGCGGCGCTCATCGGCATAGGAGCTTTTCTGGGCGGCTGCACGGTGCGCATCGTGCGCGAGCAACCTCCGGCAACAGAATAACCACAGGCCGGGGGATTTGACTTTTTCCACCGGAAGGAAGATAATCTACCTGCAACGATGGTTTGACCTGAACACTGCCTGTCCACCGCAGAGTTCGCAGAGGTCTTTTATCGGTTTTCTCTGCGGCCTCGGCGTCTCTGCGGTGAGTTCAGAATGTGAACCATCGTGGTAGTACTGAGGAGCGAACGGTGAAGGTCCAGTTTTTCGGCGCCGTGCGCACGGTGACCGGCTCCATGCACCTGGTGACGGCCAATGGCGCACGCATCCTGCTCGATTGCGGGTTGTTTCAGGGCAAACGACAGGAAAGTTTTGAGCGGAACCGCAACCTGCCGTTCGATGCCCGGACGGTCCACCTGTTGCTCCTGTCCCACGCCCACATTGACCATTCGGGCAATATCCCCACCCTGGTCAAGAGCGGTTTCCAGGGCCCCATCTACACCACTCCGGCCACGCGCGATCTGTGTGCGGCGGTGCTGCGCGATTCGGCCCATATCCAGGAGGAAGATGCCCGCTATGTCAACAAGAAACAGGCCAGGAAGGGTGAGCCTCTGGTCGAACCGCTCTACACCGTGGCGGATGCCACAGAGAGCCTCAAGAACTTTATCAGCGTGGGCTACAACCGCCCGTTGCAGATCGCG
The DNA here is from genome assembly GCA_034434895.1 of Anaerolineae bacterium. GTDB lineage: Bacteria > Chloroflexota > Anaerolineae > JAAYZQ01 > JAAYZQ01 > DAOTXL01. The sequence continues at coordinate 23,057 of DAOTYI010000029.1, forward strand.
CCAGGAGTGACCCTGACCTTTTACGATGCGGGGCACATCCTGGGTTCGGCCCTCGTTGTCCTGGACATAGAGGAAGGGGGGGAGAAGAAGCGCCTGGTCTTCAGCGGCGACCTGGGGCGCAAGAACATGCCCATCCTCCGCGATCCGCAGCCGGTGGAAAAGGCCGACTATTTCATCATCGAGAGCACCTACGGCGATCGCCTCCACGATCCGATCGAAACAACGGACAAGATGCTGCAAGAGGTGGTGGTGGATACCTATCGCCGGGGCGGCAAACTGATCGTCCCCGCCTTTTCCGTAGGTCGCACCCAGGAGCTGGTCTATGCTCTGCACCGCCTGACCGAAAGCCGGGACATCCCCAGCCTACCGATCTTTGTGGATAGCCCCCTATCGGCGAACGTAACCGAGGTGTTCCGATTGCACCCGGAATGTTACGACCAGGAACTGAGTCAGTTCATCGCCCGCAACGACCACCGTGACCCCTTTGGCTTTCACCGCCTGACCTACATCCGCACGGTAGAGGAGTCCAAGGAACTCAACTTTCTCCGGGAACCGGCGGTCATCATCAGCGCCTCCGGCATGTGCGAGGCGGGGCGCGTCCTGCACCACCTTAAGAACAACATCGAGGATCCGCGCAACACGGTGCTCATTGTCGGCTGGCAGGCCCCCGACACACTGGGGCGACGGCTGGTGGAGCATCAGTCCACGGTCCGGATCTTTGGCGAGGCGTATACCGTGAGGGCGCGGGTGGAGACGATCAACGGCTATAGCGCCCATGCCGACCGGACCGAGCTGTTGGACTATGCCCGGCAGTCAGGCCTTGACCGCTTGAAGAAGGCCTTTGTGGTCCACGGGGAGGAGGCTTCCAGCCTGGCCCTGGCCGAGGGACTGCGCGACCTGGGCGTGGGCCAGGCCCTTGTGCCCAAAGTGGGCGAAGAGTTTACGTTATAAGC
>DAOTYI010000030.1:0-7665 GCA_034434895.1 Anaerolineae bacterium
GCCCCGGTCCCTGCCCCAATCCGCCCCCGCTCCAGAAGGCCAATGCATCTACAACCGCTACGTGGCCTGGGGTGATAGCATCACCTGGGGGCAGTATGACGACCCGCCCGGTTCAGGCCAGCCGGTGGGCGACTATCCTGCCCGCCTGGAGGCCAAACTGGACGCCCGCGTCACCCCGTCGGAGGTCATCAACCGGGGCATCCCCGGCGAAATGGTCAGCGCCCTGCGGAAAAGGATCGGCAACGAAGCGACGCTCTACCTGCCCCAGTTCCCGCTGATCATGGAGGGCACCAACGACGTGACCCAGGGCCGCCCGCCTAACGAGGTCGCTCAGGACCTGGCGATCATTATTGACATCCTCAAAAAATATTCCAACATTGACGGCATCCGCCCCTGGCTGAGCACCATCATCCCCCGCACCGATGGTTACTACCACCAGACCCAAACGATGAACGACTATATCCGGGATGTAGCTGCGACCAAGAGAGTGCCTCTGGCCGACAACTGGCAGGCGTTCCTGAATTATGGGGATTGGGAATCGCTCATGTGGGATCCCAAGCACCCCAACAGCGCAGGAATGCAGGTCCTGGCCGATAACTGGTACGCCGAGGTGCTGGATGAGTATTCCTGGCTCTACGAGGATACCACCCCGCCGCAGACCTGGATCGAATCGCTGCCGCCGCAGAGCCTGTGCGGCCAGGTGACGGTGAACTGGAACGGCAGTGACAATGTCAGTTGGGTGGTGAGCTATGACCTGCAGGTGAATGTCAACGGCGGGGAGTGGACCGACTGGCTGCTGGACACGCCGGACACCAGCGGCACCTACACCAGCGGACTCTACAACGCCACCGTCGGCTTCCGGGTGCGGGGTCGGGATGCGGCCGGCAACCAGAGCGACTACAGCACCCCGGCCTACACCCAGATCACCGATGACGGACCGCCTTACAACGTCGGGATAAGCCCCCTGCCCCTCGCCCAAAAAGCGCCGTTCCCCCTGCGATGGTGGGCGACCGACGACTGCTCGGCGGTGACGGCCTACGATGTGGAGGTCCGCGTCGGGCCGACAGGGACGTGGAACTCCTGGCTGTCATCCACCCCCTTCACCTCGGGCACCTTCGACCCGATGCCGCCCCAGTACGGCCAGACCTACTACTTCCACGTCCGGGCCCGCGATCAGGCCGGCAACTGGAGCGGCTGGTCCTCCCTGGCGTACACGAAACTGGCCCGCTTTTCCGTGGCCGGCAACGTCCGGACGGTGCGCCACCAACCGGTCGCCGGAGCCGGTGTGACCCTGACACCTGCCGCCCTGAGCGTCGAGCGGCGGCCGGGCGGCTACCTGGCCTACCTGGCCGGCGCCGGCACCTATGATCTGCTCGTCGAGCACGACAACTTTGGCCTCCTGGCACCACTGCACCTGTCGGTTTCGGGTGATCTGAGCGGCGTGGACCTGGTGCTCCCCCCGCTGGACGACATGGTAACCAACGGTGGCTTTGAAAGCGGCTGGGGTGGCTGGCAGCCGGGGGGCACCCTCACGCCGACGCGCGTCACCGCCGCTCACACCGGCAACTGGGCGGTGCTCCTCGGCGGCCTGGGCGAACGGTCGTGGCTCAAACAGCCCCTGTCGCTGCCGGGCAACCTGACCGATGCCACCCTCTCTTTTCTGGTGCGGCTGGACGAGGAGGCCAGCGGCAGCAGCACATTCCAGGTGGCATTGGAGGGCACGCCCATCAGCCAGACTCAGACCATCTCGGCCGATGGGTGGAGCCACCTCTGGTTGCCGGTGGAGGCGGCTGTCGGTCAGGCCGTGACCCTGACCTTCACCGTTTCCGACAGCGCGGCGCTCCGCCTGGACGAGGTGAGCCTGGGGTCGGCCCTGCCGGGAGCCAGCTTTGTCTGGCTGCCGGTGGTGCTGAAGTAGTGGGGGAGGCTCGATGTGAGGCTGGGCAGGCTTTTGGCGTGGCTGCCACGCCCGCTGGCCCGTCATCTGCTCCCCCTCCTGCGCTATTTCAACCTGATGCGCGCCCTGGAGCTGCGCCTGCTGGCCCCCTGGGTGCGACAGGTGGCCGGTTGGTATGTGCTGGATGTGGGCTGTGGCCACAGCCTCTACTCCCTCGACCTGGCGCGGCGGGGGGCCACCCTGGTCGGCTGTGACCTGGATAGTCCGGCCCTGGCCGAGGCCCGCCGGACCGCCCACCATCTGGGGGTGGATGGACGAGCGCTCTTCCTGGCCGCCGACGGAACGGACCTGCCCCTGGCCGATGGGCAGTTCGACCTGGTGGTGTGCAACTGTGTGCTGGAGCACATCGCCGATGATGGGGCAGCCCTGGCAGGCATGGCCCGCGCGCTGCGGCCCGGGGGGGTCCTGTTCCTCACCGTAGATGGCGTCGAACATGGCCTGATTCTGGGTTTCCTGGAGCGGCTGCCGTCGGGATTGAAGAGGCCTCTTTTGGCTCCCCAGGTAGTTACGGCCCCGTCGGTGACCGCCGGATTGGACGCCCGGCTGGACGATCTCTACGCCATCCGCCGCCGCTACCGCCGCGACGAGCTGACGGATCGCCTGTCAGGCCTGGGCCTCACCCTCCTCGACAGCCGGCTCTATCTGACCGGAGTGGGCGCTGCCCAGTTTGAGGCCTTTCATGCCCTGCGCGGCCTGGACCCGGAGCGGGGGCTGGGGCGGCTGCTGTACATGCTCTCCTCGCTTTTGCTCTATCCGCTGGCTGCCCGGTCGGACGACCGGAAGCAGGAGCAGGGGCGGGGGCTGGCCATCGTCGCCCGCAAAGAAGGAGGCACCGGGTGAAAGGCCGGGCTATCGGCAAACTTGTGGGGGCAGGGGCGGTGCTGACCGGCCTGGTCCTGCGTCTGGCTTATGCCACCCATGCCAGCCCGTACATTGACGAGTTCACCACCGTCTGGGCCGCGCAGCAGGTGCTGGCCACCGGCCTGCCCCGCTTTCCATCCGGGGCGATTTACACCCAGGGTCTGATTTTCACCTATCTGGATGCTGTTGTCCTGGCCTGGGGAAGGGGGTTCAACCCGTTTGTAGCCCGTCTGCCTGCCCTGGTCCTGAGCACCGCAACCCTGGCCTTGACCCTCTACGCCGCGCGTCGGCTGTTCCACACGGCGCCGCTGGGCCTGGCTGTCCTGTGGCTGGCCCTGGATGCCGAAGCCATCGTGTGGGGGGGGCGGGCGCGGACCTATGCTCTGCTGCAACTGCTGGTCCTGGCCGCCTTTCTGGCCTGGATGCGGGGTGCAGTGGAGGCCGACCGGCCTGCTCCTCGCTGGCTGGCGGTCGGTCTGCTGCTGATAGCCCTGGCCGATCAACCCCTTGTCTTGTTGCTGCTTCCCCCCTTTGCCATCCTGGCCCTGGCGGGCCGGGGTTGGCGTTGGTTGCGGCAGCCGGTCGTCTGGCTCCAGGCCGGCACCCTGGCCGCCGGCGTGGTGGGCCGTCGGTTCCTCTATCAACTCATGATCCCGGCCGGATCGGTCCCCAGCGCCGAACCACGCGCCTTTGTAGACCTGACCCGACCATTGACGGGTGGGAAGCATCTGTTGACCTTCTTCACCGATCCAACCCGCCTGATGGTGGCCCTGTTGCTGGCCGGAGGGATAGGCTGGCTGCTCCTCCATCGGCGATCAGCCCTGGCCTGGCGGCGGGCGGTGCCCTGTATTGCCTTCCTGGTGACCTCTGTTGTGCTGGAGATGTTGCTGATAGTGGGCGAGACATGGCGCGAACCCCGTTATCTCTACCCCCTCTTACCTCTGTTCCTCCTGGGTGGGGAGGGGGTGGCCATCCCTGCCCTGCGCGGCCTGGCGAAGCGGATGTCCCCCCTTTCGGCCCGCTGGATGCCGGCCGGGCTGACCGCTGGGCTGGTCCTCTTGAGCGCCTGGCTGGCCTACCCCGGCGCCCGCGCAGCGGCCACCCGCGAGGAGTGGGGCTATGACCGCGCCCTGGCCGTCGTCGCCAGGGGCTGGACGGAGGGTGACGCCCTGGCCACCATCGCCCCGGCGGCAGCCTTTGCCCTGCTGGGCCACGGCGACTACCTGGCCGTCGAAGAAAAGGCTCAGGCGTGGGTAGTAGAACGCCACGGACAATCGGTAGACGGGTGGACCGCCCTGCCACTCCTCGATTCACCCCAACGCCTGGCCGAGGCGCTGAACGCCCACCCTCGTCTGTGGTTCGTGGCCGACGAAATGCGCCTGGATCGCCACTTCAGCCCTGAATTCCTTCACCTGCTGTGGGACCGTTTTGACCTGGTGGCCTTTGAGCGCGGCGTGTTTGTCTTTCGCTCCCGGCCCGCCGAACCGCCGCCGGCTGTGGACCGGCCTCTGGAGCCTGCGCTCTGGAGCGGACCTTTACGGCTGGACAGCTTTGCCCTGAGTGAGGACCACCTCCAGCCGGGCGAGACCCTGACCGTCACCCTGCGCTGGTGGTCGGGAGGTACAGGGGGCGGGGCGTACACGGCCTTTGTCCATCTGGTGGACCGGGCCGGTGCAGGGGTGGCCGGACATGATGGGCTGCCGCTGGGTGGACTCTATCCCGTGGAGCGCTGGCCTCGCTCGCAACGCAGTCAACCCTTTCCCGACCGCCACCGGCTGAGCCTGCCTGCCGACCTGCCGCCGGGCCGCTACCGTCTGGAAACCGGCCTCTACGAATCTGACACGCTGGAACCGGCCGGGCCCCGCGCGACACTCGATTTTGTGACCGTTGGCCGGGAACCGGAGTTGCCGTCCGGCGCCCCACAGGCCCGCTTTACCAACGGCGCGGCGCTGTACCTGCACGGCCTGGAGGGCGAGCGCAAGCCGGGCAGCATGGTCCACCTGCGCCTGGTCTGGCAGGCAGGCCCGGCCGGGTTTGATACCGATTACACCCTCTTTCTCCACCTGTTGGATGCCGCAGGCCACATCGCCCAGCAGTGGGACGCTCCGCCGGTCGGGGGCTGGTATCCCACCTCCTACTGGGATGGGGGTGAGGTAGTCGTGGATGACCATGAGCTGGACTTGAGTCCGGAGCTGGCTCCCGGTGCGTACCGGCTGATCGCCGGCCTGTACCGTGCCGACGGCGAACGACTGCCCCTGGAAAACGGGCCCGATTTTATCGAGATCGCCACCATCGAGTTGGAACCGTGAACCGTGTGACCTATCATTCGGCGACGATGGGGCGGGGATGGCGTGGCAACCTGCTCCGCTACGTGGAGCGGGTGAGCGGGGAACGTGCCATCCTGCCCTGGTTGTGGCAGGGAGCGGTCCTGACCCTGTTGAGTGGGTTGCCCACCGTGGCCGGATCGGTGCTGCGGGGCCTGGCCTACCGCGCTGTGCTGGAACATGTCGGGGCAGGCTGTTTTATCGAAAAGGATGTGCGCTGGCAGGTGCCGCGCCGTGTCCGCCTGGGCCGTCGGGTGATGATCGGCGAAGGCTGCCTCCTGGATGCTCACTCATTGACAGGGCGCATCGTCCTGGACGACGATGTGTGGCTGTCACGGGGCTGCTACGTTGTCGCCTACCGCGATGCCGAGGTGTATATCGGCGAGCGGACCTACCTCGGCCACCGTTGCCTGCTCTATGGCCACGGCGGCATTCGGATCGGCTGTGATGCCCTGCTGGCCAACGATGTGCAGCTCATCTGCGGCGACCATACCTTTGCCCGGCGCGACCTGCCTATCCGTGCCCAGCCCACAGTCGAGCGGCCCATTGTTATTGAAGACGATGTGTGGCTGGGAGCGTCGGTCATTGTCCTGGGTGGGGTGACGGTGGGGCGCGGCGCGGTGGTGGGAGCCGGGGCGGTCGTCACCCATGACCTGCCCCCTTATAGCCTGGCTCGTGGCGTGCCGGCGCGGGTGGTGGGAGTACGAGGCGAGGACAACCGGGTGGCAGGGTGAAGGGACGGGGGGGTTGGAGGCGGATCATCGGCCACCCGCTGGTCAAGGCCGCCTATTTTGGGCTGCTGATCGCGGCCACCGCCTTCTATCTCTATCGCTGGGGGGGGCATCTGCCCGGCCTGCTGGCCCAGATGCGACCGGAGTGGGCGGCAGCCGCCCTGGCGGCGACGGCTGTGGCCGGCCTGGTCTATAGCTCTATCCAGTATGCTCTTTATCGCCGCCTGGGGGTGAGCATTTCCTATTGGACAACGTTCCGCATCATCAACATTTCTCAATTGGGCAAGTATCTGCCGGGCCGGGTGATGTTCGTCGGCAACTACTACCTGTTGTCGCGGGAGGTGGGCATCGGCAACGCCCAGATCGGGGCCAGTTTCGTGATCTCCCAGGCGTTGTGGATGTTGACAGCCTGTTTGTGTGGGCTGCCGATGTTGACCCTGCTCAACCCGGCCTTGCGCTACACGGTCCTGCTCATGCCCCTGGCCCTGGCGCTGCTCATCCATCCCCGTTTCCTGGGCTTTTTGTTGCGGCTGGGGCAGCGGCTTGTCGGCCGGGCGCAGGGGGAGCTGCCCTCTCTGCCGGAGGGGTTGGGGGCTGCCTTTTACCTGGGAATTGCGTTCCTGTATCTGGTGAACTGGGGGCTGGCCGGGTTAGGGGCCTGGTTCAGCCTGCGAGCTTTTGGCCCGACCGGTCTGCAGGCCCTGCCCCTGGCGATGCCGGCCGTGGCGATGGGCACCGTCATCGGCTTTGTCGCCCTCTTTGCCCCGGCGGGCCTGGGTGTCCGCGAAGGATTGGGCGCGGTCATCCTGGCCCCGGCCGTCGGTGGCCAGGTGGCGCTGCTGGGGTTGCTGTTGCTGCGTGGCCTCACCGTCGTCGTGGATCTGAGCTTCGGCGGGCTGGGACTGCTGCTCAAGCCCAGGGCGTGACGGACCGGCGCCTCAGGGCGACCAGGTGCAGAACTCGTCGCTGGCCGGATCGTTGCTGAGGTTGGTCCATTGCCCGCTGGCCAGGTCCACGATATAGATCTCCTTGTTGCCGGAGCGGTCGCTGTAGAGGACCAGCCGCTTGCCGTCGGGCGACCAGTCGGCCAGGCCCTCGGTGCTGTTGGGGGATCGGCTGATGTTCCTCTGGTTAGAGCCGTCGGCGTTCATGAAATAGATCTCCTGGTTGCCGTCGCGATTGGTGTTGAAGGCGATCGTTTTGCCGTCGGGCGACCACATAGGATAACGGTCGCGGCGCGGCGCATGGGTCAGGTTCACCGGGTTGGAGCCATCGGCTCCGATCACCCAGACATCCCAGTTCCCACTCCGATCGGAGCTAAAGGCGATCTTTTTCCCATCGGGCGACCAGTCGGGGTGTTCGTCATCCGCCGGGCTGCGGGTCAGTTGGGTCAGGCCACTGCCGTCTACATTGATGATCCAGATGTCCCAGTTCCCCATCCGATCGCTCTGAAAGGCGATGCGCCGGCCATCGGGCGACCAGGTGGGCCAGCCATCATGGCTGCGGCCATCGGTCAGGCGGACCAGGTTGCCCGCCGTACCGGTCTCCGGATCGAAATCCAGCAAGTAGATCGTGCCCGGCCCCAGGTTCCATTTGCCGGCCAGGGTGTCACGGAAGGAGACAAAGGCGATGCGCCGGCCATCGGGCGACCAGACCGGCGAAACGTCATCGGCCCAGGAGTTGGTCAGGTTGGCCAGGCGATCCCCGTCGGTGGTCATGACATAGATCTCATAGTCTCCCAGGCTGCCGCGATGGGTCTCGAAGGCGATCCACTGCGGGCGGGGTGTGGGGC
>DAOTYI010000031.1:0-2460 GCA_034434895.1 Anaerolineae bacterium
TGGTGGAGATAACAAAAGGGGTGTGGAGCTGGCAACCGAAGAGATCAACGCTGCCGGGGGCATTGCGGCCCTTGGGGGGGCTAAACTGGAACTGATCTTTGGCGATACTCAGGGCGTGCCGGATATCGGTGTACAGGAAGCCGAGCGGCTGATCAAAGAGGAGGGAGTTGTCGCTCTGGTTGGCACCTGGCAAAGCAGTGTTGCCAAGCCAACCACACAGGTGGCAGAACAGTTGGAGACACCATTTATCGTCAGCATGGCCATCGCCGATATCATCACCGAACGGGGCTTTCGCTATACCTTTCGCGTCTGTCCCAAGGCCCGATTCTATGGTCGTGACCAGGTGCGTTTCCTGACCGACCTGGACGATCTGGCCGGCTACCCGGTGCGGCGTGTGGCCTTGCTTTATGAGAATACCGACTTTGGCACCTCGACGGCTCTGGCCCAGAAGAAAGCATTGCAGGAATATGGCCTCGAGTTGGTCGCCGAAGTCAGCTATGTGGCTGAAGGGGTGACCGATTTGAGTAGTGAGGTGGCTCAGATCCTGGCTGCCGATCCTGATGCCATTCTGGAGGTGACCTACCTGAACGATAGCATCCTCATCGCCCGGGCCCTGGCCGATGCCGGCGCAAAGCTGCCGGTGGTGGATACAGCCGGTGGCACAGTCTTTCCTGAATATATCGAAGCCCTGGGCCCCCTGGCTGAAGGCACGCTGACGATAGCCGAGTACTCCAAATACGCCCCTGGAGCCAAAGAACTGAGCGATCGCTTTCGCGCCCGCTTTGGGGTAGATATCACCGGCAACAGCGCCTATGCCTATCAAGCCATGTTTGTGCTCAAGGATGCGCTGGAGCGTGCCGGGGCAGTGGACAAGGAAAAGCTACGGGAGGCTCTGGCAACCACCGATCTGCCTCGTGGCCCCCAGATGATCCTGCCCGCTGAGCGCCTGCGTTTCGACGCCGATGGTCAGAACGAGTTTGCCAGCCTTTACGTCGTCCAGATCCAGGATGGAGACTGGGTGCCGGTCTGGCCGGCCGAGTTTGCCGTGGCCAAAGTGCGTCTGAACAGGTAGGAGTGGAGGATGGAGGCACCAAGCGAGGTTTATCAAGCCGCCGTGCCCTGGCGCCGCAGCCTGGTGACGCGCCTGGGCCGGGCTTTTATCCTGATCGTCATCCTGTCCCTGGTGATCGTGGGCGTGGGATTGATCTGGATTGCCCGTCAGGCTCAACGGCAGAGCGTCTTTCAATTGCAGGAGCGAAGCGCCGACAGGGTCGCCCTTCTCATCTCCAACCACATTGGCTATGCAGTGCAGGACCTGCGACTCTTTGAGGGTTTGGAATCGCTGGGCACTATGACCCTGGCTGCACAGAAGGCGGCTTTGGAAAACCTGCTCATCCAGCATCCCACCCTGTTCAGCCAGTTTATCCTGACAGACGAGGATGGCACCGACCTGGTCCGCGTCTCCCAATTCCACACCTTCATGCCGGAAGAACTGGGCAACCAGGCCGGCAGTGACGCCTTTGTCACGGCCAGTAGAGGCCAGACCTATGTTGGGCCTGTCTTTGTCTCGCCTGACAGTGCCCTGCTCTCGGTGCAGGTGGCTGTGCCGGTCAGAGCGCCGGGCGAGCGCATTGTCAACGTGCTGATCGCCGAGGTAAACGTCGCGCGTCTGTGGCAGGAAGTATCGCGCACCGGCATCGGCCAGACCGGCTATGCCTATCTGGTGGATACCACAGGCCGGTTCGTTGCTCACCAGGAACTGGCCAAGGTGTTACAACGCTACGGCGAGGATATGCGTCGCATGCCGCCGGTGCAGGAGTTCATGGCTGGTGGAATGCAAAAGAGGGGGCGTGTCCACGAATATGTGGGCCTGGATGGCGAACGCGTGATCGGTTTGTACACACCCATCCAGGGGACCGATTGGTCCGTTATCGTCGAGTTGCCGACGCGAGAAGCCTATGCCAGCGTAAACCGGATGCAGTGGTACCTGGTGGGCCTGACCTTCGTGGGGTTAGTCGCTGCCAGTGGGTTGAGCCTGGTGGTCTCTCGCCGCCTGGTTTACCCCATCCGTGTCCTGACAGCCAGCGCGGCTGCCATCGCCGCCGGCGACCTGAGTCGTGTCGCTCCAGTGCCGCCAGGAGGGGAGGACGAGATCACGGTCCTGGCCAGGACCTTTAACACCATGGCCGATCGGTTACGGCAGATGTTGAGCACCCTGGAACAAAAGGTAGCCGAGCGCACCCGAGGCCTGCAGACCGCAGCCGAAGTGGGCCGCGCCACCACCTCGCTGCTGGACCCCGATGTCCTGTTGCCTCAGGTGGTGGAGCTGGTGCAGGAGCGGTTCGACCTCTACTATGTGGGTCTGTTCTTGCTCGACGAGGAGCGCCGCTTTGCCGTGCTGCGTGCCGGTACCGGCGAGGCCGGACGCCAGATGTTGGCCCAGAAACACAAACTGGAAGT
>DAOTYI010000032.1:0-2408 GCA_034434895.1 Anaerolineae bacterium
CGTCTGCCAGGCAAGTTCCCTCTTTCTCCGAAGAGGGCACTGCCCTCGCTATCCGCGCCCTGATGCAGGCCGCCCGCCAATTAGAGGAGGAAGGCAACCTGCCAGGCGCGCTCACCGTGTACCGCCAGGCCCAAGCCCTTGCAACCACGGAGGCTGGTCTGCTCGCCGAGCTGAACGCCATCGTACAGAACATCCAGGAGCGCCTGCAATCCACCCCGCCCCCCGCACCCCATTTTCCCGCGGTCGCCGGGCGACAAAATGAGCCCATTGAAGTGCTATTTGAAAAGGGAATGGTTGCTTACCAGGCAGAGGACTGGGCGCAGGCCGTGCAATGGCTGGAACAAGTCGTCCAGCAACAGCCCCACTACAGGCAAGGAAGCCAGCAGGCCTGGATTCTCCTGGAACTGGCCAGGCAACAGATGAAACCAAAGAAACCCGAATTGGTGGCTGGTCAGCTACAATTGGTGGCTGGTCAGCTACAACTCCTGAAAACGTACCGAACGCAACACCCCGGCGTGGGAGGTTTTTTGCGCGGCCCCTTGCCCGTGGACGCCGTTGCTTTTTCGCCAGATGGTCAACTTCTGGCTGCCTGCACCGCTGGACGTGAGATATGGATATGGCATCTCGACCAGGAAACGCCAGGCCGTGTGATAAAAGAAGGTGGTCCTGCATTCTCCCTGGCGTTTTCTCCCAAAGGCGATCTCCTGGTTGCAGGTTCGACGGATGGAAGAATAGGAAAATGGAGAATGCCGGAAGGCTCCTGGATAGGCGCTCTGGAAGGCCATCATGGCTCAGTGTTCAGCGTAGCCTTTTCACCGGATGGGGCTCTATTGGCTTCTGGAGGACAAGACAGGATGGTCAAGGTCTGGCATAGAGAAACGGGGCAAACCCTGCGCACCCTGGAGGGGCATAAGGGTCTGGTGTGGAGCGTGGCCTTCTCCCCCCATGGGCAGACCCTGGCCTCGGGGTCGGATGACTACACTGTGCGACTGTGGCAGGTTTCGGACGGCGCCATCCTGCGCACCCTGGAGGGGCATAAGAGTCGGGTGTTGAGCGTGGTCTTTTCCCCCGATGGGCAAACCCTGGCCTTCGGGTCAGGGGATGGCATCGTGCGGCTGTGGGCGGTTGCGGACGGCGCGCTGCTGCGCACCCTGGAGGGGCATATGGGTCGGGTGTGGAGCGTGGCCTTCTCCCCTGATGGGCAGACCCTGGCCTCGGGGTCGGATGACTACACTGTGCGACTGTGGCGGGTTTCGGACGGCGCGCTCCTGCGCACCCTGAAGGGGCATAAGGGTCGGGTGTTGAGCGTGGCCTTCTCCCCCGAGGGGTACGGGCGCAGCGCCGCTGCGCCCCTACTGGCCTCGGGGTCGGATGACTACACCGTGCGGCTGTGGGGATGAGGCCGTAGCACGGGCTTCAGCCTGTGCTACGGTGCGACGTTGGACAATTGCTGGAGGCTTGTATGCGCATTCTCGTTCAACCCGAGCGTCTACGCCAGGCGGCGCAAGAGTTGCGCCGGGCGCAGGAGGGCTGGCAGGGACAGGCGGCGCGCCTGCGCCAGGTCTTTGCCGGGCTGGATTGGGAGACCCGTCAGCGCCTGGAGGTGGAAAGCCAGGTGCAGCAGGCTATCTCCCTGGCCGAGTCGCTGGCCGCCCGCGCCGGGGAGAAAGCCTCGTTTCTGGAGGCGGCCGCGGCACGCTTCGAGCAGGCCGACGCGCAGGGCGCTCAGGCCATCGGGCAGGTGCTGGGCGCGACAACTGGCTCCACAACAGGGGGAATAGACCTGGTCCGCATCCTGGCCGACCCGAACATCATCATCTACGATGAGTTTGGGGGATGGCGCCCCGTAGCCACACGCCTGGTGCCGCTGGCCGGGGACGGAGCAGTGACCGGGCTGGGGCTGTTCGCCTCGCTGGCCTGGCTGGGAAGTGCGCTGAGCAATCTGGCGGAGCAAATCTGGGCCTGGCTGCAGGGCCGCCCGGCGGGAAACGTTTCTCCCCTGCCGGAGGAGAGCGAACCGGCCGTTCCCAAAGGACGGATGGCCCGGACCATCCTCTCCGGCCTGGAAAGGGCGCGACGGGAACGGGAACAGAAGCAGGCGACGCCAGGTACAAGGGTCAAAGGCCCCGATCTACAGCCCGCCGATCCGGCCTCTTATTCGAGTTGCGCTCTCTATGCCCAGGCCCGCCGTCCCGACCTTGGGCCTACGGGCGGCGCTGGGGGGGCAGCCGATTACATCACCACATACCGCGATAAGGTTTTTCAGGTGCCCTCTCAAACGAGTGACTTGCGCGACCACCTGGCGTCTGGCCATGCGATAGTCTGGGATAGACACCACCCCTCGTTGCAAGGCACAGATGGGTGGAGGTGGGGGCATATTGCGATTGTGGAGGAAGTCGGGCCTGATT
>DAOTYI010000033.1:0-18120 GCA_034434895.1 Anaerolineae bacterium
CCGGTAGCCGCGGCGGCCTGGACAAAGTCGGTGCTGTCCACCTCGAACACCAGGCCGCAGACCACACACACCAGGTGCGAATGCCCATCCCGGCCATCCAGTTCATAATGGTGATGTTCGTCGTCCAGGTGCAGTTCGCGTACCACGCCGGTTTCTTTCAGGGTGTTCAGGGTGCGGTACACCGTTGCCAGGCTGAGCCGGGGTTCTCGCCGTCGCCCCCGCTCATAGATGTCATGGGCATCCAGGTGGCCGCCACCCTGGGCCAGGATATCCAGGACCAGCCGGCGTTGAGGCGTGATCCGTTTGCCTGCTGCTCGCAGGCGGCGCTCACCACTGATCGCCAGGTCGTTCATCTGCCCCTCTCTTTCCCCACCATGTGCAAATGAGAACCATTCACAATAATATGATAGCCCAAATCCAGCCATCTGTCAAATTGTGGGACATGGTAGATGGCCGGGCGCTGACGCGCAGGCCCGGCAGGTCAGATAAGCCCCCTACGTGCCGAGCGCCTGCAACCGCTCTGCCTGGTCGGTGGTCGCCAGTTCATCCAGGATCTCGTCCAGGTCGCCGTTGATAATGCTTTCCAGACGATAGAGAGTCAGGCCGATACGGTGATCGGTGACCCGGTTCTGGGGATAGTTGTAGGTCCGGATCTTTTCGCTGCGCTCGCCCGACCCGACCTGCAGGCGGCGTTCCTCTCCCCGTTCGGCTCGCCGTCGCTCCTCTTCCCTCTCGTACAACCGGGCGCGGAGCACGGCCATGGCCCGCTCCTTGTTCTGGGTCTGGCTGCGCTCGCTCTCACAGGAAACGACGATGCCACTGGGTTTGTGGGTGATACGTACCGCCGTGGCGTTCTTTTGCATGTGCTGTCCGCCTGGCCCCGACGAGCCGTAGACATCTATGTGCAGGTCGGCGGGATCGATCTCGATCTCTACCTCTTCAATTTCGGGCAGCACGGCAACCGTCGCCGTCGAGGTATGAATGCGGCCCTGAGCTTCGGTGAGCGGCACACGCTGCACGCGATGCACGCCACTTTCATACTTGAGCCGCGAGTAGGCTCCCTTGCCCTTCACCTCGAAAATGATCTCTTTGTACCCCCCGACGCCGGTATCGTGAAAGCTGAGGAGATCGGTTTTCCAGCCCCGGGCTTCGGCGTAGCGGGTATACATGCGGTACAGGTCCGCAGCAAAAAGGCCGGCCTCATCGCCCCCGGTCCCGGCCCGGATCTCCATAATGACGTTCTTCTCGTCGCGGGGGTCCGTGGGCAGGAGCAGGAGGCGCATCTGGTCGTACAGTCCGTCCATCTCCCTCTCGATGCGGGCAATCTCCTGCTCCGCCAGACTGCGCATGTCCGCATCTTCTTCGACTTCCATCAGTTCGCGGGCGTCGGCCAGTTCCTTCTCCAGCGCCCTGTAACGACGGTAAACCTGCACCAGCTCCTCGATCTCGGCCTGCTCGCGGGCATACTCAGCCAGCCGGACATGGTCGGCGACCACTTCCGGATCGGCCATCAGCCGGTTCAGTTCTTCATATCGCTTTTCAATCAGTTGAACTTTGTCCAGCATATTCGACCATCAATTCAGAAATCCCCCTCATCATAAGGCAAAACGCACATGACGTCAAGACTGCCCTGGCGCAACGTCAGACCGGCCCTGGGGTTTCGAAGCAGAACATGGGTGGGGGGCACCCCACTGCTCGGCGGGGGTCCGTGACCCCGTTGGCATCAAGTTAAAGCGGGCGATTGGAAATCGCACCGGGTAGCCGAAGGCAATGCCATCGGCTACCCGGTCGTCCGCCTGCGCGGACGGAAGGGTCCACGCCGGTGGATACCTGGCCGCAGGCCCCTGAGTAGGGGCCAGGCGCCGCTCTGCCCCTACTTGAGTCGCTTCACTTGACGCGTATGGTCTGTGACCCCCGCCGGTGGGGGGCCGCCGGCTCACATTCGAAAACCGGCCCTGGACCCTACTTGCGGCTCTCTCGCACCTGGGGTATAATCTCTGGCAGCCTGTCGGCGAGTCATTGGGGAGCAAAGGCTTGAGCCAGAAGCCGGCAGGCATGGACCGGAACCGGAGTGGGATGTGCGCCAGGCAACGATCTATTTCATCCTCAGCCTGCTCCTCACCTATCCGCTGTCTCTCCATCTGACTGATGCCGTGGAGGACCGGCAGGATGCGCTGTTGAACGTCTGGATTACGGCCTGGGATGGGCATCAGCTTCTCAGCGACCCGCTCCATCTATTCGACGCCAACATCTTTGTCCCGTATCGTCGCACCCTGGCCTACTCGGAGCTGCTGCTGGGCAACGGGTTGCTGGCGTTGCCCATCACCGCCCTCAGCGGCAATCCGGTGTTGGGCTACAACATTGCCCTGCTCCTGTCCTTCACCCTGTCCGGCCTGGGCGCCTGCCTGCTGGTCGTGCGGTTCACCCGCTCCTCTGGGGCAGGGATGGTGGCCGGGGCCATTTTTGCCTTTTCTGCGTATCGCATGACCAACCTGGCCCAGGCCCAACTGCTGACCACGCAATGGATGCCCTTTGCCCTGCTGGCCCTGTACCAGCTCATGCACTGTCCCCGTCCTCGCCACCTTGCCGCCTTTGTCCTCTTCTTCTTCCTACAGGCAGTTTCCTCCTTCTATTATGGATTGCTTCTGTTCATAGCCGTTTCAGGATATTTGATCTGGGAGACTGGCTATCGGATCGGCCTTGCCCTCAAAGGTCAAAAGATTGGGCACTGGTCGTCGGTCGTCCACCTGTTTCTCGCTTTATGTCTCTTGTCGCTCATCCTCCTGCCCTTTGTCCGGCCTTACTTTCAAGTGCAACGCGAATTGGGCTTTGAGCGGAGCCTGGCCGACAGCGAGCCGTTCTCGGCCAGCCTGCGCCAATACCTGATGGTGCCGCCGCACAGCCTGCTCTACGGGCACCTGTTGCCCAACGACGACACGCCGAGGGCCGGCGGCTATCCGGTGGATGCCCTCTTCCCCGGCTTCACGGCTCTGGCATTGGCCGCCTGGGGACTGGTGCGCAGCCGGGACCGCACTCGCTGGTTCTTCTTGCTCCTGCTTCTTGCCTCTTGCTGCCTGTCCTTTGGCCCTCGCCTCTATCTGGCCCCTGGCCAACCGGCTGACCTGGACCTCTCTCTGCCTTACGCCTGGCTCTATGCGATGGTGCCCGGCTTCAAAGCCCTGCGCGCCCCGGTCCGCTTCGATGCGCTGGTGACACTGGCGCTGGCAGTGCTGGCCGGCTATGGAGTTTCAGAACTCAGGGGGCAGGGGGCAGGAGGCAGGAGGCAGGCCCCCCGTTACCTGTCCCTGATCACGTGGGGCCTGTTATTGGCTACCTGTCTGGAATCGCTGGTCTGGCCGGCCGCCCGGATTGAGAAGGTGCCGGTGGGCGACGCAGTGCCGCCTGTCTATCGCTGGCTGGCGGAACAGCCGCCCGGCTCCATCCTTGAGCTGCCGATGGCCTTCACCCCTGGCGGCCCACAGCTCGACTACCAGTATCTGTCCACCTACCACTGGCATCCCACGCCCGACGGCTACAGCGGCTTTATTCCCCCCAAACATGGCCAGATCGTCTATGAGATGGAACGTTTCCCCTCGGAGCGGAGTGTGAGCCTGCTCCAGGCGTTGGGGGTGCGCTATCTCCTCCTTCACACCGACCGCTATCCGGCAGGCCATCAGGCCGGGATGCAGGCGGCTCTGGCTCAGAGCGACGAACTGACGCCGGTGCAACGCTTCGGCGCGGACCAGGTCTATGAGGTCCGGCCACGCTCCTTCGATCCGGCCAGCCTGGCGGTGAGTGGCTATCTCCCCCCCCACGCGGCTGCCGGCCAGCCGTACACCGCCTATCTCATCGTCATCAACGGTGGCCTGCGCAGCTACGCCCTCCCACCCACCAGCCTGATCCGGCCAGCGACCACCTGGGAATGCGCCGACGGCCGCACGACAGGCCAGGTCACGGCCGACCTGCCTCTGGTCACCTCGCCCGCCGGCGGCGCTGCGATCATTCCCCTGCCATTGGCCGCGCCGCCGACGCGGGGCACCTGCCGCCTGACCATCGGCGAGCAGGGCGGCCCCCTGGGTGAGTGGGCACTGGACGGGATGGTGGAGGTTGGCAGCAAGGGGGACGAGGCCTTCCCGGTGCCGGCCCGGCTGGAGTCATGGCAGATGCCCTCTGTCGCTCATCCCGGCGACCCTCTGCCGATCCGCCTGACCTGGCGGGCCCTGGGCAAGATTGACGCCTATTACAGTGTTTACGTCAAGCTGCTCGACGCCGGGAGCAACACCCTTGCCGGCTGGGATGGACAGCCTGGCAACGGCGCGGCCCCGACCCTGCTGTGGGTGCCGGGCGAAAAGATCGAGGACACGGTCACCCTGACCATCCCCGCCGATACGCCCCCGGGCGACTATAGCGTCGAAGTGGGCATGTACCGTGCCCAGGACCTGGTCCGCTGCCTGACCCTGGATGCTGACGGTACGCCGTTGGAACGGGTGGAGTTGGGTCGGGTCCGGGTCGGGCCGTGAGATATCGCAATTTGCATTGACACCTGACCGATTTTGGCGTACAATAGGCGCGCCTGAACGCACGGTCTAGATGAATTGGAGCAGGCAGGAGGGTGAATTTTGTCTCAGGAATGCATTCCGCACAGCCTGTGGCCGAGCTTTCAGGAATATGATCCGCAAAGCCTGAACCTGAAGCGTGACGCTGACCTGATCTTGCAACTCCCCACGCTCAGGAGTAAAGTGTGGGATCGCTGAGAGCCAGCCTGAAAAGCTTACCACAAAGACACAAAGGCCACAAAGGAACACGAAGGAAACGAATAAAAAAACCGCATGGTGCCCTTGGTGTCCTTTGTGTCTTGGCGGTTTTCAGACAAGCTCTGACACTTGACCACCGCAGACCTTCTCAGCCAGGCTTTGCGAGAGAGGAAGTTATGTCACACAGAGAATTGCCGGAGTTGCTGGTGGTGTGAACCCCATTCGGCGTGTTGGGCTGAAGGCGGCCGATCAACTGACCTGGATGCTCTGGGCGCCGGCTCTGGCCGGGCTTTTATATCTGGCAGGATTGACCCTCTGGCTGGGGCTGACCGGTCTTTTTTTCCCCTACCAGCTCGACTATGGCGAGGGGTTTCTGTTGCACCTGGTGAGGGAATGGTCCCAGGGCCGGCCCATCTACAGACCGATCGGGGAGTATCCGCTGGTCACGGCTAACTACCCGCCGCTGGACATTGCCCTGGCTGTGGCGCTGACGCCTTTTCTCGGCCTCAGCTACGCTGCCGGTCGGGTGTGGACCCTCCTGGCCATCGCCGGGGTGACAGTCCTCATCGCCGCCTGGGTGTGGCGGGAGAGCGGGCGTCGGCTGCCGGCGGTAGCGGCGGCATTGCTGTTTGTCGGTTCGCCCTACATCTATCACTGGGCTCCCCTTTTCCGCGTAGACCTGGTCGGCCTGGCGTTTACCCTGGGCGGCCTGTACCTTGTCCGGCATAGCATCCAGACGGGCCATTGGGGCCGGTTGTGGCTCGCCGCCCTGCTGTTTGTGGCCGGCCTGTATGCCAAACAATCGTTCCTGTTTGCACCGGCCGCGGCGGTCGCCTGTCTGTTCTTCTTTGTGGACCGGTGGCAGGCGGTCAAAATGGCCGGTGCGATGGTCGTGCTGGGGGGCGGACTGTTTGTGCTGATGAACAGCCTCACCCACGGCGGCTTCTGGCAGGGGTTGGTGATCAGCAACATAAACCCTTTCCTCTGGCCCGAATTCTGGAAGCAACTGAGCGACTTTTTCGGGACCTTTGCCATCCTGGCTCTGCTGACAGCCTGGCAGGCCGTAGAGCGGTTCCTCCTGGAGCGGACCACCCCCTTACGCCAGAAGGTGGGCCTGCTGGACCTCTATCTGATCGCGTCGCTGCCTGGCCTGTGGTTTGCGGGCAAGGCGGGGGCCTGGGAAAACTATTTTTTCGAGGCGCTGGCTGTTCTCAGCCTCTGCGCCGGCCTGGGACTGGCAGGTTTGGAACGTCGTAGAAGGTGGCCTTACGGCGTTCTGGCTCCGTTGCTGGTCCTGGCCCAGGTGGCGCTGATGTGGCACACCCCCCACCTGGCCGACCGCTATCTGCGGCTCACCCGCCAATCCAACCAGGCCATGGCCCCGATCCTGGCCCGCACCCCTGATCCCATCGCTTCGGAGGATATGGGGTTGTTGGTGACCAACGGCAAGATGCTGGATTATTGCTCATTCCAGTACAGCCAGTTGGCCCGTGCCGGTCGCTGGGATCAGTCGTGGGAGCTGGCCCAGTTGCGGGGCCGCCGTTGGTCGCTGGTCATTCTGGAGCAGGGCACCCGGCTGGATGTGGACCACTATCAGCGCTTTACCCGCGAGTTTTTGTCTGAACTGGACAGAAACTATCGTCATGCCGGCACCAGGGGCAGGTACGAACTCTATGAACCGGACCCACTCCAGCATGAGCGGCGGTCTGAATTCGGCGATCAACTGGCGCTGGTGGGTTGGAGCCTGCACGCCCCCTCGGAGATCGAAGCGGGGGAGACCATCAGCCTGACCGTGGTCTGGCAGGCGCAGCGGAAACTGACGGCCGACTATACCGCCTTTGCCCACCTGGTGGATGAGAAAGGGCGCGGTTGGGCCGGCGATGACCATCAGCCCTACGGCGATCTGTATCCCACCCACGCCTGGGGCGCAGGCGAAATGGTGCGCGACCTCTTTACCCTGATCGTACCGGCCAACGCGCCACCGGGCCTGTACGACGTCGAAATCGGTTGGTATATCCCCGAGACACAGGAGAGACTCCCGACAGGCGAAGGCACCACCGTCCGCGTGGCTGTGTTGCCGGTGGGCCAGGAAACCATCGGGCCACAGGCCATGACGCCGCTGGAGGCCCACTTTGGCCCGGCCATCACGCTGGAGGGATACACCTGGCAGGCCGGTCCGAAGGCGTTGCAGGTGACCTTGCGCTGGTCGGCCGGCGACTACCCCGACGCCGACTATACCGTCTTTCTCCACCTGGTCGCCCCCGATAGCGACCAGGCCCTTGCCCAGGGCGATGCCCCTCCTCTGGGGGGGCGCTGGCCGACGTCACTCTGGCGGCCGGGGATGGTCCTGGACGATCCCCATACCATCCCCCTTCCGCCCAACCTGACGCCGGAAACCTGCCACCTGCTGGTGGGCCTCTACGACCCGACCACCGGTCAGCGCCTGCCCCTGCCCGACGGCCGCAATGCGCTGCGCCTGTTCCTGAAGGGTGAGTGAGGGGTAGAATATCTACTCAACCTTCACCAGCGGCGCCATCCCGGCCATCAGCTTCTTGAGACCTGCCCCGGCAAAGGCCACCGTCACCTGCTCATCCTCACCCACCAGCCTGCTTTCGATGACCACGCCCCGGCCAAACAGCTCATGTTGCACCTCATCGCCGGTCCGGAAATGGAGGGTGGTCGGTCGGGGGCGCTCGACGGCCGATCTACTTCCCTGGCGGCCTGCCGCCCCCAGGCTGGGGTTCCGCTGTCGTGCCCTGAGCTTCCGTTCCCGGTGAACCAGATGCCTGGGGAGGTCGTGCAGAAAGCGCGACGGTTCACGGACTTCACTTTCGCCGTAGAGGGTGCGGCGGAAGGTATGGAGCAGGTACAGATGCTCCCTGGCCCGCGTCACGCCGACGTAGCACAGTCGGCGCTCCTCTTCCATCCCCTCTGGATCATCCATCGAACGGCTGTGGGGGAGCAGCCCTTCCTCCAGGCCGGCGATAAAGACGACCGGGAATTCCAGCCCCTTGGCCGCATGCAGGGTCAACAGGGTGGGGGCATCCACCCTCTCGTCCAGATTGTCCACGTCCGAAACGAGAGCCACCTCTTCGAGAAAAGTGGTCAGCGCCGTTTCCACCGGCAGGTCCACATACTGGCGAGCCACGGTGCGGAGTTCGAGGATGTTCTCCCAGCGGGATTGCCCTTCCTCGGTGCCATCCCGGATGTAGGCCGCATAACCGGTCCGCTCCAACAACCGGTCGAGCAGTTCCAGCAGGTTCAACTCCTTCCGTGCCTGGATCAGCTCCTCCAGCAGCAGGGTAAAGCTCACCAGCGCCTGTCTGGCCCGCGCCCCAAAAGGTGCTTCGACAGGCTCAGCTTGAGAGGCCGGCCGCTCCTGCTGGGCCTGTCGAAGCTCCTCTTCCGCCAACACCTGCAAGGCAGCATAAACCGGCACGCCCCGTTCTCCGGCCCACCGGATCAGGGCCTCCACCGTCTTCTGGCCGATGTTGCGGGGGGGCACGTTGAGAATGCGCGTCAGCCCGATCCCATCGTAGGGGTTGTGGATCAGGCGCAGGTAGGCCAGCACGTCCTTGATCTCCCTGCGCTCATAAAAGCGGGTCGCTCCCACCAGCCTGTACGGCACACCCCGCCGTACAAACGCATCCTCAATGGGCCGCGATTGGGCGTTGGTCCGGTACATCACCGCGCAATCGCCTAACCGTGCCTGGCCCTGGGCGACCAGCCGCTGGATCTCGCCGACGATCAGGTCGGCCTCCTCCTCCTCGTCGTAGGCTTCTACCACCGTGATCGGGGCGCCCCCTCCCTTCTGGGTGTAGAGCCGTTTGGGATGGCGATGGAGATTGCGGGCAATGATCGCATTGGCCACATCGAGGATGGTCTGGGTGGAGCGGTAGTTGCACTCCAGCAGGATGACGCGGGCTTGCGGGTAATCGTGGCGGAAGCGGGCCACGTTGCGATAGTCGGCCCCTCGGAAGCCATAGATAGACTGATCCTCGTCGCCCACAACAAACAGATTGGCCCGCTCGCCGGCCAGAAACCTGACCAGCTCATATTGGGCCATGTTGGTATCCTGCCATTCGTCCACCAGGATAAAGGGATAGCGGCGCTGATAGTGGCTCCGCACCTGGGCGTTGTCCCGAAACAGTTGCACCGCCTTCATCAACAGGTCGTCAAAGTCCAGGGCTCCATTCTGAGCCAGCAGCGCCTGGTAGCGCTCATAGATCCGCCGGGCTACCTCGTCACGGTAGGTGTGGGCCGGCATCTCCTGCGGCGTCAACAGTTCATTTTTGGCTTGAGAGATGCGGCTCAGCATCGCCTGAGGCCGATAGAGCCTGTCATCCAGGTTGAGCTCACGGATGGCCTGTTGGACCAGGTTCAGTTGATCGGCAGTGTCATAGATCACATATTGGGGTGAAATGCCCACCACCCCGGCTTCGCGACGCAGGATGCGGGCGCAGATGGCGTGAAAGGTGCCGATGGTCAACTGGTGAAAGCCCTCCCCCAGCAGGTGGTAGAGGCGCTCCTTCATCTCGCGGGCGGCCTTATTGGTAAAGGTGACGGCCATAATCTGCCACGGGGGGACCTGCCGTTCCTTCACCAGGTAAGCCACGCGATGGGTGAGCACCCGTGTTTTCCCGCTTCCCGGTCCGGCCAGGACCAACACCGGCCCCTCGACCGTCTCGACCGCTTCCCGCTGGGCAGGGTTCAGCTCTGCCAGAATGTCTGTCGTCTGGGCCATCCTCTTCTCCTTCTGAGCAGGGCAACTGCGAGCAGTTGCCCTACAAAGCTCTCATGTTGGCAACCAGAAGAAGGCCAGGCCGATAATGACGTAAATCGCCAGCAACATGGTCCCTTCCAGCCAGTTCGATTCCCCATCCAGCGACACCAACCCGCCGATGAGCACCGCCGCCATCAGGGCGATCAGCTCGAACTGGTTGAATACCAGCGTCAGGGGATTGCCCATCAACAGGCTGATGAACACCAATAGCGGCGCGACAAACAGGGCAATCTGCAGGCTGGAACCGACCGAAATGGCCAGGCTCAACTCCATCTGGTTCTTGAGGGCCACCTGGACGGCCACCAGATGCTCGGCCACGTTGCCGATGATGGGGATGATGATGATCCCCAAAAAGAATTCGCTGAGCCCGATCTGCGTCACCACATGCTCCACCGAACCGACCAGCAGTTCGCTCATCCAGGCGATACCCGCCGTGGAGAGCACAAGCACAACGAGCGCCCGGCGCACCGACCAGGGAGGAGCCTCTAACCGGGCGGTGACAAACTCGGCATCCTCGTAAGTATGGGCACCGGGGTCGCGCAACTGAAAGACCAGGGCCAGGATGTACAGGCCGATCATCACCCCGGCCACTCCCAGGCTCAGGTACTCTACCGCCTCGTGGCTTTCCACCTCGATGGTGTGGCTGAAGAGGGAGGGGATGACCAGGGCGGCGACGGCCAACATCAGCATCGTGGCGTTGATCCCGGCGTGGCTCCGGCTGAACCGTTGGGTGCCATGCTTCAGCCCTCCCAGCAGGATGCTGAGGCCCAGCACCAGCAGGATGTTGCCCAGAACCGAACCGGTCAGGGAGGCGCGCACCAGTTCCAGCAATTCCTGGCGGATGGCCGGATTCACCAGGCCCTCGCGGATGGCAAAGATGGTGATGATCAGCTCCGCCGCATTGCCCAACGTGGCGTTGAGCAACCCTCCCAACCGGGGGCCGGTGTGCGCTGCCAGCGCCTCGGTGGCTTCCCCGATCAACCCGGCCAGAGGGATGACCGCCAGCCCTGAGGTCACAAAGACCACCACCGGGCTCCAGCCGAGCAGCCCGGCCACGATGGCTATCAGGCCAAAGAGGAGCAAGAAGTTCAGATAGTTCATGCTGTTTCTCCTGTTCATCACCTGTGCGGCGCAGACCACAACGTGTGGCGCGGGTCATAACCCACGCTGACGAGCCACCGGATTGTCAGCCGGCAGGCACGGGGGAAGATCCGGCTGAAGCCTCTACTCCGGCACCTTGCTGGAAAAGTATTGGATTGAAGCACCCTCTTGATGGGAGGGAGGATCGGCCGGGCCGGGGATGACGAACGGCGTCTGGGGCGGCCCCCAACCGCCCGCCTCGCCGCCGGTCACGCGCCAGACGTGATAGATGCGCTGAAAGGCGGTGAACAGGCTCAATGCCGCCAGGACGGCGAGGGCGATCAGCACCTGATGCAGGATCAGGCCGACGATCACGATCACCACGCGGAGCGGGCGGGTCATCAGACCCTCCCGACAGGCCACCCCTACCCCTTCGGCCCGCGCCCGGGTATAGCTGACCATCAGCGAACCGACCGTGGCCACCAGGATCACCGGGATCTCCAGCCGGCCACCTGTCCCGGCGTAATAGAGGATCAGCCCCAGGAACACAGCCGACTCTTCCAGACGGTCAATGGTCGAATCCAGAAAGGCGCCAAAGCGGCTACCCTTGCCGCTGACCCGGGCCAGCGCCCCATCCAGGGCGTCGCACAGAGCGGCTACGGCATACACCACGCCGGCCCAACGCAGTTGGCCCCACGCCGCCAGAGCGGCCACACCCAGGGTCAGCAGCAGGCCCAGGTTGGTCACCCAGTCGGGCGAGACGTTCCAGCGAGCCAGGGCGCGGGCCGCTCCCTCCAGGACAGGACGGCTGAGGTCACGGGCTTTGTCTTCGAGAAAGGCCATGATCGTTTATCCTCTCTGCTCCAACAGTTCATGGTAATAGTCCAGGATCCGACCGGCTACCCGTTCCCAGGAAAAGAGATCAGCCCTGGTTCGACCATTGTCACCCAACCGCCGTTGCATCTCCGGGTCGCTCAGGAGACGCACCAAGGCCCCGGCCAACTTCTCTTCATCGCCAGGCGGCACCAGCAATCCTTCGACCTCATGGCGCACGACCTCCCGATAACCGGGGATGTCGGAGGCAACCACCGGCCTCCCGGCAGCCATCGCCTCCAGGAGGACCATGCCAAAGCTCTCAAAGCCGGTCGAAGGGGCGCAGACCAGATCGGCGGTCCGGTAGTAACGGGCCAGTTCCTCGTCGGCCACCCGGCCTATGAAATGCACCCCCTCCAGGCCTTCCATCTGGACCTGACGGATAAAGGGTTCGGACTGTTCGGCATTGAACCCCCCCACGGCGATCAGCCGGGCGTGGGGGAGGGCCTGTTTGACCCGCTCAAAAGCCCGCAACAGGTGATTGAACCCCTTCCGCTTCTCCAACCGGCCGGCGAACAGGATGGTGGGGCGGCCATCGGCAAAACGGGCGATCGGCTTCAAGTCCGGACGCCCAAACAGGGCCACATCCACGCCGTTCGGGATCAAGCGGTAATTCCCTGGGAAATAACGGGCGATATAGTCCCTGGCTGCCGCCGAAACGGCAATCCGGCCTTCCAGGCGGTTCATCAGCCGGTGGAAAATGGGCCGGGCATATTCATATCCGGCATTCTCATCCCGGTAGGCATGAAAGGTGCCGATCGCCAGGGTGGTGGGGTGCAGATGGGCGTGGTAGAGGGCCAGCAGGCAAACGACCGGCATCAACGGTTCGTGCAGGTGGATGATGTCAAAGCGCTCCTGGGCAATGATCTGCCTGATCCGGCGGGAGAGGCGGGGAGAAAGCACCACCCGCACCTGGGAGCCGCTCGTCGGCAGGGGCAATACCGGGCCGGTGATCGGGATCAGGTTGGGCGGCAGCGGTTCAAACCATGCCAGGTCAGCCGAACAGGGGGCGATGATCGTGACCTGGTGGCCTGCCCGGCGAAAGGCCCGGTCCAGCGCCAGGATGTGCCGTTGTACTCCCCCAGGCACCACCCAATCGTAGGGTGCCACCAATCCGATCTTCATCGGGCAGGCCGCGAGTTCAGGGGCCAGATGGGCATCGTCACCAGCCACTGCTCCGGATGACGGGCAATGTGGCGTTCCATGAAAGCCACCACCTGTTTCATGCCGGCTACCACATCGATCTCCCAATCGCCGGTCTGGGATAGTTCCAGAGGGGGTTCGATCTGGACCAGGAATGAGTTGTCCGGCAAACGCAGGGCAGAGGCCGGGACGAGCGTCGCGCCGGTGCGCAATGCCACCTGCACCGGTCCGTCGGGCAGGCGCGTCGGCGAGCCAAAAAACTCTATCTCGCGGGCATTGTCGGTGACATCCCGGTCGCAGGCCAGCCCGACCATCTCCCCCCGCTTGAGAGCACGGAACAGGGGCAGCATCGGTTCATCGCTGGGGATCATGCGCAGCCCGTGGCTGGTGCGCAGTCCCAGGACATAACGGAACAGGCGCTCGGGTCGGATATGCTGGACCACCGTCGTCAACGGCATCCTGTGCACCTGGGAAATCTGGAGCACAATGTCCACATTGCCAAAGTGAGGCGAGATAATGACGACGCCGCGCCCTCTGGCCAATGCCCGATCCAGATGTTCTGTGCCCTCTATACGGGTCAACGCCTGGATCTCTTCAGGGGTCAGGCGGGGGACCCGGAACAGGTCATAGTGGCTCTTGATGATGTTCACACATGCCTGGCGTACCACCGCCTGGAGGCGCTTTCGGTCAGCCGCAGGCCCCAGCACATGGCGCATGTTGTGGCTGAGATTGCGCCTGAGGCGGGGATAGAAGAGATAAGCCAGAAATCCGATCCAGCCAGCCAGCCGATAGGCAATCGGCGGCGGCAAACGGCCGGCCAGAGCACCGATCAAACGGTACGAGATGTAGGTGAAATAGCCACGCACTCGTCCTCCTCCCGTGAACGGTCTGCATCTTACCTCAAAAGGTGTGCGGTGTCAAGCTGGAATAGACGGCCTACCAGGTGGCAGGTGCCTCACCTTGAGCGAACCGGCCTGGACAGGTCTGGAAGAACCCACCGCCCGGCAGACCACCTCTTGCGCTTTCCGCCTTCTTGAGGTACAATTTATATACGCGCGGCCGTCCATTGCGTTTTGGGGGCGACGAAAGAGCCGGCAAGAGGCGAGGGGTATGGAACTGGCGATCTCCCACTCCTGGGACCTGCCTGTCGGCCAGGCGATGGCCCTGCAAGCCCGTCTGGCAGAACAGGTGATCGCCCAGACCACCTTCAACCCGGAGGTGGTGCGGACTGTGGCCGGGGTAGATGTCGGGTTCCGGGGGGATGTGGCCCGGGCAGCGGTCGTCGTGCTCCGCTTTCCTGAGCTGGAGCCGGTGGATTTCGCCCGGGCCGAGGTGCCGGTCACCTTTCCCTACATCCCCGGCCTGCTGGCCTTCCGCGAGGGACCAGGGGTGCTGGCGGCCCTCGAACGGCTCACCACCTGGCCTGACCTGTTCCTCTTTGACGGGCACGGACAGGCACACCCTCGCCGCCTGGGGATCGCGGCCCATATGGGGGTGATCCTGGATCGGCCCAGCATCGGGTGTGCCAAATCGCGGCTCTGCGGGCAGCACGACGAGCCGGGCGACGCTGTGGGCGATTGGGCGCCCCTGTGGGATGGTGACCAGACGATCGGCGCGGTGGTCCGCAGCCGGACGGGGGTCAGCCCGGTGTATGTTTCGGTCGGCCATCGGATAGACCTGCCGACGGCCATCAAGTTTGTGTTGCGCTGCACCCGTGGCTACCGGTTGCCGGAGACAACCCGCTATGCCCACCTGGTAGCCGGTGGGGCCGGGTTGCCGACCGGGCAGAAGCAGTTGCGGTTGTTCTGATTGGAGGTTGGAGGGATGAGCCTGGAAGAGCGAATCCGGTGTGCTGCCGACCTGATCCGTCGTTCGCGGCACATGGTGGCCTTTACAGGGGCGGGCCAGAGCACCGCTTCCGGCATCCCCGACTTTCGCAGTCCAGGCTCAGGGCTGTGGGAGAAGGACAATCCGATGTTGGTGGCCTCTATCTGGGCCTTCCGCCTCAACCCCAAAACCTTCTACAACTGGATCCGGCCCATGGTCGAGACCCTGCTCACCGCTCTGCCCAACCCGGCTCATAAGGCCTTGGCCACCCTGGAAGAGATGGGCTATCTGAAGGTGGTCATTACCCAGAACATTGATAACCTCCACCAACGGGCCGGATCGCGGCGGGTGTTGGAGCTTCACGGCCATCTGCGGGAGGCGACCTGTGTCCGCTGTTACAAGGAGGTGCCCATTGATGCCCGGATCGTCCAGGTCGTGCTCGATGGCAAGGTGCCGTACTGCGAATGCGGCGGCGTGCTCAAGCCCAATGTCATCCTCTTTGGCGAACAATTGCCCATCCGGGTATTCAACCAGGCGGTGGAAGAGGCCCGCCGCTGCGACCTGATGCTGGTGGCCGGTTCGTCGTTGGAGGTCGCCCCGGCAGCCGATATCCCCTTCCTGGCCGTCGAGAGCGGCGCCAAAGCGATCCTGGTCAACATGACGCCCACCGCGTTCGATCCCTATGCCCATGTCGTCCTCCACGGCGACGTGGCCCGGCTCCTGCCTGACATTGTGGCTGCGGTCTGAGCGCCCCGGCCTGAGGAGAAGAGCATGGACCCGGCCCCTGTTCGCGATCGGTTGCCGGTGACGCAGCGGCACGCCCGCCTCAACCAGGCGGCCATGGCCGTTATATCCCGCCCGATGCTGCCGGCCTGAGTCAAAGCCAGGAGGAACAACAATGCCCAAACTCTGTCCCAAGATCATCCTGGAAGGCACGCGCCTGACCTTCAAAACCGAGATCGCCTTTGCTCTGAATGAGCACCCGCGCATTGTCGGGCCACGCAACTACCGCTACCATTCACCCATTGTGTCAGCCGAGTGGTGCGGCTTTACCAACTTTCCGTGGGGCCGGGGGTTGATCAACTTTGAGCCTCATGAAGCCGAGATGGCCTTGGAAACATATCGGACCTGGGTGAGACTGTTTGAGCTGTTGCGTTACTACTCCTGGATTGTAGACCGTTTCCACCTCTCGACACGCATGTACCAGCTTCAGACCTATGGGGTGGATTACGATTTTCGCTGGCTGGAAGAGCGGCTGCTGCCCCTGGGCTTTCGTCTGATCTTTTGCACCCGCACGCCCGAATCGTTCGCCGCCGCCCGTGCCAGGCGGTTAGAGGTCTCCGGCAATCCGGCGCAGTACAACGACCTGGGGCGCTTTATTGAGGAACAGGCACTCCTGCGCCGGCTGGTGGGCGAATCACTGCTGCCCACCCTGGAGCTGGATGTCTCGGATAACGATGTGGCGGCGGCTGCCGACCGCATTGCCGATTGGTTGGAGGCAACAGGCGGATTGTACGCACCATCGGTTTAAAGATTGCCCACAAGCACATTGCATAAGGGAGGGTCATCATGCCATTCAAATTCAGCGAATGCCTGTGCCTGCAAACTCCTGATGTGGACCGTGCACTTGCCTTCTATCACCGTGTCCTGGGCCTGGAGGTGGCCTACCACGAAGGGGATAGCGCCGAACTGAGGGGCGGGGCTTTCCGCCTTTTCCTCGACCGGGGAGCTCATCAGGGACCGATCATGGAGTTTCTGGTGCCCGATGTCGAGGTGGCAAAGGAGGAGTTGCTCCAGGCGGGATGCCAGGTGGTCCGTTGGGAGGGGGCGGGAGGGGCCTGCTACCTGCGCGACCCCTTTGGCTTTGTGTTCAACCTGTACGAGGAGCCGAAGGCCTTCCGCGACTGATTCCCGGCGGCACAGGCTGAAGCCTGTGCCATTTGTCATTGATTCCATTGTGGAGTATAATGATCGTGTCCCATCTGCTGCGGTTCGACAGGCCCCGATTGGGGAGCACACCCGCACCAGGTGTCAACCGAAAGGAGAACACAGGATGATACCCCGCAAGAAGCTGGAAATCCCCCAAAAAGTAAGTGGCCGATTGGTCACCAATCGTGGTGTGCATCTACAGCCCATCGGTCACCATGGTGACTGGGTGAACAACGCCCAGTATTGGGCTGACCTGCTGGTCAGTATGGGCATGTCGTGGGCGGTGATCCTCACCGACGGAGATTCCGTGCGCCAGACCCACTATGGCCTGAACCCCCTCAAGGTGCTGTTGGACGCCGGCATCATCCCCATCATCCGCGAACAGAGGCGATTCCCCTATCCGTTCACCGAGCACGACACCTTCCTGTGGACGGTAGATCTGTATGGCCAGTATGGCCTCAAGCCGTTCTGGATCATCCGCAACGAGCCGTTCGATGACCGGGAATGGGTCAGGGGAGAGGTGCCGCCCAATGCCTGGCCGATTGTGATGCAGGTCTGGACGCAGGCCGCTCAGTTCATCGCCGACCATGGTGGTTATGTGGGCTTTCCCGACGGCCCATGCTACGATTTCAACCCCTTTGAGAGCATCAAGGCCTATGGCTGCCAGTGGATTTTTGACGAGGGCAAGGGGTTCTATACCGGCCACCACTACGGCAAGAACCGCCCTCGCGATTACCCTTACGATGCCGTAACCCGCCATGGCGTGCCCCTGACCGAAGAGGCCTACCGCCGCCTGCTGGATGATTATGCGGACGATCCCACCTGGCGGGAAGAACCGATTGACCTGATCAATCAGCGGCGCGCTGCTCTCAAGTCCCCTACTCTGACGCCCATCCAGGACGACACCTGCTGGCGAGGTTGGGAAAAGATCGCCTTCTGGTCGCTCAAGACGTTCGGCTATGTGGTGCCCATGGCCATGACCGAGGGGGGCTGGGTGCCCCGCGACCGGCCAGGTACCGGCCCCAACACCGACATCCGCATGCCCCACACCACACCCAGAATGGTCGCCAAGAAAACAGTGCAGATGTACGATACCCCATCCCCCTTTTTCGCCATCTGCCCCTGGCTACTGGCCTGCGAGGATATGGGGGGCAGTGGCTGGCCCTTTGATGCCTGGCACGGTTGGGCCTATAGCGACAAATATGGGACCAGGAAACCGGTCATCACCCTGCTCCAGCAGGTGCCCCCCAAGGAGGTCAGGCCCCGCACCGAGCCGCTGGTCATAGACGTAGACGGCGACACCCGCGACTGGACCTGGGTTCAGCAGGCGTATGGAGCCAGATACCGGCGCGGGAAGACCCGCCTGCGGCTTCAGGAGGTCCACGAGTATGCAGGACCGGCCGCCTTCGAGGTGTGGGTGGTGGACAGCGATGGGTTGCCCGTAGAAGGGGTTCCGTTCTACTACCGCTATCCTGGCGCACCGGCCATCGAGGAAGGGGAGTGGTATAAACGCGGCATTCTGGGAACCACCGGCCCCGATGGACGGCTTTCCTTTCCGGCCAGAGGCCAACCCTGCGCTCCTGGTCAGGGCCAGGGAGCCATCTGGCCCAAGGGCAAAGGGGACCTGCTGGAGGGCCTGTGCCTGCTGGCCGGCACTCAAAATCACCACCTGAACGCCATGTGGCAACTGGTGGAGGAGGGAACACCCCCACCCTCTGCACCGCCGTCGCC
>DAOTYI010000034.1:0-3258 GCA_034434895.1 Anaerolineae bacterium
TTCCGATCAGCGTTTGACCCGCTGAAAGGTCAGGAAAAAGTTGGTGTGGACGGTAAAGGCCGGCTGCTCGGCGGTGCCCATGCCCAGGCCGACGATGGTATCGCTGGGCAGGCCGGGCACGCTGACCGAGTAGGAACCCAGGGTATTGTACATCGGAAAGTTGCCCCCATACTCTGGCGGCGGCTTGTCTTCGGTAAAGATATTCAGGCTGCCACCCGGCCAGCGGATTTCGACCGGCTGGCCGACGAGCCGGTTGCCATTCTCATCCAGCACCTGGACGTAGATGGTATGGTCACCACCCGCCTCCGCTTCGTTCTGCCAGCGGGCTTCGATCAGCCGCCAGTAGAACTGACCGGGCCTGACGCCGGCCGGCACAATCTCCACCTTCAATGAGGCCAGACGGGGGTCCAGGTTGCGCGGTGGCTGCGGCCTCTCCACCGGCACCGGGGTGGCCGTCGGTGCCGGCGGTTTGGAGTTGGCCTTGAACGGCACAGGGGTCGGCGGCAGGGGCGTCTCTGTCGGTGGCAGGGGCGTGTCGGTCGGCGGCAGAGGGGTATTGGTAATGACGATGATCCACGGGGTCGGCGTCGGCGGTTCCTGGGTGGGCTCAGGCGATCCCTGGACCGGCTCTCCAACCGGGTTGGCCGGCGCTTCAGGGGGCTGAGCTTCGGTCGAAGGCTGGGCCACCGGCGTCTCTTGCGGTGGCACAGGGGCTTCGACCGGGGCAGGGGAAGCCTGCTGAGGCCGGGCAACGGCCGCCGCCAGGGGGCTGGCTGGCGGGGGGACCGCCACTGCGGTGGGCGGGACAACCTGCACGAAGGCGATGGCCCCTTGCAGGTTGGTCACATCGGCAGCGGCCAATGTCCTGATCACCAGCCAGGGGGCGGCCACGCACAACAGGTAGGCCAGCAACAGGACAGCCAGCACCAGCCGCACTTTGGCCCAACTGCTCAGCCCCCCAAACCAGAGGGCCAGGCTGTCAAACGCTCCTGCCAGCTCCCGGCCCAGGCTGCGCCCCATCCTCCGTCGGGCAGGCCGGGCCTTG
Organism: Anaerolineae bacterium; assembly: GCA_034434895.1. GTDB lineage: Bacteria > Chloroflexota > Anaerolineae > JAAYZQ01 > JAAYZQ01 > DAOTXL01. Next base: position 1,046 of record DAOTYI010000034.1, read on the forward strand.
GGAGCCGGACGAGGTTGGGTCGCCGGTGCAGCTCGTGGCGCTGCCCGCGACGGCGCCGCCGCTGCGGCTGCCGGCTGCTTCAGGAAGCGGGCATCGGTATTGCGCAGCCGCTCGCTGAGCAACCGGCTCAGGGCCAGGGCCAGGTTGGGATAGGCGGTCACCAGGTCGTCAAAGTCGGCCTTGGACAGGACCCACAGGTCCACGTCGCTGAGAGCCGTCACCGTGGCCGAGCGGGGAGCGCCGGTCAGCAGGGCCATCTCGCCGAACAGGTCACCCGCTTCCAGTTCGGCCAGGAGCAAAGGCCGCTCCTCCTGTCCCCGGACCACCTGGACGCGCCCTGTTTCGATGAAAAAGAGCTCCTCCCCCGCTTCGCCCTCGCGGAGGATCGTCTCCCCCTGACGGAAGCGCACCGGCCGCAACCGGCGGCTGATCTCTTCCAACTGGCCAGGGGACAGTCCGGCCAGAAGCCGCAGGCCGCGCAGGTGGCCTTCGGTGAAGCGGCGGTCCATCTCGGCCAGCCGCTGGCTCAACACCCGGCTCAAGGCCAGGCTGATGGAGGGATAGCGGTTGACCAGGTCATCAAAGTCGGAGCGGTACAGCACCCACAGGTTGGTATGGGTCGCAGCCCGGGCTGCCGTAGAGCGAGGCTTGCCGGTCAGCAGGGCCGCTTCGCCGAAAAACTCGTCAGGCCCCAGCCGGGCCAGCGCGGCGCGGCCGGCCTTGCCTCCAGAGGTCAGTTCGACCTGGCCACTGTCTATCAAAAAGAGCGCATCTCCAGGCGACCCTTCGGCAAAGATCAATTCTCCGGCAGGGACATGGCGCAGCAGCAGGCGTTGAGCCACCGCCCAGAGGACCTCTTCCGACAGGCCGGCGAAGAGGGGCATGGTGGCCAGCCGCTCTATCGCCCGGCCCATGTCTTGCGCCAACAACGGCCCGTGGAGGCTCTGGCTGAGAGCCAGCCGCACTTCGGGATAGTCAGCGGTCAGAGGCTCAAACTCGGCGGCGGGCAATGCCCAGAGCACCACATCGGTTGCTGCCTGGGCCGGGCGGGCATGGGGTTTGCCGGTCAGCAAGGCCATCTCGCCAAAAGTCTCCCCCTCGCCCAGTTCTGCAAAGTCTCCCCCTTCCTCGGAGCTGTGCAGGTGGACCCGCCCCAACTCGATGATAAAGAGCGCCTCTGGAGGCTGCCCACTCTCTACGATGAACTCGCCCTGCTTCTTTTCCAGCGGAACCAACCGTCGGGCGATGGCCGCCAGGGCCTGGTCCTTCAAGCTGGCGAAGAAGGGCAATGGCCTCAGGCGCTGTTCGATCAGATACCGGTCCAACAGGGCCAGCCGGGCACCAAAGGCCAGGCTCAGCTTGAGGCCGATGGAGGGGGTCTCGGCGATCAGGTCAATCAGATCTTGCCGGGATAGAACCCACAACTCGGCGTCGGCGGCCACCATGGCACCCAGAGAATGGGGCTGGTCCAGGAACAGATCGGTCTCGCCCACCAGGCTGCCCGGCCCCTGGCTGGCGAGGGAGGTTCCACCGTTGGCCGTCAGGCGCACCCACCCCGATTTGATGAGATACAGGGCAGTACACAGGTCCCCTTTGCGAAACAGATTCTCGCCGCTGCGACGGCGCTCCAGATGCATCCGTTGGGAAATGCGCTCTTGCTCTTCCTCCGACAGAGTGGAGAAAAAGGGTACATTTCCGACGTAACGCAATTTCACAATTTTCACCTCCTGGCGGGCGTTTGCCATTATACCAGAGATTGGGACGGTGTCAAATCGGCCCCGGTAAAGATCACGGGCGGGACCCCTGCTGGAGGCGTTGAAAGGTGAGGTGCCAGTCCAGTGCCACCGTCCCTGTCGGGCAGGTTCCGGACGACAGGTCCGGGCTCAGTCCACGGGCCATGTCGCCCCGGAAACCGGCCAGAGCAACCTCGTACTCAGTCTGAGGTCTCATCTCCAGGTCGGCATAGCCTGCCCCCTGCTCCGGCCGGAGGCCGGTGAAGAACCGGTCTTGCCCGGCGGCCCAGGAGGCCACGATTTCAATGCCTCCCAATCCGTTTCCGGCGGCATCCTGCACCCAGACGCGGAGCCGGCCCGGCCGTCCGGGGTCAGCGCAGGTGGCGGTCTGCTCGATGAGGCGGAAGGTGGGCGCCGGCGTGGCGGTTGAGGTCGGCGGGGGTGGGGCAGAGGCCGACGGCGAGGCAGCCGGGCTGAAAG
>DAOTYI010000035.1:0-16719 GCA_034434895.1 Anaerolineae bacterium
GAGATCAGGCGGAGCAGGAGGCAGGGGGGCGGGGGGAGCGGCCACCGCACCGCTGGCGGTCAGGATCAGCAGGCAGGCCAGGAGGGCAGGGCCTGCCCTTGACATGTTTCTGATGTGGCTCATCGTCGCACCCGATTCAGAATCGTTAGAGACGATCTGAAACTCGCAATCATGAAACTTTGGGCCCACCAGGTGCCTGGCACCTTTGTTCATTCCTTCACGGGGAAGAACTCAAATGGTTGATTGCTGCTTCAAGCGCGGCAACCTCTTGGGCCAATCCTTGCTCACGGTAGAGGCTCAACGCTGTCTCCAGGTGGGTCAGGGCCTCGGCCCGATGCTCCCAACCGCAGGCCACCTGGCCCAGGCCGACGTGGGCGGCTGCCTGGCCGAGCGGATCGCCGGCTGCCAGAGCCAGCGCCAATGCCCTGTCGTAGTGGGGAAAGGCGTTGTGGAGCAGGCCGATGCGCAGGTAGAGGTTGCCCACAGCCTGATGGGTCAGGGCGGTGGGCTGTGTTTCAAGCAGCGCCTCGAATTCGGCAATGGCCATCTGATAGAGGCCCCGGCTGGCGTAGTAGCCACCCAGCAGGTAGTGGCGACCTGCCTCGCTCAGCGGTCGGGCATGGATGGCAGCGGTAAAGAGGTTCACCTGCTCGACCAGCTCCTCTGTCAAGACTGTGGCCGATACAGGGTCTGTTGTGCGCAGTGGATCGGCCGGCCCGGTGCGGGCGCTGACCTGGATGAAATAAGGCACACCGGCCTGGAGATCAGGAGCATCGGCGGGATAGGGGAGCCCGGTAGCTGTGGTCTCCAGGCTGTCTATCACCAGGCCCTCGGGACCGCTGAGGGTGACCAGATAGGCGGTTGCGCCGTTCACCGCCGTCCAACGGATCGTTGGCCGGGGGTCAAGAAGCGCAGTGTGGCGCGGGCTGAGGATGACCGGGAGGTAGCCGTAATCCTCCTCGTGGTCTCGAACAGGCATTTGCAGGATCTCCCCCCGGGCGGTAGGCACCGGTTGGCCGGCCCAGACCAGCACCGCAGCAAAAGCGCCGGTGGGCAGTGGGGTTCCACTCTGGCAAAGGGCCTCGCTGATGGTCAGCGATTTGCCGGCCGTAGCCAACAGTTCCCGATCCCCCCGGCAAATGATCCGGCCTGAGCTGTTCTCTGCAACATGAACTGTATCCCCCTCCAGCAGCGGAAAAGGAAGCAGGCGAGGCTGTAGCTGACGGCCGGTGGCTGAGGATGGGTAGCCTGCTCCCTGCTGCACCATCACCTCACCTTCGATCTCGATGAGCATGGCGGTTGGTCGTTGAAGGTCAGCAGTCGGCAGTTGGAGGGGAGAGGTGGGTGAAGCGGTGGGGAGAGGAGGGGAGGGGGAACAGGAGGCAAGAAGCAGGAGGCAGGAGGCAAGAGCGAGTAAGCGGGGGAGCAACAGGGTCATGATCCTTCCTCCGGGCAGTTGAGTTCCTGCCACAGTTGGTGGGCTTCTTGCCGGTGGGGGTCGTGGGGAGCGCTCAGGGATTCATAGTCGGCCAGGGCCTGGCAGGCGGCGGCGCGTTCTCCGGCCAGCGTGTAGGCCTGAGCCAGGTAAAATTGGGCTTCGGGGTAGGCGGGGTTACCTTCCAGGGCGCGTTTTAGTTCGGCGATAGCCGTGGAGGCATCTCCCTCAGTCAGGGCCAGTCGCCCCAGGTTTTTATGCAGGTAGAAGGCATCGGGGGCCAGGGCCAATCCTTTTTCCAGGGCGGAACGAGCCTGGTGCCGATTCCCCATCTCCAGGCAGGCATCGGCCAGGTTGTTAAATGCCTGCACATAGCCGGGGAAGAAGCGGATAGCCTGTTTGTAGGCCCGGATAGCTGCCTTCCACTCCTGGCGGGCGCTGTAGAGGCTGCCCAGGTTGTAATAGGCGTAGGGGGATTTCGGGTCGAGGGTCAGTGCCCGTTGCAGGCTCGCTTCGGCCTCCGCATAGCGGCCCTGAGCAGCATAGACCACCCCCAGGTTGATCAGGGCTTCATCATAGTCTGGCTCGGCCTGGAGCGCCTGCCCGAAGTGGTGTTCGGCTTCGTCCAGGCGTCCCTGCCGGTAGGCGGCCACACCTGCCTGGTTCGCTGCCAGAGCGTCGGGGGAGAGGGCGAAGGTTGCCTCCAGGGCAGCATGAGCGTGGGCCGGGGGGATGCCGATGGCTTCCAGCAGGCGGCGTCCCAGTTCCTTTTGCAGGGCTTCTACCTCCTGAGGGCTGGATACTTTTGCCCTGACCTCGATGGGATCGGCCAGGGGCCTGCCCAGGCCGTCCGACAGGTCGGTGACCAGGCGCAAATAGTTTTCATAATAGCCGCTGATTCGCAGATCGATCTGGTTTAGGGTAAAGGGATCCCTGTCCTCCATGGCGTGCATCACATGCAGGTGACCGGTGCGGCGCAAAGACTGCTCGATCCGGGCTCTGGTCAGGCTGATGGCCTCTTCCACCTCACCGTGGGCCAATTCTCGCCCGGCGAAGGGCTCTACCAGCACCACCCGCTCATCGCAGGGATGAGTTCGACAGTAGACGGTTCGGCCGGGGCCGGCCCACAAGCTCAGGGTGACAAAGAGCAGGGCGATCACACCGGCCCAGAGTGGGAGCTGCCGCCGGAGCTGCCGGTCCAAGGCCGGGATAGATTCTCGCCAGAGAGGAAAGCCCAGACTTCCGGTCACGATCAACAAGACGGCGGCGATGGTGCGGGCCATGAACCGGGCCAGGGGGTGGATGGTGCCGAGGAGCAGGTCGCCCAGGCCTGCCAACCCGACGAGGCTGAGGGCAAGAAGGGCCAGCCACAGGACCACCTGCCAGGTCCAACGGGCCTTTTCTTCCGGCGGGCGGAGGCTGCTGAACAGTCGGGTGAAGGAGGCCAGGAGTTCGCGTCCCATCTTCTGCACCTCATCCCCGACGTGAGGTTGGACAGCAGGGGTCGGATGGCCGGGGAAATAGGTACGGCGCTCCTCCTCGGTCAGGCCGTCGCCGTAGGCTTCTACCAGCAACTTTTGGGTTTGCTCGCAGGTCAGGCGCAGGACATCGCGGGCGTAACTCAACAGTTCGTCGCGGTGGCGGGGTTGAGTTTTTCCCCCTTCCCAGTTGATCAGAGTATGTCGGCTGATCCTGGCACGTTTTGCTGCCTCGGCCTGGCCCAGGCCCCGCTCTTCCCGATATTCTCTGAGCTGTCGGCCGAAGGTTTCCAGGGCCATAGAAGAGCTTCTCCTGAGTTCAACACCAATTCAACATCGTTGTAGAGAAGGTCCATTGCGCCTTCAACAGCCGATCGGATACCTTGGGGGCAGAATCTAAAAGGAGGTGAGTCAGATGTCCCACAAGGTATTCCTGACTGCCGGGTTGGTGGTGGTGCTGCTGGTGTCCCTCATCGCTCCGGCGGCGGCTGCACCGCTCGCCAGTGGCGGTGTCGCCCCGGGGCAGAGGGCAGGGATCGCGGCCAGCGATGGCCTGTCCATGTCGGGCATTCACCCTGATGGCGGTTGCGAGATTCCTGGGGCCACCGAGTGTCCCCCTCCCAGGTAGGTGACCGCCGCGGCCGGGAAAGGGCGTGTCCCCGTGGGCACGTCCTTTCCTTTTCTGGGTTAGTACTGCTGAACTCACCGCAGAGGCGCTCAGGCCGCGGAGAAAAGCGAGAAAACCCCCTGCGTCCATCTGATGGAAATCATGATAACCTATCTTCTCCGAAAATGCAAGGCCGGGTCGTTGTTCAGCAGGCCGGCCCTCTTCAGGCGGAAATTGGCGGGGTTTGGCGGAAAGTGGCAGATGCAGGCAGACGATCAGGTGGTATACTGGAGTTGGTGCCAGTAGCAAGCTGGAGGGGGGGCGAGCGCGGTTGGTGGGGGGAGGCTGAGTGGAGTTCAGACGATGTAGCAGCCCGGCGCCGGGCCACGGGTGTACACCTCGCTGCAACCGCTGGTGGGGGAGGGTATCTGTTAACCTTGAGTGCGGCTGGCACGGTTTCTGGGTGGCACGACGGTGTGGCATGAGGTCAAGGCAGGGAGATTGTAACCTTGTATCCATGCGATCTACCAACTTTGCAACGTGAAGGGGGCAGAGAATGTCCCGGATCCGGGTGATGCTTATTGAGGACGATTACTACGCCCGCTATGCTTTCTATTCGTTGCTGAGTAAGGACCGACGCACAACGGTGCTTGACGAAGCGCACAATGTAGAGGAGGCCCAGTGGTTGCTGGAGGTAAACGGCAAGTCTGTGTTGCCCGACATAATTCTGTTTGATGTAGACCCATTTGGGCAGGAGCGTGACCCGGTGGAGCTGCTCCGGGGGTTGATGGATTGGCTCAGAAGGCGGAAACTGCCGTGCAAAGTTGTCTGTTGTCTGATGGAACCGACACTGCCCTTCATCCGGGCGGCTGTGGAATTAGGGGTGGATGCCATCTTGAAGAAAGAGGAAGCAGCCGGCAACATTGCCGATGTAGTAGAGAGGGTACACCAGGGCTTTTTCTGCTATACCCGGTCGGTGAGCGAACGGGCTTTCGGACGCATTCAGGGGGTACAGCATGTGGCATGTTATCTGGTGCCGCCACGTCAGGGGATGCCTCTGAACCGGGGCTTGCAACGGGTAGCACGCCTGTATTGTGAGGATAACCTGCCGGCGGCAGAGATCGCCGAGATTCTGCATTTGAGCGAGGGTGGAGTGCGGCGGCAGATCCGGCGCATTTATCAGATACTGGGGGTTCATAGTCGGGAGGAGGCACGACAGAAGTTGCGAGGGATTGAGTAGTCGTTTTGAGTCCCAAAATGTAATCGTTTTGGGCTGGAATCTGTACCAGAAGTGACGATTTTAGAATTGATCTTGGTGATTGGTGTTAGTATACTGGGCACTGTCAATCTGTACAGATCGTCCATTTTGGTCAAATCTGGCAATGAGGTGGGAAATGGAGGACGGGAAGATGGTGCCTGAATTCCTCTTTGAGGGCGCTACCCCGATCAATGCTACAGAATTGCGGGCCCATGTGCGGGATATTTTAGAACGGGCACGGTTTGGAGGGGAATGGTTTGTGGTCTATACCCATGGCAAGGCCATGGCAGTGGTGCTGGGGGTGGGACAGTTTCAACAGTGGCGGAAAATGGCCGATGGTAGTGGCTGACGAACCTGGATGTATGTCGAGGTTGGGGCAATTTCGGTTTGGTCAGGATAAGCCCAGGCTCCAATGATGGCCCGGGGGAGGGGACCGGGTAGGGAGAGAGAAGAGAACAAATGAGTATAGACTTTGAACAAGCAGCTCAAACTCTCTGTCGGGAGTATATCAGCAAAGCCCAGGATTGCCTGAGGAACAATGACCTGGATGGCGCTTATGCTTATCTGGAAAAGGCGTGGGGCAAGGCTAATGAGCGATTACGGCAGGATATCGCCGATCTCCGCATTCAGATCGAAAACCGGCGAGGGGAAATAGTCCGGGATCTGGAAAGCCAAATCCAGGCAGCATTGCAGGCCGAACCGTTTGATGAGGAAGCTGTCCAGTCACTGATTGTCCGGTTGGAGGGGTTGATCCCTGAGGATGGGCGAATCTCTGTCTGGAAGGACAGGGCCCGGGAGCGAGCAAAGGGCTGGAGGCAGGCTCAAGAGATCGGCCAGATTAAAGGGGAGGTGGAGAAGCGGCTGGAGAGTGCCGAAAGGCGGCGGAAAAGGGGGGATAGCCCTGCATTTATTGAGGAGGATTATGGAGAAGCCCTCAGAATTGCCGAATCGGCCCTGGCTAACTATCCTGAGGCCTGGGAACTGGATGATCTGGTCCGGCAAGTTCGAAGCAAGCGCGCAACCATTGTAGCTTTGCTTGGGCTCCTGACCACCGTGGGGGCAACAGGGCATTACAGGGAAGTTATCGAGAGCCTGAGAGCAAAGGATCCCACCGAGGAGGTTGAGGTCTATGATCTGGAAGGTCGCTTTCTCAAGCGCCTTCCGGCGAGAGAGGCCATAGAGGAGTATAAGAAGCAGGCAGCTCAATGGGTAATAGCCAAGACGCCGGGCAAAATCGAGGATGCACGCAGGGCTTTGTTTGTTGATCATTCTCCCGAGGGCGCTTTTCGGATCGTGGAGGAATTTCTATTAAACACCAGCGGCCTGATGCCCGATCCGGAAAAGGCTGCGATTGAGGAGCTTCTGAGGGAAGAGATCGAACCGGCGCGCCAGAAACGCCAAGAGGCCTCAAGATTGTTGATTGAGGCAGAGAGCCTGGCCGACGTGACTCAGGCCTGGGAAAAACTCAGGACGGCCAGGCAGCAAGATCCCCACATCCCTGATCTGGGGCGGGTAGAGGCTACGCTGCGGACCAGACTTCAGGCGCGTGTGAGGCAGGGGCTGGAGGAGGCCAGGAGCCTGTTGGAGAAGCGTTTGCTCTCGGAGGCCAGACAACGGGTCCAGGAGGTGCTGAAAGAGGCCAGGCTGGATCAGGCTCCGGAGATCGTTGCGCTCCAGAACCAGCTCAGTGAACTGGATGCCCGCATCCAGGTTGTCCAGAAGCAGGCCAAAGATGTAGAAGATATTGTGGCCGATATCCGGAAGTTGCTCGATAAAGGCACCCGGGAGGCCGGTGAAGAGGCCAGACGAAAATTTGAAGCCCTGCAAGACCGCCTGGGTCAGGCAGCGAACGAGTATCCGGAGATCCAGGCCATTGCTCCGCGCCTGACTGCCTCGCTGGACCTGGCCCGTTTCCTGGCTTCGGTAGATGATCTGCTCAAGGGCAGTGATGACCAGGCATTGCAGGAAACTTTGCAAGAGCTATCGAACATCCGGCCCAGGTACCCCGATAGAAGGGATATTCTGGACAGGTATGAGAACCGGCTCAAAGCACGGCTGGCCTTTCTGCAAGCTGTTCGGGAGAAAGAGGCGGGTTCTTTGCTGGAAGCGGAGCGCCTGCTCAAGATCGCGACTCTGGGCGACGACCGGCCTGAGGCTCAAAAATGGCTGCAGGAGATTGAGGAAGGTCGAAGGCGAGATGCAGAAGCCCGTCAGGCTTTGCAGCAGGTGCGACCTTTTCTCACCACCAGGCCGGAGGAAGCATATAGGGTCCTGGTAAGCTGGCGCCAAGACCCCTGGATTCTCAGCCGCGATGAAGTGAAAGAGGCCTGGCGTCAGATGGCCATTGCCTGGCAACCAAAGGTGGAAGAGGAGTTAGAGGCTCTGCTTCAAGCTCCGGTTGGCAGCCTGGATATAAACCGGATTCGTTTCCTGGTGGAAGAGGTCCTCGTTCAACTTGGCCATCCCCGCGCCCAGGCCTGGCGGCAGCGCGCCCTCCCTCGATGCTATCGTGACTTTGCCCTCGCTTTCGAGGAGCAAGAGAACTGGACCGAGGCCGTCAAGTGGTGGGGGAATGCGGTCAAGGAAGCTTCATCTGAGGAAAAAACTCTCTACCTGGAGCGGCAGGAGAGCGCTCAGCTCCAGGAGGCGTTGCACAAGTTGGACCCGACCGATTCAAGCGACGCCGTGCGGGACAGGTTGAAAGAGCTGGAGAAAAAGTATTCGCAAAGTGTTGAGGTCAAAGGACGGCTGGCCAGGCTTTATCAGGCACGGGGGGAAGAGGAGAATGCCCTCCACTATGCTGAATGGGGACTGGCGTTGATCGAACGATCGAAACGGGGAGAGGAGCACCGTTCAGCTCTTGAGGAGGTGCGGGGGTGGGCCCAAAAGGTGAAAAAGGCGGCGGGGCAGAAACGGGAGATAGAGTCCCTGCTGGCTCTAGATCGGGGGGTGGAGGATTTTACCCAGGCGGCCACAAAAGCTCAGCAGCTTCTGACCGATTTTCCGGAGCTGAGAGCCGATCTGGAAATCTGGTGGCGAGGGCGTAAAAGCCAGGCGATCCAGGACTTAAGTCAAAAGATGGAAAACCTGGAACTCCAGCAGGAGACTCTTTTTGACCAGATCGAGATCGCCAGTCGTATTTTGTGCCTGGATAAAAACCACCACAAGGCTCGAGAGAAACTCGCTCAGTTTGATGTAAGCCTGGAGAAGTTGCGGGATGAGGCGGAACGGCTTGAAACCAATAAAGCAGGGCGTGATTTCGGCGGGGATCCGGCCAGAGCTCTGGACGAGCATCTGAAGAGGGCGATTCAGTTGCGGGATCAGGCACGTCAGGGTCGTGATGTTTTGAAGCGATTTGGTTCCTATCTAGGAGATCGGCGTCCGGATGAAGTCAGTACATTGATCCATGACCTGGAAAGCCTGGTAGATAACCTGCAAAAGTTTCAGGCAGCACTGAGCAGAGCCCGTGGTGGTTTAACGGCGGCCAAAGGCAGCGGCGACTGGAGTGTCGTGGAAGCTGCTTTGAGGGAGATTAAGAACCTGGGATATGACGAGCATCAAAGCACCGAGCAGTTGAAACAGGAATATCACCGCAGTAGAGAACGGCGCCAAAATCTCGAAAAGTTAGCCGGACAGATCGCAGATCTGTGGAAACAGGATCGTTTTCGAGAGGTGGTGGCTGCCCTGGACCGGATGGCCAGTCCAGAAGAAGGAGATCCGAATGGGGAGTACAATATTGGGCCGGGGTTGAGCCTCCAGGATGCAGAGGGGCGCACTTTGTCACGCGGGATAAAAGGGTGTCGGGAGTTGGTTGAGGCGCGGCAAAGTCAGGTGGACACGATGGAGGGGTGGTTGCAACGCCTGCGAAGTTGGGCCGATTGGCCCCGGATTGAGCAAGAGATCGAACAATTGTTGAACAGAGGCAGGTTTGATGAAGCGTTCTGTCTCTATCAAACAAACGCAGGAAGCCCAGAAGATGCTGCCGCGTGGCTGATCAGGCCAGATGCCAACCCATCCTCCATGCTGGATGGGATAACTCTGGAACAGGCTTCTGCTTACTTGAAACACCCTCCCATCCCTCCTGAGAAGTTAGCAAGTAAACGGGCTCAGGCGGTGCTGAATGAAGCGAAGGAAAAGTTGGGAAAGGTGACTAAATGGCTTGAAGCTGCCCACCAGCGGGGCCGGGATATCCAGAACAGACGGGAAGAATGGGATAAAGCCTGGGAGGAGTTGAACCGGGCTCAAAGAGCCTTGAACCGGCTGACCAGGGGAGGGCCTCCGGTCACACGGCCGATCCGGCAGTGGCTCCATCGTCAGGAGATTAAGGACCTTGAAGCGCGGCGTACTGTGGCCATAGAAGGTTGCAAGCGTGTCTGTCCTGGTCATCCGCTCCTGGAACGGTTTGACTCAACCCCCTGGCCCCCTTCCCCTCTCCACGGCGGAGAGGGGAAGGGGGTTGGGGAATGGGGTGAGGTCCACCTTGACCGCCATTTACGTTAATTTAACAGTGTCGAGGTAGTTACGTCATAGAAGGAAGGACATATGCTCATCGCCGTTTTGTCCGATCTTCACGGCAATCTGCTCGCGTTTAACGCCGTGCTGGACGATGCTCAACAACAAGGAGCAGAGGAATTCTGGTGCCTTGGCGATGTGGTGGGCTATGGCCCGTGGCCCCTTCAGGTCTGGCATGGGCTGTGCCGGTTGAACATCCCACCCTGGGGATGGGTGGCCGGCAATCATGATTGGGGGCTTGTGGGGCATCTGAATGAGGGCAACCACATTGTCCTCGGCGGCCAGCACTTTCCGATGGGCTACTTTCGGCCTGAAGCCAGTTGGGTGATTGCTTTGCACAAGGACGCCTTGCAGAATCAGGTTGCTATGCTGGAGCATCTGGCTTGGTTGCCGGTCGTGACTTCGCCCTGTGCCGGGGTCTATCTGGCTCATGGTCGTTTCATCCACAACGATCCGACAGGATGTGTCATCCAATATGTTCGTAGACGGGCCGAAGCAGAGGTCTGTTGGCAGGCGTTGCACGACCACCCTTTGCCTTGGGGCGAAGATGCTGTCCGGCAACGGGTGTCGCCTGAAGGGTGGCAGTCACCTCGACTGATGATCGTAGGACATACCCATGAGCCGGCTCTCTGGCAGCGGGATTCCAGGTTGCCCTCCAATGGCAACCGCTGGACCCGGTTGTCGTTGCCCATTGACGGCTGGCTTCCCCTGGAGGATTTAGAGGACCGGCCGGTGCTGATGAACCCCGGCAGTGTGGGGCAGCCCCGTGATGGCAGTACATTGGCTCGCTATGCCCTGTTGGAGTGGCACCCGCCAGATACCCCCCGGCTTCTCATCCGGCAAATCCAGTATGAGTACCGGCAGGTTCAGAGAGAGATGCAGAATCAGGGCTATCCTGAACAGTTGATTGCTATGCTGGGCCCAGAAGGTGCACGGTAGGAGGAAGAGGTGAAGTCAAGAGGTGGATTGCTTGCTTGCGCGATGGTGTTTATCGGCCTGTTCTTGTGGCTGATGACCGGGAACAGAGCCCAGGCCCAGCCCCCCCAATATGATGGCCTGGACATTGTGTTCATCGTGGATCAATCGGGCAGTATGTGTGGAGAAGCGTGCGACTGCGACAAGCATCCGGAGGCGAACGACCCACTCGGCCTGCGTTTTTATGGGGTCCAACATGCCATCTCGTGGTTAGGGGTAGATCAGTGGCAGATCCATCCGAAGGCAACCTATCAGGTAGCCGTTGTTTACTTTGGGAGCCGGGCTCAGATACTCAACTTTGGCACAACCGAGATGCCTTATTATTGGGAGACGATCTCCTCGGGCAATGAAGAAGAATGGCTGCGGCAAGAGGCGGCTCTGAAGTCCAGCCTGGCCCCTGGCTTCCTGGCCAGGCACCACCTGGGCGACACCAACTTTTTGGCCGCTTTTGAGCAGGCGGAAAGGCTATTTGCCCAACTGGATGCTGCAGGTGCCGGCCAGAATCATCGCCGGGCCATCATCGTCCTGACAGACGGCCAGGCTTATGTAGATGAAGAGGGGTTCAGCCTGCGCACTCATATGGAGCAATTGATCGCTCGGAGCCAGGAGAATTTTCCCTCCCCCCGGTATACGATCTATGTCGTGGCTATGAACGATGCCGAACGCCATTACTGGAACACCATCTATGCCAATTACTGGGCCCAGGTCACCGGCGACCCGGCTCGCGCTCAGCTCGTCCGCCTCAACGAGACCGACGTCGGGATCCGGTTCCGAGAGATCTTGCGAGAACTGACCCAGGGGATGTCTGGAAAAGTCATTATCGAGAAACAGATAGAGGTCGGTCCTCAGATCATCCCCCCCTACCTGGCTGAAGTCAAGTTTACTTTTTACAAGGCCGAAATTTCCGAAAGTTCCGTGATCACCGATGCCTTGGGCCGTGATGTCAAGGCACTGGGCGCAACGGCGGGTGTCAAGGTGACCGGCCAGGACACTCCCATTGAAGAGGTGACCGTTGCCAATCCTGAACCAGGCCGGTGGGTGATCGCTGTTGCAAAGGGGTCCGAAACGGAAATCGTCATGCGCCAGGTTCCGGCGCAAGGGAGCCTGGAAAAACCGGTCGGTGTGCAATATCGCCAGATGCCAACCCAGATCGTGTATCGCCTGGAGGATATCAACGGCAACCCTCTCCCCGTCTACCAGGATCCCATCTATCAGTTGCTGGTAACGGCTACCATGCAGGCAGGGGGGCGGACCTGGCCGGTTCATTTGCGGCAGAGTGGGCAGAGCCGCTACGAGGGCGAGTTTGTGCCTCCTGTCGTGGGTTCCTATGGGGTCCATGTCGAAGCCATCAGCCATGATCTGAGCGGCCAGCGCATTGAGGTCCTGGCCGGCAAACCAAACCCCTTTGAGGTCCGCTCCCTTACTGCTGAATCCCGGCTGTCTGGCAACCGCCTGACTCAATATGAGCCGGCTCCTCTGCGTTTTGGCCTGATTGACAGCTCCAATCTGTCGGCCGGCGTTGCAGCTCAGATCAGCGCCCAGGCGATCATCACCGACCCGGCCGGTCAGGTGTGGACCCTCCCTCTCCAGGTCCAACAGGCGGACGAGTGGGCTGCTACTTTTACCCCCCTGACTGTCGGTCCCCACCAGATCCAGGTGATCGGCCGGGCTTATGATTCGCAGGGCCGGGAGTATGTGCCGCTGAAGGTGGCTTTTCCTCCTCTAGAGGCTGTTGCCCCGACAGTGGTCTGCCAGCTTTCGGCTCCCCCTTATAGACAGTATCACGGGATCACGGCAACCTGCCGGCTCCATGATAGCAATGGGGACCCGCTGACGTTAGATCCGGCCTACCAACTCCAGATGGAGACCTCCCTGCAGGCAGCAAGTCACCAGCAGGCTGTGGTGCCTCAGATGTCTACTCCGGCAGAATGGACGGCCGTCTTTTCGCCCACGACCGATGGGCCGCAACGCCTGATTTCCACTTTCAAGGTCAAAAACATGGCAACAGGTGGACAGTCGGTGCTGGCTCGGACAGAGCAAGAGTTATTGGTTCTCAAAACAACTCTGGTTGATCTCCAGATCCCCGACACCACCAACCGCCGCCAACCGGTGCGCTCGGTTCTGTTTCAACCCCAGCCGATGGTGGTTGAAGCCCAGTTGTTGGCCGATGGCGAGCCGGTGGCCGCCAACCAGGTTATGAATGGGAATCCGGAGAGGCCCCTCTCCATCCGCGTGTGGGACGGTGAGGGGCAAGATCGGTCCGGTGAGATAGCCTGGAAACCGACCGACAGGCCGGGTCTCTTCCGTGCTGAAGGGGAGAATCTCGGCCGGGGAAAATACATGGTTGAGGTCCAGGCCTCTGCTCCGTTAAAGGAAAGTTATATGTACGGTACCCGGTCCCAGAGGTTGACCATCCAGCGGATCGAAAACCCGGTGTTGGCGGGCGGGGCAGTGGCCGGTTTGGTGAGTTTGTTTGCTGCCCTGGTAGCAGCCGCTGTCTTGATCCGCCACAATATCAGGTTGGCCCAACACCCCTGCCGGGGATTCCTGGTAGTGGTTGATGCGGATGGTCGAATCCTGTGGCAAGAGGACCTGGAAAAACCCGGAGAAAAGAAAAAGAACCGGTGGGTGTATGACCTGACTCAGGCGGCCCCGCTCAGTTTTATCGAGAAGCTGGTGGTCACATGTAACACCGATCAGGAAGCGGAGGCCGGTCTTGTCAATGTGCATGTGATCCTGGATAAAGGGGATGAACTGGATTTTCAGATGCAGCCGCAGAGCTGGCAGGAGGTTGTGCCCAACCTGATCTGGCTGCTTAAAGACCTGGGGGCGACCGATCCGGCTCAGATCAGGGGAATGATCTCCTCATCCCCACGGGGAGGCAGGGCAGCGGACGTGGGCGATCTTGCCTGACAGAAGAGCTTTTGCTCACCGAGGTATCGAATGCGACCTGAGGGTGGAGTCAGTCCTACTTTGTTCATCGGCCTGGGAGGTACCGGCCAAAAGGTTGCTGCCTGCCTGAAACGCAACCTGATGGACAGAGGCTCAGGGCGGATGCTACCGGGCATCCGTCTCCTGGTCCTGGACACAGCCCGGCGGTTCGAGCAACCGGGATTGGATGATCCGGGCGAATATCTGTACCTGGGCCAGGAGATTGCCCGCTATGTCCAGGAAGTTGTCCAGGGCCGGCACCCTCAGGTCAACCCCTGGTTCCTGGCTCAAGAGCATGCCAACATCCTGGCCCGTGCCGATTTTATATGGGGGCAAAGCGATGCTTCCTTTCGTCAACTGGGGCGTCTGGCACTTTTCCAGGAGCTCCAGGCACCGGACCATTCCCGCCTCTATGCTTTGCTGACCGATGCGTTGAAGCGCATCCACGCCGATAGCGATGGAGAATCGGTCCAGATCCTGCTGGTCGCTTCGCTGGTGGGGACCAGCGGGGCCGGGATGGTGATTGATATGGCGTATCTGTCTCGCCGCCTGGCCCAACAGGCAGGGTTCCGCTCTTCCACCCTGTGGGGCTATCTGCTGTTGCCGGCAGCCTTTCGCACTTTAGCCCGTGCCACCGCTTTGCCGGCCATGCGCGCCCGGTCCTACGCCACCTTGCGGGAACTGGGCCGCCTCTCCTCGGAGGCGAGCTCTCGTCAACCGGTGCCCTTTCACTATCATGCCCACGGGGACGATCTGTGGCGGGGAGAGTGGTCAGGACCTCTGTTCGACTTTCTCTACCTGCTGGATGGAAGCCTGGCCGGTGATCTGCCGTTAGAATATGGCCTGGCTCCTTGCCTGGCCGACATCCTTTGCACCTTGATAGACCAGAAGGCAGGACAGCCGATCAGAGAACACAGGCAAAATTTGCAGAGCGAGCTTGACAATCGCAGGAGGCGTGGCCTCTTGCCCCCTGACGGGGGAACCGTAGGGGCCGTGGGTGCTTACACCATCGTCTTGCCCATCCAGGACCTGATCCAGAGCTGGAGCCTGCGCCTGGCCCTGGAGGTGTTGGACCTCCTGCTCGGCTCCAAGGGGGGGCAGGCCAACCGGCTGCCCCCCGATGCCAATCAGGAACGGCCAGGCCGTCACGGCCGCGACGAATTACCCGACTTTTTGAAACTCAGCCCGGTCCCCCATCCGCGGGACCCGCAGCAGGCTATCGAGCTCCCTCCCTGGCTATCCCGCCTGACCAACCCTCCGCCAGCCCGGTGGGAGACCGCTGCCTGGCTCCAGGCCCTTGAACTCCAGGGAGAGGATGCTTTTTCCCCCTGCCTGACCGATCGGATCCTGACCTGCGACCGGACCCGGGGCGAATCGCTGGCCGAGAGCGTGGCCCGAATTGACCGCCAGGTGCGGGAGTTCAAAGAGACCTGGCTGGGGGTCGAAGGACCTGATGGCCGCTTTCAGGGCGGCCGCTGGGAGCAGCGATTGGACGAACAGATTCAGACCCAGATCCGGCGTTTTGAACTGGCTCTGACCTGGTATCTGCTGGCCCTGCTCAATGGCCAGAGTGGTGATGCTCGACGGAGGAAGGGAGGCAAATTGGGCTATGCCCATGACTTTCTGTCGGGCCTGGCCGACCACCTCGACCGCGCCTGTCAGGTGCTCAGGGACGGCCAGAGGGCGCAGGCGATCCAACCGCGACAGTGGTTATCCGCCCGGGACCTGGCCAGGCACCGCTTCAAGGAAATGACCCGGCTTGTGGATGGACGCGGCCCCTGGGCCCGGCGCAGGTTGGCCCGTGCCCAGAAAGAATATCTGGACCAGGAACAAAAGCGGGCAGAGATGCGACAAAGGGAGCTCGTTGACCGGGCCGGAGTCAAACTGGTGGAGCAGGCCCTGGACCATGTCCGGCACTTGAGGGACCAGATGAACTCCTGGGGCCAGGCGCTGGCCCTGGGGCCGGAGAGCCTCTACAGGCGTTTACAAGACCGGCAACGGCGGCTCAAGACAGAGCGGGAAGACCGGCAAAAGATCGCGGTCCGTTGGACGATTTCTGATGACACCTTTGAGGAGGACCGGTATCGGTTTTATACCCACCCGGCTGGACAGAGTGTGGTTGAGGACCTGCTGGCCCAATTCGATTGGGACCTGGACCGGGACCTGCATCTGGGTTGGCGCAATCCGGCAGGTGGCCCGCTGCAACCGCTGGACCCGACTGATGAAGGGGCCTTTCTGGCTTGGTGCCGGCCGGTGTTTGAGAGCGCCCTGGAGGTCGAGTCGGTGCTGAGCTATCTGGTTCACTACCATCGTGACCCCGCCGATCTGGCCCGGCGGTCTGGCCGGCAGGGCGGTGTGACCTTAAGACATACCGCGGCCGATCCGTGGCGGGCCAACTATCTGTGCATAGCCCAACCCCACACAGACGGCGAGCGGGACTATCTCGATTCCTGGTTACAACATCTGGCCCGCCTGGCCGGCCAGGTTGTGGACCCGCAAGGCCAGGCTCCTCGCTTCGCTTCTCGCGTCTACACCGACGATCCCTTTCACTGCAACCTGATCTATATCGAAGAGCTGATCCCGCTCGACGCGGTAGAGGAATATGCTCAGGCCCAGGATGAGTACTGGTCCTATCATCAAGAGCTCCAGATCCGCGATCTGGATCGCCGTTTCCTGCACATTTTCCCTGCCGAGGTCAATGCCAGCCGGTATGAAGACCGCCTCCGGCCACGCCGCTTCCTGACCCCGGAGATAGTGGCTCAACTGGAACACCTGGACCGCATGCGGCTTTTCCTGTTGTCCTACCTGCACGGGCTGATTGCCCGGGAGGTGCCCCGGTCCCAGAAAGGGGGAGAGACCGCCTGGATTTTGACCTTGCCGCCAGATCGCTGGTTGCTGACCCCGGAGGGGCGCCGTGGTTCATTCCTGGAGGCGTTGACTACTTTTACTTTCAAGGGGCAGGACCAGGAGCGCCCTGACCAGTACCGCCACCCCATCGAGTATCAACAGGTTCAACAAACGGTCGAAGAGAGGGCGCAGCAGGATGCCCGGCGGCGAGTAGAGGAAGGGACTGCCGGCCGGTCCCTCCTCGATCATCGCCGACGCCTGATCCACACCCTTTCCGGCAGGGAGTGGGAGAGGGCGACCCTGGCTGCTGCCCGGGTGGACTGGTTGACCGAAGGGATCGATCGTCTGCGCACCGAGGCCCAGGAATGGCAGAAACATCTGCCCCAGCCCGAAGCACGCCAGATGGTGGACCTGTTGGAACTTTTCAGCCTGATGCTCCAGGAGGAGATCGAGCCTCTGGAGGAGGAGATCGGCCGCCAGATCCTGATCGCCATGGGAGGGCGGCGGGCTCTGCCGTTGGGCGGAGTCTGAAATCAAGCCTGTTTGTAAGGAGGAAGACAGATGTCACACGAAAGAACGATCCAGGCCAACAGCGGCAAAATCTACACCCTGCAGGAACGGCTGGGGGGAGGGGCCATTGCCGGCGTGTGGCAGGCCGTGGGAGGGGATGGGGAGC
>DAOTYI010000036.1:0-30985 GCA_034434895.1 Anaerolineae bacterium
TGTGTGGGCTGCTTGGCCTGGGGGTGGTCGGCCTGCTGCGCCACTGGCTGGAGGGCTGGCAGGAGGTGACCGTCAGCCTGCTCGGCCAGGAGATCACCCACCTGAACTTTGTGCAGCTCCTGGGGCTGGAAAAGGTGCTGGCGCTGCTGCAGACGCTGGGAGCGACCTCGCTGCCGGCGCTGTTCCTGGCCGTCCTGGCCTTGGCCCTGGTCAGCGGGGCCTTTCTGGCCGTGACGGTCGCCCTGGTGGGCCTGGCCTACAACCTGCTGGCTTCTGCCACAGGGGGGATCGTGGTCGAGATGACGGCGGTCGGCAAGCCAAAATAAGAGCCAGTCTGGAAACCACTAAGGACACGAAGGACACGGGGAATTTCTGTCAATTTCCTCTCATTTCTTTGCCCTGTGCGCCTTCGTGGTAGACTTTTCATAAGAGGAACCCATACCCCTGGATTTTTGCATACCACAAGGGGTAGAGGCTTTAGCCGGTCATGGCCACAAGAAAGCCCTGTTATATTCCCAACTCTCGGGCCCGGATCGCCGCCTGGGTGCGGTCGTGGACGCCCAGCTTGTCCAGGATGATCGTCACATAGTTCTTGACCGTGCCCTCGGCCAGGCTGAGCCGGTCGGCGATCTGGCGGTTGGTCAGGCCCTGGGCCAGCAGGCGCAGGATCTCCACCTCGCGCTCGGAGAGGGGTTCGGCCAGGCCGGTATCGGCGACACGGGCCGGTGGGGCCAGGCGGGCGAACTCGGCCACGACTTTGCGCGCGACCGAGGGCTGGATGAGGGCCCCGCCGCCGGCCACGGTGCGTACCGCCTGGGCCAGCTCGCTGCCGGAAACATCTTTGAGCAGGTAGCCCAATGCCCCGGCGCGCAGCCCCTCAAAGACATACTCGTCGTCATCAAAGGTGGTCAGGATGACCACGCGGGCCTCGGGCCAGCGTCCACGCAACCGCCAGGTGGCTTCCACCCCATCCATGCCCGGCATCCGCACATCCATCAACACCAGGTCGGGCCGCAGTGTGGCATAGGCCTCCAGAGCGGCTTCTCCATTTTCGGCCTCACCGACGACCTTCAGGTCTGGCTCCAATTCCAGCAGGATGCGCAGCCCTTCGCGCATGAGGCGCTGGTCATCCACGAGCAGGATGCGGATTGGTGTGGTCATGGCTTCTCCTACAATTGGGGGTCAGGCCGGTCGGGGGAGCCGCAAAGACACCTGGGTCCCTCCGCCGGGTCGGGGCTCCAGGTGCAGCGTCCCCCCCAGTTGTCCGGCCCGCTCCCGGAGCCCTCGCAGGCCAAAACCCTCTGGGTGACCAGCGGGGGGTGGCCCCTGACCATCGTCGCCGACCAGCAACGAGATGGCCTCATGATCGAAGCTCAGGACCAGCCAGACCTGGCTAGCTGTGGCGTGCTTCTGGACGTTCGTCAGCGCCTCCTGGGCGGCCCGGTAGAGGGCCAGGCGGTGGGTGGCAGGCAAAGGGGGCATCTCTTCGGGCAGGGCACGGTGGACCGTCAGGCCGGTGGCCTGCTCAAAATGGTCTGCCAGCCGCCGCAGCGCGCCGGGCAGTTGCAGGTCAGCCTCGACCGGTGCCCGCAGGGCGGCGACGGTGGCCCGCAGTTCGCCCAGCGCCTCGCGCACCTGGTCGCGGACGTTGCCAACCAGGCCCGCTGCCCGCTCCGGATCGGTGGGGCACAGGCGTTGAGCGGCTTCCAGTTGGACCGAGGCCACGGTCAGGCGATGGCCTAACGTGTCGTGCATCTCGCGGGCCAGACGGTTGCGCTCCTCGACCACGGCCAGCTCTTCGACACGGAGGGCATATTCCTGCAACTGGCGGTGGGCCGCCTGCAAATCGGCCAGCAGAGCCTGGCTTTGGCGGCGAGCGGCCTCGGCGCTGGCCACCGCCTGGGCAAAGACGCCGAAAAACAGATACCCGCCGCTGTAGGGCAGCAGGGTGAGCAGCCCGGTGCGCACACCCAATGTATAGACAAAGGCTCCGGCGGTGAGCAGGATAAACAGGCCGATCCACAGCAGGCCGGGGCGCAGGGGGAAGAGCAGCATGGCCTGGGCGCTGAGAATGAAATAGAGGATGGGAGAGGCCGACCAGGCTTCCGGGCTCAGGAAGATCGGGATCAGGGCCAGCAGCGATTGGACGGTCAGGTAGAGGCAGCGCCGCCAGGCCGGGGCTTCCGCCTCCGGGATGAGGGCCTGCACCAGGGCGAAGGCCAGCAGCGGCCCCCCCACCCACCACCACGGTTTGCCGGCCTGGCGGATGACCTGCACGCTGATCAGGGCCACTGTGCCCCAGGTCAGGTAGCCGATCAGATAGAGCAACACCCCCTGCCGTTGGAACAGCCGCTTCATCTCTTTTTTCACCGCCGGGCACGCAGAGAGCGCAGAGAAATCATAAAGAACTCGGCGCTCTCTGCGTCTCTGGGGTGCAAACCAGGACCTGTTCCGCATTCTCCTGGTAAAGTATAGCACAAGTTGGCTTCGCTGACAAACAACCGTTCCCCGGACACCCCCTGTCGCCCTTCCTCAGCGCCGCCGCCACAGGATCAGGTACAGTCCGCCGGCGATCAGGGCTACGGGCCAGAGCTGACCCACCCACTCCAACACCTGTCGGCCGGCCTCTCCCCACAGCAGCCCGCCGCCGATCAGGGCCAGGATGCCGCCGGGGATCAACGGCCACCAGCAGGCCCGGCCGGGGAGGAGCAACGATAGCAGGGAGATCAGGCCCCATCCCAGGGCAAAGGCCAGCAAAAAGACCCCTCCCTGGTCTGCTTCCTCCAGCGAGTGAAAAGGTCCGGTGATGAGCAGCACTCCCAGGCCGAGTCCGCTCAGGATGCCGCCGGGGATCAGCAGGCCGATCTGACGGCTCAAGAGGCCCCACAGGACAAAGATTCCACCCAGCAGCAGCAAAAAGGCCCGGCCCAGCAGCTCGCCCCCCACAAGTTGGGCGACCAGGAGCAAAAGCCCGATGCCGATCAGGGCCACGCCCGCCATCCAACGATTTCGATTCTGTCGAGTTTTCATTTGACCTCCTCCTGATGATTTTGTGTCCTTTGATAGGGCAACTGCGAGCAGTTGCCCTCCAGTTATTTAGCCCTCAACCGTGTCAAATCGGAACCGCCACACGCCGATCCCGAAAAAGAGGGCGGCAAAGCCGGCCAGGATGCCCACCTTGGGCAGGACCTGGGCCAGGCCATAGCCACGCACCAACAGGTCCTGATAGGCATCCAGCGCCCAGGCATGGGGGGTCACCAGGCCAATGGTTTGCAACCAGGTGGGCATGATGAAACGGGGCACAAAGCAGCCGCCCAGGGCCGAGAGGGTGAGGAGCAGCAAGACGGTTAACCCGCCCACCTGCGCTTCGGTGCGGGCCAGGGCCGAGACCAACACCCCCAGCCCTGTCGCCGTGGCTGCGGCAGCCAGGCTGACCGCCACCAGGCCGGCCGGAGAAGGACCCAGGCTCAGGCCGAACAACAGATGGCTGGCCCCCAACATGATGGCCAACTGCGCCAGGTTGATGAGATAGTAGGGCAGCAGCTTGCCGGTCAGCATGACGGCCCGCTGCATCGGGGCGGCCAGCAGACGCCGAAAGGTGCCTTCCCGCCGCTCCTGCAAGACCGAGCCGGCCAGCAGGCTGACGATCCAGAAGATGCCATAGATGGTATAGCCGGGGACATTCTGCTGAAAAGTGTCCGGATACTTTTCCACCTGCATCCCGGCCGGAACCGTCCGCTCCACCGTGACTACCGGCTCCTCTCCTCCCAACAGGCCGCCGGATATGGCCTCCTGTGCCCTGGCCTTGAAGATCTCCCGCTGCCCGGCCGGGGTCTGAGGGGCCAGCCACTCGAACAGATAGTCCAACCCTTTCGGCACCATGGCCGTATAGGTGCTCCGCTCGATCAGGCCCTGCAGGGTCCCCAGGATCGGTTCGACAAACTGACTGGAGGTGGCCGGGTCTACGATGGCCGCAATCCGGGTGGTGTGGCGCTCCGCTGCGGCCGGGTCCTGTTCCAGGGCATCGGAAAAGTCGGGCGGGAACACCAGGGCCAGGTTGCGCTTCCCTTCCACGACCAGCTTCTCGGCCAGTTCGACCGTCAGGGGTTGGCCTTCCCACGTTGTCTCCACGCCGAATGCTTCCATGCTGTCCAATTGAGCCAGGATCGTGGCCGCCTGCGTCCCCCGATCCTGGTTGACGGCCAGAAGTTGAATCCGGTCCTGACCCGGCTCGAACATGCCGCCCAGGGCATAGCTCATCACCACGATAAACATGAAGGGTTGGAGAAAGATCAGCGCCACCCCTCCCCGGTCCTTGAAAAAGATTTTGAGGTCCTTCCAGGTCAGGGCCAGGATTTGATCGATCATGATTCGCTCTCCTTCTTCTCATCCGAAAACAGAAGCTTATTCGCGCAACCGCCTGCCTGTCAGGTGCAGAAAAACGGCCTCCAGGTTCGGTTCCAGGATTTCGAGGGTGGTGATGAGCAGGTCCAGGCGGTTGGCCACCTCCAGCAATCCCACCAGTGCTTCCTGGGTGTGGCGAGCCCGGATGTGGAGTTTGCCATCGCGCCGTTGCACCCCCTGAACAGCGGGGAGGGAGCGCAGCCGGTCCGTCACCGTTTCGGCTGCCTCACCGGCCAGGCCAACGACGATCAGCCCGCCACCCAGGCTGCGGATGAGGGCCGTGGGCGTGTCCAGGGCGATGATCTGTCCTTCATCCACGATGGCGACGCGGTGGCACAGGCGTTGTGCCTCCTCCATGTAGTGGGTGGTGTAGATGACGGTCACTCCCGCCCGGTTCAACGCTTCGACGCTCTCCAGGATGGCGTTGCGGCTCTGAGGGTCCACGCCGACCGTCGGCTCATCCAGGAACAGGATGTCGGGTTTGTGCAGCAACCCGGCTCCGATGTTCACCCGGCGCTTCATGCCGCCGGAATAGGTTTCGACCGGGTCGTCGGCACGCCCGGTCAGGCCGATCATCTCCAACACCTCATCCACCCGGCGGCGCAGGTCCCGGCCCTTCAGGCCATAGATGCGCCCAAAGAAGGTCAGGTTCTGCCGGGCCGACAGGGCAGGGTAGAGGGCCAGCTCTTGCGGCACCAGACCCATCCTGGCTTTGAGCTGGTGGGTGTGGGTTCTGAAGTCCAGACCCTTCATGGTGATGCGGCCTCTATCGGGGGAGAGGAGTCCGGTCAGCATGGAAAGGGTCGTCGTCTTGCCGGCACCGTTGGGGCCGAGCAGGCCGAACAGTTCACCCTGCGCTACCTGCAGGGAGATGCCCCTCACGGCTTTGATCTCGCCGAACGACTTGTGCAGGTCCTGGACTATGAGGATCGGTTCAGACATGGGTACCCCCTTCTTGACGCCCGGCTATTGCGACCAGCACAAGGGCGATCAGGCAGTACAGGATCGCCATCGCTACCACAGACACGCCAGGCACCACGGCTCCCCACGTGTTCAGCATCACGTGGAACAGCGCTACCAGCAGGACACTCCCCCCGGTGCGGTTGTACAGCCAGGTATAGAGAAAGGCTTCTGCCACCGTGCCGATCAGCCAGGGGAGGAATGGATACTCCGACATCGGGTTGCCCGTCCAGAAGAAAAGCGGCAGATGCCACAATCCCCACAGGAGGCCGACGATCAGGGTGGCAGGCCAGGTTGTGTATCGTTTTTGCAGGCGGGGCAGGGCAAAGCCACGCCACCCAACCTCTTCCCATGGGTTGGAAAGCAAGGCGACCATGAAGGCGGAAATGGCCAGGGGGAGTGGCTCCCCCTCCAGTCCGGTGTAGGTTGCGGCCAGGCCCAACAGTTTGGTGATGGCCTGTCCGGCCAGGAGAAGGAGGGCAGGGCCCAACACCGCGACGGCGTACCACGCCAGGCCCACACGCCATTGGATGAGTGCCCTGAGCAGCCCCCGAACCCCGTCCTTGCCCTGCGTTGCCCGGGTCACGATCACCGCGGCCAGCGCAGGGCCAACGGCGGGAAGGATGAGAAGCAGCCGAAAGGCTGGCTCGTCAAACGGGGCAATCCCCCGTGACCCCAGCACGGCCGGAGCCCATCCCAGCCATGAGAAGCCGAAGGCCAGGAGGTAGAAGCAGACAACAGGATAGTTTTTCATGTTCCACGCTCTCCTTTTCACCTGCCTGGCCCCAGGATACAGCCCAGAGGGTCACATTGACAAGTGCCACAGGTCACGTTTCCAGGTCACCTTTGCGGACACCCGGCAGCCGACCCATAAGTCCCCAGGAGGCTGCTGAAAAAGTCCTGGTTTGCACTGCAGAGACAGAGGCCGCAGAGTTTTTTATGATTCCTCCGCGTTCTCTGCGTCTCTGCGGTGAGAGGGGATATTGTTAAGCACCCTGCCGTGGGGGACTGAACCTCCTGCCCTATACATACCGACCGGTCGGTTTGACAGGAAAGACAGGCTGTGATACAATGATGCCGACCGGTCGGTATTTATGTGCCGGACAGGCCGGGAACAGATTTTCAGACCAGCTCTGAGGGGAGGGAAGATGAGATCACGACAACGAGGCGAGGAAACCCGCAACCGTATCCTGGATGCGGCACTGGACTGTTTTGCCCGCTACGGCTACGATGCCACCGGTGTGGCCGAGATCTGTCAGTGTGCCGGGGTGACCAAAGGGGGCTTTTATCACCACTTTTCCAGCAAACAGGCCGTCTTTTTGGAGTTGCTGGAGCGCTGGTTGAAGGGGTTGGATGCCAGGCTGGAACAGATCCGCTCCGGGGCCGAAACGGTGCCGGAGGAGTTGCTGCGCATGACGACGATGGTCCGCCAGGTGTTCCACGATGCCGGTGGCAAACTGCCCATCTTTCTAGAGTTCCTGACCAAGGCCGGGCAGAGTCCGGTGGTCTGGCAGGCGACCGTTGCGCCCTTTCGCCGCTATCATGGCTTCTTTGCAGGCATGATCGAGGCCGGGATCGCGGAGGGGTCGCTGGGGCCGGTGGACCCGGCCCTGGGCAGCCATCTGCTGCTGGCCTTCGCGGTAGGTTTGCTGGCCCTGGGCCTGCTCGATCCCCACGGCGCCGATTGGGGGCAGGTGGCCCAGGAAGGAATGAAAATTCTGTTAAGAGGATTAGA
The DNA here is from genome assembly GCA_034434895.1 of Anaerolineae bacterium. Taxonomy (GTDB): domain Bacteria; phylum Chloroflexota; class Anaerolineae; order JAAYZQ01; family JAAYZQ01; genus DAOTXL01. The sequence continues at coordinate 7,100 of DAOTYI010000036.1, forward strand.
AAGCGAGGAGTAAGATGAATGTGTTACTGACGGGAGCGTTCGGTAACGTCGGGTTGAGCACGCTGGAGGAGCTGTTGCGACAGGGCCACCGGGTGCGCTGTTTTGACCTGAAGACCAGGGCGAACGAGAAGGCTGCCCGGCGGTTCCAGGGCCAGATCGAAGTGAGGTGGGGCGACCTGCGCCGCCGCGAAGAGGTGGAAGCCGCCGTGCAGGGGCAGGATGTGGTCATCCACCTGGCCTTTATCATCCCCAGGCTATCGGCCACCGGTTTTGAGTGCGAGGAGCATCCCGATTGGGCGTGGGAGATCAACGTTGGCGGCACACGCAACCTGATCGAGGCCATGGAGGCCCAACCCCGGCCCCCACGATTGCTGTTTGCTTCCTCGTACCACACCTACGGTCGGACTCAGCATCTGCCGCCGCCGCGCACGGCTGCCGACCCGGTGCAACCTATCGAGCACTATGCCCGGCACAAGGTCGAATGCGAGGCCATGATCAAGGCTTCCAGCCTGGAGTGGGCTATCTTGCGGCTGGCGGCCTCTCTGCCCATCGCCATGAAGCTGAGCCCCGGCATGTTTGATGTGCCGCCCGGTAACCGCATGGAATATGTCCACACCCGCGATGTGGGGCTGGCCTTTGCCAACGCCGTGACCTGCCCGGAGGTGTGGGGCAAGGTGTTGCTCATCGGCGGTGGTCCACGCTGCCAGTACCTTTACCGCGAGATCGCCGAGAAGGTGTTGGAGGGCCTGGGCGTGGGCATGTTGCCGGAGGAAGCGTTCACGACCCTTCCCTTTCCCACCGACTGGGTGGACACGACCGAGAGCCAGCGTCTCCTGCACTATCAGCGCCACACCCTCGACGACTATGTGCGGGATATGCAGGCCCGCCTGGGCTACCGACGGCACCTGATCCGCGCCTTCCGGCCGCTGGTGCGCTCTCTGCTGCTGAAACAGTCGCCCTACTACCATGCCGGGCGGTCAGGGTGGTTCACCGCCATGATGCAGGGGCTCAAACTGCTGAAAAAGAAGCCGGTCCGGCTGGGGGTGAGGTGATCGCTCCGATCCCCGGCTGGCGGGAGTGATCCGGCGCGGCTGGCCCATGACGGGACAGCCGCGTGTATTTGTTTCCCGCAGAGATAGAGGGCGCAGAGATCTCTTTCCTCGAAGCTCCCATGAGCCTCAGGGAAGCAAATGGGAGTGGAGCCTTCAGGCGGAAAAGGCCGGCTGAAGCCTCGACTCCAGCCCGACCTCCACTGTCTCCCCGGTGTTCTCCGCGTCTCTGCGGTGTATCTGAGGCGCGGGAAACAAATACCCCGTACCGTTATAAAAATCATACCCCATGCCTCTGATTTCCACCCCTTTGGTAGTTCTTTTCCACCCGATTTGCACATCGTTGAACGATACTATTGCCTCGGCAAAAGCCGGCCTGCGTTTCAGGGCGGACCGGCAGTTAAATCACCGATAGGAGTCAAAAAGATGGCAATTGCATTTTGTCCTGATTGCGATGGGAGCGTCAGCCTGGGGCCCAATCCGCAGATCGGCCAACGGGTTACCTGCCCCCATTGTGATGCCGAGTTGGAGGTCATCGAACTCTCCCCACCAGAGTTGGACTGGGCCTATGACGAAATGGACATAGACTGGGGTGACGAGGAAGAGTGGGAAGAGGAGGAGTGGGACGAGGAGGAAGAGGAGGACTGGGACGAGGAGGGGTAACCTTGGTAGGGCAGGCTGTCCTCCACCTTGTTCGGATAGGCTCTTTATCCTACAACGATGGTTCACAGTCTGAACTCACCGCAGAGGCGCTGAGGCCGGGGAGAAAACCGATCCGTCTCCACGGTGAACAGGCGGTGTCCGGGTCAACCCATCGTTGCAGGATTTATCAGCCCGAATCATTACGCTATGGAGATGAAATAGACAGATGGAAGAGATCCAAACGGAGGTTGAAGAGCCCCCTGGTTGTAGACGACCCCCGCATCCGTGGGAGGAGGTGCCCCTCGACAGGTGGAACGACTGGCGTTGGCAACTTGCCCACCGGCTGAACACGGTCGAGGAACTCTCACGGGTGATCCACCTGACGCCCGACGAGATAGCGGGCCTTTCGGCCCCCGGGCGCTTTCGTGTAGACATTACCCCCTATTTTGCCAGTCTGATAGACCCTGACGATCCCCATTGCCCTATCCGGCGGCAGGTGATCCCGACTGAGCAGGAGTTGGTCCCGTTCACCGCTGAAATGACCGACTCCCTGGCTGAAGATGCCCACTCGCCGGTCCCCGGCCTGGTGCATCGCTACCCGGATCGGGTGTTGATGCTGGTCACTACCCAATGTGCCAGTTACTGCCGCTACTGCACCCGCAGCCGGATCGTGGGCGACCCGAACGCCCAATTCGGCCGCAAGCACTATGAAGCGCAGCTCAACTATATCGCCCTCACGCCGCAGATCCGGGATGTGTTGATCTCCGGCGGAGATCCGCTGATCCTGCCCCAGGCCGTTCTGGAGGAGATCCTGCGCCGCCTGCGGGCCATCCCCCACGTGGAGGTGGTGCGCATCGGCAGCAGGGTGCCGGCCTTCCTGCCGCAGCGGATCACCCCTGAACTGGTAGAGATGCTGCGCCGCTATCATCCGTTGTGGCTGAATGTCCACTTTAGCCACCCCAAAGAGATCACGCCCGAGGTGGAGGTGGCCCTGGCCCGCCTGGCCGACGCCGGCATCCCGTTGGGTTGTCAGACGGTGCTGTTGGCCGGCGTCAACGACTGCCCGAATGTGATGAAGGAGTTGGTCCACAAGCTGGTCAGGAACCGCGTGCGACCCTACTACCTATACCAGTGCGACCTGGTACACGGGGCCGGTCACTTTCGCACCCCGGTGGCGGTGGGGTTACAGATCATCGAATCGCTGCGCGGCCACACCTCCGGCTTTGCCGTGCCCACCTACGTGATTGATGCCCCCGGCGGTGGCGGCAAGATCCCGATCATGCCCAACTACCTGCTCAGCCAGTCGCCCGACTATGTGGTCGTGCGCAACTTTGAAGGTTTTATCAGCGCCTATGCCCAGCCGGAGAGGTACGAACGACATGACCCGATAACCTGCCCTTCGTGCCAGAAGCAACGGGCCGCCTTGACAGAAGATGGACAGCAAGGCATCGCCGCTCTGCTGGCCGGCGAGCAGATGGCCATCGTGCCGGAGGGGTTCCACGCCGCCCACCGGCGGCAGGCCCCCATCCCCTGGACGGCCTTGCTCGCCGAGCCGGAAGCCAGCCTGGTGGGATAGGAGGCCCGACCCCGATGCGCATCGCCCTGCTGGCCAATCTGAAAAAGAATGCCCCCACCTGGCCCGGCATGCCGCCCGACCGCTGGGATGACCTGGATTCTGAAGAAACGATCCAGGCCATTCTAAGGGCGCTGGAGGCGGGTGGACATCACGCCCTTTTCCTGGAGGGGGACGCGACGCTCCTGGACACGGTGCGCCAGGTCAAACCTGACCTCTGCTTCAACATCTGTGAGGGCCACTTTGGCGACAGCCGCGAGGCACAGGTGCCTGCCCTGCTGGAGATGTTGCGCATCCCCTATACCGGCTCGCAGGTGCTGACATTGGCCCTGACGCTGGACAAACCGATGACCAAACGGGTGCTCAGCTACCACGGCCTGCCCACGCCCCCCTTTCAGGTGTTCGAACGCCTGACCGAGCCGCTCGATCCGGAGCTCAAGTTCCCCCTTTTTGTCAAACCCAGCCGTGAAGGGACAGGGATGGGGGTCAGCGCCGAGTCAATCGTGCATGACGAAGGCCAGTTGCGCACCCAACTGGCACGCATATTTGAACGTTACAATCAGCCGGTCCTGGTCGAGCGCTTTATCGAGGGACGGGAAGTGACGGTGGGCCTGGTTGGCAACCTGCGCTCGCCCGTGGCCTGGCGCGTGCCTGAAGATGAGGAGGCGCCCCGCATCCGCAAGGGCCTGCACTTTTTTCCCCCGCTGGAGGTGGATATGGCGGCCTATCCGCCGGAGGAAGCCGGCATCTACACCAGCCGCATCAAAGTGGAAATGGCCCACGACTTTCACGCCCTCTGCCCCGCGCCGCTGAGCGCGGAGCAGGTCGAGGAACTGACCTGGCTGACAGCCGCTGTCTTTCGGGTGACCGGGTGCCTGGATGTGGCCCGCGTGGACTTTCGCCTGGACGCCAACGATGGCAACAAGCCCTACATCCTGGAAGTCAACCCCCTGCCCGGCCTGAACCCCGGCTACTCCGATCTGTGCTTTGAAGCAGCAGCCGATGGCTGGACCTACGAACAGCTCATCAACGAGATTGTCAACCTGGCCGCGGAACGATATGGCCTGAAATAGAGGGGAACAGGGGCGAATTTTGACTGCTGGATGTGCAGGCGCTGTAGAAAGCGCCTGGCACGTTCACCGGAGAAGCTGCCCGTCCTCCTGCCGGACCGGCGAGCCTGCGGGAGAGAACGGGCAGTTTGTTATTCTGCTTCAGATGTGGTATGCTTTATTAGTGGTCTGCGATCCCCGCAAAATAGGGGCCACAGACCGGCCTCAAGGAGGGGATTTCAATGGAACAAACAGATCCAACATTGGAAGAATGGCGCCGCCTCTACGCCGCAGCCGCTGCTTTCAAACAAGAAGCTCCCTGGGAGTGGATGGAGGAGGACGAACTGTTTGGTGTGCGCGACCCGGAAACCGGCGAAATCGGCTATATGAGCATCATGGGCATCCTGGGCGAGCATCTGGCTCTGGACATCTTCCTCGGCGCCGAGGGGCTGGATGGCTTCTGGTACATGCACCTGGGCAAGACCCAGGACAACCCCGCCTTTTTGCTCGAAGTGCCTCAGTTGCAGGTTTCGTTCGAGGACCGGGAAACCCTGCACGCCAGGGACCGGGAGGTGATCAAGGCGTTGGGGCTTAAATTCCGAGGCCAGCAGGCATGGCCCATGTTCCGGGATTATACGCCGGGGCGTGCCCCCTGGTTCATCACCTCTCAACAGGCCCGCTTCCTGACTGTGGCCCTGGAGCAGGTGCTGGATGTGATTCATCGCCTGCGGGACAATCCCGAGTTGTTGAATCCACCTGAAAAGGACCGGTATCTGGTGCGGGTGTTGACCGAACAGGGGTGGGAGGATCAGTGGCTGGCTCCGCCTCCCCTGCCGATGCGCCCTCCGCCGCCCATAGATAGCAGGCGGCTGGCAACCATGCGCGCCGAACTCCCACGCCAGGCCCTTGTCCTGGAAGCGGACCTGTTTGCCCTTCCCTCCTTTGTGCGGGATGGGGACGATCCCCGTCCCTATGTGCCCTACGCCCTGATGGTCGTTGAGTCAAAGTCAGGGCTCATTCTGGGGATGGAGTTGATGCTCGCCCGCCCCTCCCTGGCTGCTGTGGAGGAGCAGTCCCTGACCAAATTCATGGACCTGATCTCCCGGGGGGGCAGCCTGCCCCGACAGATCGCCGTCCGCAACGAACGGCTCTATAATCTGTTGATGCCGCTGGCGGCCGGATTGGGCATCCAGCTCAGGCAGGCCCGCCACATGCCGGCCCTGGATCAGGCCCGCGGGGCGCTGCAACGCTGGCTGCAGTAGCGATTCTTCCCCGGCAAGACAGAACACAATCGCCAGGTAACCTGAGGAGCAGGATTTACGCACTGGATGGCATTTTCACCAGGCCTGCCGGGTCAACTGCGTAACTCCTGTGAGGAGAAGTGATGATGGCCAGACAGCCGTCGAAGCAGCGGCAAAAAGCCGTGCAACGCAAACTCGAAAAACGGAAAGAGAAACGCCGTCGGCAGTCGGGGTCAGCCCCCCGGATCGCCCTGTCTCGGACCTTACCCCGCAACGCCGGGGAATGGCCCTTGAAAGAGTGCCTGATCACCGAGAACTGGCGGGAGCCGGGTAAGATCGTCCAGGTGCTGATCTCGCGCCATGGCCCGCTGGGCCAGATCGGGGTGGGGATGTTCCTGGTAGACCTGGGTTGCTTGGGGATCAAGAACGCCTTTGGCTATCAGGTCAATTCAGCCGAGTATGCCCGGTTGCGCAAGGAGATCGAGAGTCAGCAAAAGATGGTCTCGGCCGACCTCAACCTGGCGGCCAAGATCATCCGTGAGGGGATTGCCTATGCCGAACGGCTGGGGTTCACACCGCACCGTGACTATCGCCAGGCACAGCCGATCCTGGGCAATGCCGACCCGGATGCCTGCAAGGAAGAGATCCTGTTGGGCCGGGATGGCAAGCCTTTCTATATCGCCGGCCCCTATGACAATGTGAAACAGGTGATGGACAGGCTGACCAGGGCGGTGGGCCCGGATGGCTTTACCTTTTTAGTCCCCCTGAGCGACCCGACAGAGCTGGATGACCTGTTCGACGAGTGAACGCCTATTCCAGGTGGAGCTTGTTGTTGACCGTGCGGCGGATGTCGGCAAAGCCATCCTCCAGGTGAGGATAGGCCAGCAACACCGTGCCCAGGCCAAAGATCGAACCGGTGAGGGTCCGTAGAAACCAGGTACTTTCGTAAAGACCAAAGAGCTGGAGCGTGCCATCCACCCCCATCGGCACCAGGAAGAGCAGGTAGTAGCGGAAGGGCAGCAGCCATCGGCCCCGCCGCCGCCGCACCAGGCCATAGGCCAGCCCTCCCAGAAAGAGAGAGCCATAAATGGCCACGTCGCGCTGGCAAAAGGCCACCTTCCAGCCCACCGCCTCGTTGCCGATGGCGCGGGCAAAAGGGTCCACATCCACGCCGGCCGCGGCCAGCTCTTCCATCGAGTACCAGGCTTTCGGCCCGCCGATAAAGAAAGAGCGTTCCGGCCGTTGGTGGCAGGCCGGGCGGTAGATCAGATAGATGATCTGAGCCGGTGTCGTCCAGCCGGCTTCCATCAACAGCGGAGCCAGCCACGGCAGCCCCACATATAGCCCCCAGAACAGGTTGGCCAGGGCCAGCCAGTGTCTGGCCAGTTGAAAGATTATCTTGTCGGCCAGGATGACCAGGTCGCGGGTCCGCCCCGTGACCGGCTGAGAGGGTGGTGTCATCGTGTTGTCCTTTGCAGTCAATTTCAGCGCAAAAGCCGGGCCAGATAGTCCTCCAGAGCCCTGGCCGTCAGCGAGCCCAGGTGCCGGACCTGGATCACCCCCTCTCGATCCAGGATGAAAGAGGTGGGCAGGCCCCGCACGCGATAGTCGTTCATCAGCTTTCCGCTCTCGTCCAACAGGATCGGGTAGGTGAGGCCGAACTCCCGCACGAGGGGCAGCACCTCCTGGCGCGACTGCCGGACGTTGACGCCCAGCACGACAAAGCCATCCTCTTTGTGCGCCCGATAGGCGGCCTCCAGGGCTGGGAGTTCGCTCTGGCAGGGCAGGCACCAGGTGGCCCACAGGTTCACCAGCACCACCTGGCCCCGGTACTGGCTCAGGGACAGGCGGTGCCCCTCCAACGTTTCCAGGGTAAAGTCAGGGGCACGATTCCCCTGAGCAACGCCGCCGGGCACCGCCAACCCCGGCCCGCTGCAAGCCGCCACCAGGGCGGCCAGGATCAACAACCCAATGGTTCGTCCGCGATGGATCACTCTTCCTCCCGATCGGAGCCCGCATCCAGCACACTTGTGCCGCCCATGTAGCCCAGATAGGCAGGCACCAGGGGCAGCACGCAGGGCGAAATGAATGACAGCAACCCGGCCAACAGAGCGATCGGCATCGAAATGGTGACCTGCTCCAACTGCGATTCCAGGCTGAACGGCCCCACCAGGCCCGAAATCAGGGCCAGGCTGTCGGTGAACATCAACAGGCCGATGCCGATCAGCAGCAGGCCGCTGGCGATGGACACGATCCGCAGGTGGCGGTTCAGCCGGCGCAGCCAGTGGGTGGCAGCGTCGAACAGCAGGCCGGTCAACAGGAAGGGCAGGCCGAATCCCAGCGAGTAGAAGGTCAGCATCACGACCCCCTGCCACAGATTGGTCGTACTCGCCGCCCAGGCCAGCATGGTGGCCAGCACCGGCCCCAGGCAGGGGGTCCAGCCGGCAGCAAAGAACAGGCCCACCAGGAACGAGGACAGGTATCCCAGCCGTGGACTGGCCTGGAGATGGACCCGCCTCTCCGCGTAAAGGGCAGGAATGGGGAGAACCCCCATGAGATGCAGCCCCAGCAGGATGACCACCAGGCCGCCGATGCGCTGGATCCAGAGGCGGGCCCCCAGCAGCAGCTGGCCAAGCGCCGTAGCCGTCGCCCCCAATGCGACGAAGATAAGGGTGAAGCCCAGCACGAAAAAAAGGCTGTGCAGGAAGAGATGGAGCCGCCTGTTCATGGGACGGATGATTTTTCTTCCATTGCCTGACGCAGCACCTCCAACTCGGCTTCGAGCCGGCGCTGACGCACGACCAGGCTGAGCACCAATCCGAACGAAATGGCCCACAACACGGCATAGGCCGCCACCAGATAACCCATTGTTCCTCCCCCAATCAAGATGAGCCGCAAAGGCGCACAGGATGTCCAGGGTACCTGGCACCTGAACGGTTACATGTTCTGTTTCACGGCTTCTACCTCATCTCGCAGCCGTTCCAGCCGGATGCGATGGCCCAGCAACGCGGCATACCAGAGGGTAAAGGCGATCAGGCAGAAGAAAAAGGCGAACATCATCTCCGGGCTCAGCCCCCCCTTCTCAGCGCCGAACATCAACGGGTGTTGCGTCCGCCACAGACGGATAGCGATGAAATTGATCGGCACCGAGACAAAGGCCGCAATGCCATACACGGCAGCAAATCGCGCCCGCCGGGCCGGGTCCTCCACCGTGCCGCGCAGCATCAGATAGCCTGCATACACCAGGAACTGGATGAGGGAGAGGGTCAGCCGCTCATCCCAGACCCACCACACCCCCCAGGCCGGCCTGGCCCAGATGGAGCCGCTGAGCAGCACGCCAAGCATAAAGGCCGTGCCGATCTCTGCCGACGCCAGGGCGACGATGTCCCAACGGCGGGCCTGAGTGCGCAGATAACCCACCCCGGCGGCAAAGGTCACGAAAAAGGCCAGAAATCCCACCCAGGCAGTGGGGATGTGGAAATAGATGATCCGCTGTGCCAGACGGCCTGTCTCGCTCTTGAGGTTGGCCTCCGGCGCGCCGGCCAGGGCCAGGTAGAGGGCCGCCATCATCATCGCTGCGCTGAGGGCCGTCAATCCGATCAGGCCGGTGTCTTTTTTCTGTCTCATCTCTGCCCTGTTCACTCTTTCAGCACATAATCAAAGGTCATGAACGCAATCGCCGGAAAGATGAGGTCAAAGGCGGCCAATACCCGCAACCAGGGGGCTATTTCGCCCGGCGCCAGGCCATCGAGGAGGCCGGCCGTAGCTTTGACGGCAGCGATCAACACCGGGGCGGCCACCGGCAGCAGCAAAATCGGCAGCAGCACCTCCCGCGCCCGGGTCTGGGCTGTCATCGCCGACAGCAGGGTGCCTGCCCCGGCAAAACCCCATGTGCCCAGCAGCACGACCCACACCAGCCGCAGGTCAAACAGGTTGACGCCGAAAAAGGCGGTGAACACCGGCAGGGTCAGGGCCTCTACCGCCAGCATAAACAACCCGGTGGAGAGCATCTTGCCAAAATAGATGGCGGTGTGATCCACAGGAGCCAGTAACAACCCCTCCAGGCAGCCGCGATCCCGCTCCAGGACAAAGGCCCGGTTCAACCCCAACACCCCGGCAAAGGCAAAGGCCACCCACAAGGCCCCCGGCGCTACCTGCCGCACCCGTTCGCCGCCCACCCGCAGGTCGAAGGCAAAGTTGAACACGACCATCACCAGCAGGGCCAGGACGAACATGGCACTGAACATCTCTTTGGTACGGAGTTCAGCCCTGATGTCTTTCCAGACAATGGCCACAACCTTGCGCAGGTAGCCCATGAATCCTCACGTTGGCCCTTTCTATCCCGTTCCCGTTCCTGTCACCTGCCGGTAGAGGTCGCGCAACCTGTCCAGGTCTAGCCCGGCACGCTCCCCCTGCCAGGCGATCTGCCCCCGGTGGAGAATGGCTGCCCGATCACACAACTCCATCCCCTGTTCCAGATGGTGAGTGGTGAGGAGGATCGTCCGCTCTGAATTGGCCAGCTCCTGGAGCGTCATTCGCAGCCTGTCAGCAGCCTGCAGGTCCAGGCCGGTGTACGGTTCATCCAGCAACAGGATGGCCGGATCGTGCAACAGGGCCCGGGCGATGCTCAACCGTTGGACCATGCCACGCGACAGGGTGCGGACCGGGTCCCGTCGCCGGCCGGTCAGCCCCATCTGCTCCAGGACGGCGGCGATCCGCGCCTCGGCGTCGGCCAGGTCGTACATCCGGGCGAAGAAGCGCAGGTTCTCATCGGGCGTCAGGTCGCCGTAGAGCAGGGGGTGGTGGGAGATCAGGCCGATCTGCCGTCGCACGGCTGTGGCCCCCTGGCCGAGATCATGGCCCAACACGCGGACCGATCCCGCCGTGGGCTGTGTCAACGAGGCGATGATGCGCAGCAGCGTCGTCTTGCCGGCTCCGTTGGGTCCGAACAGGGCCAGAAACTCACCCCGGGCGACTTTCAGGTTCACCCCCTGCAGGGCCGCCTGATGGCCGAAGCGTTTGCTCAGGCCGTGCACCTCAATGGCCGGCGTTCTGATAGCCATCATCCTCTAACCGATTCGCCTTTTTGACGGGGGGGCCGGGGGCGTCGAACCGCCGCCGGGTATGCAGCCGCGCCGATGGCTGCCAGCCCGGTTACAGCCAATCCCAGCCAGCGCAACAGCCCCTGGCGACTCCTGGAGCTGTCACCGGCCGCGGCCTGGTCTGGGCGGCCTGCGGCGCCGCCCTCCACCACCAGCTCCATACGCACCGGGGTGGCCGGGTCGAGGTCGGTGGCGGTGTACAGGCTATATTGCCGGCCTTCAAAGAGCTGGGTGCCGCGTGGCTGGAGCTGGTCGCTGCGCAGTTCCAACCCCGGTTGGGCGATCAGCACATTCAGTCTTGCCAGCGGATAGTCAAAGCGGCGCTCCAGGGGAACCACCTGGCCGTCTGCGGCCAGATGATAAGAAAAGAGGACCAGCGATGATGCATCCCCTGGCCGCACCGGCCTGGTGTCCAGCAGCCCTCCCTCCACGGTGAGATACCGATCGGGGGGGGTATCTTCCGTAAAGGCAAGCCCGACCGCCTCCCTGGGCAATGGGATGGAGATGGTCGTCTGGCGGCCTGACCCCTGGGTACGCCCCACATAGGTCCGGTCGCCCCCGTTGCCCACGAGCTGGATCTCCGACACGCGGAGCATCTGGCCGAACGACTCGACGATCAGGTGCGCCGAGTCCAGGCGAATGGCCTGGTCCTCTTTGGTTGTCTCGAACACCGTGAGCACCACCTGCAAGGCCGTCTGCCCGGGGCTGAACCGATAAGGCTCCGGGCTGGAATAGGGAACCCCCAGGTAGACCACTTCAGGCTGGTATTGCAGGGCCGGGTCGGTGTCCAGGCCCTCAAAACGGAACGCTCCGTGGGCATCGGTCCTCGTCGTCCGCGAGTCTACCTCGCCGGTGTCCCGCAGCACATGCAGCGTGACGGTCAGGCCGGCCCCCACCGCCGGTCCATCCGCCGTGCCGTTGACCACCTGGCCCTGGAGGATGCCCCCACCCTGAGCCTGGACGGTCGCTGCCAACACCAGAAGCGGCAGCAGAGCAAGGCCCAATCGCTTCAGCTTTAGCTTCATCCCCTTTCCTCTTCGGCCAGAGCGTGGCCGCATCTGGCGCAGAACAGGTCCCCGGCAGGGAGATTCGCACCGCATGCCGGGCAGGTCTGCCCGGCCTGGGTCTGTGACGGAAGCATTTTGCCGCACCGCACACAGAATCGGTCGCCGGCCTGGCAGAGATGACCACAGGCCGGACAGATGATCCGGCGCAATTCGCCCACGCCTTGGGTGATTTCATCGGCGCCGGCAGGTGGGGCCGGCCTGAACAGGGGGTAGAGGATGACCGCAGCGGCGGCCAGGAGCAGCACCACAAAGAGAACGATGCTCATCGTCCCCTCTCCTGTGTCCGCTCTCTCCGGGATGGCCAGGCCGCGACCAGCGTGCCGACGATCAAGACCCCGCCGCCGATCCACAGCCAGGCGACCAGCGGAGTGATCAGCACCTGGAAGGCTGCCAGCCCGTCCGATTCCAGGCCGGCCAGCACCAGGTACAGGTCCCGGAACAGGGTACTGTGCAACGCCACCTCGCTCACCCTGGTTTCGGCGTTGCTGTGCCAGTTGCGTTCGGGCCGGAGAGTTGCCAGCCTGCGCTCACCCCGGTAGAGGTCCACCACGGCCTCATTGACGACCTTGTTGCCCCCCTCCTCAACCTGCCCGAAGGTATAGTCCCGGTACACCAGCCGATAGCCGCTCTCTTCGACCTCTTCGCCTGGGGCCAGTGCCACCTGTACTTCGTTCTGGTATGCCTGCGAGGCAATAATGCCGGCCACAATGAGCAGGATAGCCAGGTGGATGAGCTGCCCGCCATAGCGACGCCGGCTGGTGCCCACCGCCCGCGCTGTGGCCACCGGCAGGGGCTCGCCGGTGGCCCGCATCCGGGCCACGATGCCCTGGACCATCTGTCCCAGAACTGTCGTGACGACAAAAGCCACAATGGCAAAAGAGATCAGCACCCACCCCTCTCGCACCCGGAACAGGATCAACAGCCCGGCGGTGAGAAGGGCGACCACGGCCTGCACCCACAGGTTGCGCCCCAGGCGCTTCAGGCTGCTTGTGCGCCAGTCAACAAGCGGGCAAAGTCCGATCAGCAGGACCAGTAGCAGGCCCAGCGGCCCCATAAAACGGTTATAGTTCTCGGCGGTCAGGCTGATGGCCACACCCCGCACCACCCCGGTAAAGGTGGGCCACAGCGTGCCCAGCAGCACCGCCACCGCCGCCCCCAGGAACAGAAGGTTGGTCACCAGAAAGGCAAACTCCCGCGACAGCAGGTTGTCCACCTCCCCCTCCCCTTTCAACTCCTGGGTGCGGGCCCGCAGCAGCCCAACGGTCGCCGCCAGCACCAGCCCGATGTAGGCCAGGTACCACCAGCCGATGGGCGATTCGGCAAAAGCGTGCACCGACTGGATCAGCCCTGAGCGGGTGATAAAGGTGGCAAAAACGGTGAGGGAGAGGGTGACGACCGGCAGCAGGACACTCCAGGTGCGAAACAGGTCCCGTCGTTCCTGAAGGATGGCAGCATGGACAAAGGCTGTACCCACCAGCCAGGGGAGAAAGGAGGAGTTTTCCACCGCATCCCAACTCCAGTAGCCGCCCCAGCCGAGTTCCAGATAGGCCCACCAGGCCCCCAGCAGGATGCCGATCCCCAACGTGGCCCAGGCGGCCAGGGTCCAGCGCCGTGTGCCGCGCAACCAGGCCGCATCCAGGCGGCCGGTCAACAGCGCGGCCAGAGCATAGGCTGCCGGGATGGTCCACAGGGCGTAGGCAGCAAAGATGACGGGGGGGTGGATGATCATCCACAGGTTTTGCAGGAGCGGGTTGAGGCCGATGCCTTCGGCTGGCAGCGTGGGCAGCGGTTCGAAAGGGTTGATCACCCATACCAGGAGAAAGGCGAAGAAAGCCTGCGTAAAAGCCAGAAAGGCCATGACGTAGGGCCGCAGCTCACGATCCCACCCCGGCCTCTTCAGGACCAACACCATCGTCAGGAGGGCCAGCAGCCACAGCCACAGCAATTGTGAGCCTTCCAGGCCGGCCCAGAATGCCGACAGCAGATAAACCGGCTGCAGATAGGTGCTGGTATGCTCGTACACATAGCGGATGCCCAGGTTGTGGGTGACCAGCAGGATCAGGAGCAGGGCCACGGCCAGGGTGGACAACCCGGCCGTGACCAGCAACGCATTCCGGGCGCTGGCAACCATCTCCGGGCGGCGTTGTGTTCCCCCCCGCATCGCCATGACCGTGGCCCACAGGGCCACAGCCAGGGTCAACCACAGCGCGCCATACCCAACATCTGCCAGAAGCAACGGTCCCTCCTCAGCTCTACTCTCCGGTCTGCTTTTTCTCGTATTTGGAGGGACACTTCATTAGCAACTCCTCCGCCTCGAACAGCTCCGTAGCCGGATCATACCGGCCGATGGCCACTGCCTCGACGGCATCAACCAGCATATCAGGTTGGGGGCCGTGGTAGGAAATGGTCAATCGGCCGCTGGGGTCCTGAATGGTGAACGTCAGGTGCAATTCGCGGGTATTGTAGCCGATTGAATCGGGGACGATCTCGCCGGCCACCCGCACATTGCGAGGTTGATCCGGCCCCAGGGCCTTGACCTGAGCCACGGTCAGGTACTCATCGCCCGGGCCGGAAAAGCTGGTGGCAATTAATCCGCCGATAATGGCAACCACCACCAATCCGCCGATCAGAAATTTGGTTCTGGACGACACAGGACCTCCTCAAATGGATGCAGGGTGTGAGATGGGTCGGGAACAGGTTACATCTTTCGCACCGGAGTCCCACATTGGTGACAGAAGCTGGAATCGGGTCGCAGTTGCACGCCGCAATGATGGCAGAACAAGGCCCTGTCAGCTCCTTGTGGCCACGTCTGCCCGGCCGGCCCGCAGGTAAGCCGGGTCTGCCGGGCCAACCAGAAGGCAGCCATCCCGGCCACCAGCGCGACAAAAGGGATAAGCAGGAGCCATCCAGACGGGTGGGCCGGCTCCCTGGCTATCGCCCCGGTGCCCGGCGTCGGGGTGGAGGCCAGCACCTCGACGGTCAGAGAGGAATCGGCCTTCCGATAGGTGAGGGTCCAGCTTCTGGCCTCTCCCTGGTCCAGGGCCCCTGCTTCCACCAGGTGGTACAGCAGGCCGTCGGCCTCCTGGACGGCCAGAGGGGCAGCAGGGGCGAGGAGAAACCCCTCGGCTGTGGCCGGCATTTGAAAATCCAGACTCAACGCCGCGATCGGATAATCGGCCACATAGGTGAAGGTATAGCTCCGCTGCCCGTTTTCATCGGTCGGCAGCAGGTCGTAGTATTCGAGCTGAAAGCTGCCGCTGAGCAGTTCGAACGACACGACCAGCCTGTCCCCCTCGATGTGGGTCGCATACTTCTGGTTGAACTGCTGTCCCTCATCGGTCACCCAGGCGACGGCGTGAGGCTGGCCGACCCGGGCCGGGATGCGGATCTCCACCGTGACCGGCAGCGGCGAGTTGGCCGCGAATCGTCCCCGGTAGATCACCAGTACCTCCGGCCGGTCGTACTCTGGCCACACCGAAATCTCCAGCTTGGAGAGGGCGGGGGAAGTCTGGGCCTGGGCAGGCCAGGCCATAAATGCCAGGCAGCAAGCCAACACTGACCAGAGTCGCTCCATGATCCTCTGCTTTTACCCCGACAGGACTTGTGCAATGGAGGTCAACTGCGTGACTCTTTCATTGATTGATGATCGAGTCAATGATCGTCTTGAACTCGTCGAACGCAGGCGAACCCTGTCGTCCCTGGCCGTTGTTGAACAGGAATACCGGCGCGCCGGGCACGTTGTAGAGCGCAGCCACCACATTTCCGGCCTGCACCCGCAGCTTCACCCAGTCCGAGTCGAGGCAGGTTTCGAATTTGGCCGTGTCCAGGCCCAGGGTCTGGGCGTAGCTGAGAAACAGGGGGCGAGGTTCGGCAGCCTGGACCCACCTGTCTTGTTGGGCAAAGATCTGGTCGTGCATCTCCCAGAACCTGCCCTGTTGGCCGGCGCACTCGGCGGCGGCGGCAGCCTGGGTGCCGGGGCTGTCCGCTTTCCCGGTCCAGGGGTAGAGGACATAGAGCAACTGGCCAGGACTGATGTAGGTCTCCAGCAGGCGGGGCAACACCTGGCGGGCATGCTGTGCCGATTCAGAACTGGCATAGTCCACAAAGGCCACGGTGACAGCCCGTGCCGTCTGCCTGTTGCCGCGCAGATGCCAATCATCCGCCGTGGGGACGATATTCGGCACAACTCCACCGGCTGCCAGATAGTCAATGATCTGCCCCAGGCTTTCGATCTCCCGCCCGCCCTGGATAGGGAGGTCGTTAATAAAGAAGGTGGGGGTGGCCTGCACGCCGGCCATCTGTCCGGCCATCAACTCGCCCTGGACTTCCAGGGAGGCCTGGCCCGAATCCAGGCATTCGTCGAAAGCCTTACCGTCCAGGCCCATCTCTTGGGCATACTTTTTGAAAAAGTCAGGTGGATTGGCCCCCTGCGCGCCCCACTCGGCTGTGCTGGCGAAAAGCTTTTCGTTCATGTCCCAATATTTGCCCTGTCGCCCGGCGCAGATAGCGGCCTCGGCTGCTTTCTGGGCTGCCGGATGGAGCGAGGTCAGCGGGAATTCGCGGAATACAAAGCGGACCTTGCCGGTGTCTACGTACCGTTTGATCAGTTCAGGAACCACCTGGCGGGCGACTGCTCCGCAGGCTGGACACTGAAAGTCGGAGAATTCGGTCACGGTCACAGGCGCGTCAGCCCGGCCCATACTGCGGTAGCTATCGGCGGCTATCTCCAGTTGAGGGGGCTGGCCGCCGGCCAGGAAGTAGTCAATCATCCGCGCAAACTCGCTATAGGGTTGCGCTCCGGAAAGCTCCACGCCATTGATGCGAAAGGCAGGTGTGCCGTTCACGCCAGCGGCGGCCCCTTCCTGGATGTCGGCCTTGATTTTTTCGGCATATGTGCCGCCATCCAGGCAGGCATCGAAGCGGGCCTGGTCCAGCCCCATCCCGGCGGCGAACTGTTTAAAGGTCTGCACTGCGTTGGCCTGGCCAGACCACTGTTGTTGGTTATTGAACAACGCCTCGTGCATTTCCCAGTATTTGCCCTGCTCACCGGCGCACTCGGCTGCTTCGGCTGCCTTTTCCGCCTGCGGGTGGATAGAGGACAGCGGAAAGTTCCTGAAGGCATAGCGGATCTTGCCGGTCAGGACATAAGCCTGGAGGATCTGGGGAAATGTTTCCCGGGCATATCGGCCACAGAACGGGCACTGAAAGTCGGAATACTCGATCAGAGTCACTGCTGCGTCTGGAGAGCCCAGGACACGCCAGTCGTCGGGGTTCACCGGCAGGTTGGTTGAGGAGGAGGGCCTGGCGGTCGGCGTTGTCCCCTGGACCGCGGTGGGCGTTTTGCCCACAGAGGCCGGCGAAGGGGAGGAGGCCACCTGTCCACCGGGTGTAGGGGTGGCCATCTCCGGGCCGCAGGCTGCTGCCAGCAACGCTGCCCATAGCAGCGCGATCAACCAGATATGTTTTCTGTTCATACTTGCTCCTTTTTATAGATTGGCGAAGGGGCAGAGCATCAGAATGCCACGGGTTGAGCAGTCAGGGACATGCCTGTCAGAGCAGTCTGAAAGGTGGTCAGATCAGGGGCATCCAGGGCCACATCCACCAGAACCTCTGCCTGGGCAGCGGTCAATCCTTCCAGTCTCTTGTCCAGATCCAGAGGTAATGTTCCAAACCGTCGCCACAGGATGCGTCGCAGAATGGTGTGAGAAGCCCGTCGCTCCCCCCGCTCTTCTCCCTGTTGCAATCCCTGTTGCAATCCCTGTTGCAATCCCTGCTGCAATCCCTGTTGCAATCCCTGTTGCAATCCCTGTTCTCTGCCACGTTGTAATTCTTCTTCCAACCAGTCCTCGATAAAGGTTGCCTCGCGCATCATCTCCACCTCCTCGCGGAAAAAGCGCCACAGAAAGGCCTTGTCGAAGAAGCGTGCCCCGATTGTCACCGCACAGGCCAACAGGTCTGCCCGTTTGCGGCGATCTTGTTCCTGCAGGATCAGCATCCGTTCCTGAGCCAATACCTGTTCATCTGGCCTGTCAACCAGCATCACCAGCAACGGGGCCAGTTCCGGCCATCGCCCGGTCTGGATCTCGGCGACATGCTCCCACAGACAAACCACCGAATACTCGAAGCGGTTCATCACTGCATCTCCCAACCGCACCTCATAGGCGGTGGGGGGCGATGACCGGCGGGGCGCCAGATACACGACCAGAGTGATAACCGGCAGCCGAAACTGGCGGGTCAACAGCGCGGCGTAGATAAAAACCCGCTCCGGCACATCGCTGCGATGCCCGGTCTGGAACTCGATGTGCAACAGCTTTTCCTGCCCCTCGTCATCCAGGCGATGGACAAAATCCACCCGTTCCTCAGGGATAGCCAGGTCCACATTCTCCAATGTCCCGATCAACTGTGCCGGGGTCGCCGGCACGGCCAGTTGCAGAAAACGTTCCGGATAATTGCGGGCCAGGACCTTCAGCACCCGGTCAAAGACGTTCATGGTCGGTGACATGCTTCCTCCGCCGTAACCGCAGCGAATTGCTCACGACAAAGATGCTGCTACAGGCCATCGCCCCGGCGGCCAGCACCGGGTGCAGCCGGATGCCCAACCACGGGTAAAAAGCGCCCGCCGCCAGCGGGATCAGGATGACATTGTAAAAAAAGGCCCAGAATAGATTTTGCTTGATGGTTCGCATCGTTGCCCGGCTGAGGGCAATGGCCTGGGGCACCCCCCGCAGGTCCCCACTCATCAGCGTCACGTCGGCCGCGGCCATGGCCACATCGGTCCCGGTGCCGATCGCGATGCCCACATCGGCCTGGGCCAGAGCTGGCGCGTCGTTGATGCCATCGCCGACCATGCCCACTATCCGACCTTCCCTCTGGAGTGCTTTCACCTGGGCCACCTTGTCGCCGGGCAGTAGCTCGGCTATCACCCGGCTGACCCCCACCTGTTGGCCGATCACCTCCGCCGTGCGGCGGTTATCGCCGCTGATCAGGATCACCTCCAGGCCCAGGTCGCGCATCTGGCCGACCGCCTCAGCCGAACCCTCTTTCACGGTATCGGCCACAGCCACCACGCCGGCCACCTGGCCATCCACAGCCACCAGCATGGCCGTCTTGGCTTCCGCTTCCAACCGCGCCAGCAGGGGGGCCAGGCCGAAGTGTCCATCGAGGATCACACCTCGACTCTCCAGCAGCCGCCGCGACCCGACCAACACCCGCCGCCCATCCACGGTCGCGGCGACCCCCTGGCCGGCTATGGCTTCAAACTCCTGCGGCTCGCTCAGCACAACTCCCCCGGCCACTGCGGCCCGGACGATAGCCTGGCCCAACGGATGCTCCGACCCCTTTTCGGCCGATGCCGCGATGCGGAGCAACGAGTCGGACCCGTTAGCTGCCACCACGTCAGTCACAGACGGCTCGCCGCGTGTGATCGTCCCGGTTTTATCCAGAATGATGGTGGTCAGTTCATGGGCACGCTCCAGGGCCTGGCTGTTTTTGAACAGGATCCCCTGCTCTGCCCCCCGGCCTGTGCCGACCATAATGGCTGTAGGGGTTGCCAACCCCAGTGCACAGGGACAGGCGATGACCAGCACTGCGACCATGTACAGAAGGCTTTGGGTCAGGCCCACCCGCCCGATGAACAGCCAGGCCAGAAAGGTGATCAACGCCACGGCGATGACCGCCGGCACAAAGACCGCCGCTACCCGGTCGGCCAGACGCTGGATGGGCGCTTTTGACCCCTGGGCCTCCTCCACCAGGCGGATGATCTGCGCCAGAGCTGTTTGCGCCCCGACGCGGGTGGCCTCGAACTTGAGCAACCCCTGCCTGTTGATCGTCCCGGCGAGCACCTGACTGCCCGGCCCTTTGTCCACCGGCAGGCTCTCGCCGGTGATCATGGACTCATCCACCGCCGAGTGACCCTCGATCACCACGCCGTCCACCGGCACCCGTTCGCCGGGGCGGACGATCACCAGGTCCCCCAGCCGCACCGACTCGACCGGCAGGTCTATCTCCTGGCCGTCGCGCACCACCCGCGCCGTCTTGGGGCGGAGGCCCATCAGCTTTTTGATCGCCTCAGAGGTGCGTCCCCTGGCCCGCGCCTCCAGCATCTTGCCCAGCCTGATCAGGGTGATGATCAGGGCCGATGTCTCAAAGTAGACATGCCCGCTGAGGTCGGGAAACAGAAGCACGGCCACACTGTAAAAGTACGCCGCCGACGAGCCCATGGCCACCAACAGATCCATGTTGGCCGACCCGGCCCGCAAACTCTTGAGGCCGCCGATATAGTAGTCATAGCCCACGTAAAATTGCACCGGCGTCGCCAGGGCCAGCATCAGCCAGTTGACCCACGAGGCATGGGCCCACATGCCCAGCAGGCTCAGATCGCGGCCCATCGCCAGCAGGAAGAGCGGCAACGAAAAGGCCATGCCAACCCAGAATCTGCGCGTCTGGTCACGGACCTCCGCCTGACGGGCAGCCCGTTCTACATCCTCGGCCACTTCGCCCTGGCCAGGCACGATCACCTCGTAGCCCACGTCGCGGATGGCCTGCTGGATGGCTGCCAGGCTGACCACGCCGGGCAGATATTCCACGCTGGCTCGTTCGCTGGCCAGGTTGACATGGGCGGCAACGACTCCGTTCAGCCGCTTCAAGGCTCGCTCGATGGTCAGGGCACAGTTGGCGCATGTCATGCCGGCGACAGGCAGGTCGGCCCTGGCTGTCACTACATCATACCCGATGTCCCGGATGAGTGCAAGAAAGTCGGCCTCCCTGACCAGCGCCGGATCGAAAGTGACCGAGGCCTTCTCGGTCGCCAGGTTGACTGTTGCCTCCTGGACGCCCTCCAGCCGCTTCAGGTTCCGCTCGATCGTCAGCGAGCAGTTGGCGCAGGTCATGCCGGTGACGGGCAGAGTCACCTGTCTGGTTGCCATCCGCGATCACCTGCAGGCTGTTATTCCTGGACCGGGTAGCCGGCTTCAGCCAGGGTTGCCTTGAGCTGCCTCAACGCCTGTTCGCCGGCCACCTTGAAAACGACCGTCCTGGTCGCCACGTCGCCGCTGACAAACTCGACGCCGTCCACCCGGCTGCCCTCGCGCCTGATGGTCATGATGCAGTGGTGGCAACTGATATTCGGAATGTGGAATGTGATCATCTCCATTCTCTCTTTCTATTAGCGGGCTTACCACAAAGGCACCAAGACACGAAGAATGACTATGAAATACTGTGCCTGTCAAATCTGCCCCCAAGCCAACGGGCCGACAAGGCGTGCCCCCGTCGGCCCGTTTACACCGATTATCTATGCTTTCAGCGGTCTCGTCTGTAGGCTGACTTACCAATCGGCTCTGCTCAGGATGAGCGGCAGGTATAGACGGTAGTTGTAGGCTGGGCCGGGCCAGCCGGCCAGCCGGGCCAGCATCCACCAAAAGGCCCGGGCCTTGAGGTTACAGTTCAGGGCCTCGGAATGGGCACAATCGCACCAGTCACACAAGGGATCGCCGGGATGAGCATCGCACCATTCGGTCGCCCAATTGGCATCCCCCCACGGGTTTTGGTCTCCATCGCTGTCATATTCGCAGCCATCGGTGCCGTACAGCGCCATGTAGTCGGTATCTCCATCCGGGTCATAGCTCTCAATGTCCGCAAAGTCAAAGAGGACCTTGCCGTTCGCCCGGCAGTATTCACGGATCTGGTTGTTGCGCACGTTCAGATTTCCACCTGCGCCGGTGCCGTCCAGATGGCCGGTCATGTAGATGAAAGTGACGCCGGGATAGTCTGTTTCCAGCTGGCTCATGGCGTTGAGATAGGTGTTGATGCCTTCTTCGGTGTTGTCGCTCACGCCGCCGCACCAGGACCAGATGACGACATTCCGATTGCTGCCTGAGCCCTCCAGATAGGAGCGGGTGTTGTCTGCCCAGGTCAGGTCGCCATCGTGCCCCAGGTCACCCATGTCCCCATAATGGTCGTCGAGCGACAGGACGCCAGGTTGGATCGCGCCGTCGGTGTTGAAATCGTACAGGCCGCCGGGGGTGTTGTCCATCAGCACCCCCATGCCGCTGACCGGCTGGCTGCCGTGAGAGGTATGGCCGTAGAACAGCCGGAGTTGGGCTTTGGCCTGTTGGATCCAATAGGCCGGAACCCGGTCCAGGTCTGTGCAGGTGGGGTCAATGATGATGGCCTGCGGGGCCGCTGCTGGAGGGGAGGCAGGGATAAAGGCCGCAGCGACCATCTCCCCGCCTGACGTCATCAGCAGGGTCAGGGTGAGCAACAGATAGGAAAGCTTTTTCATTTTGTCCCCTTGGATGACCCGCGTTTCCCGGTGGTCACAGACCACCGAGGAGCACAAATCTCCATTCAAGTATACCACAACCTGGCTGGAGATCAAAACTGGGCAGCCTGGGCCTTGTCCTTGATTTACGGACCTGTCTTCAGCATCCGGTTTTGCAGCTCCTCAAGTCGGCGGAACAGCCCGTCCCGCGCCCGCAGTTCGGCCAGTGTGCCGCGCTCTACGATCCGCCCTCCCTCCAGCACCAGGATCTCATCTACATGTTCCAGCCCGACCAGGCGGTGGGTGATGAGCAGCGTCGTCCGGCCTTTCATCACGTCCAACAGGGCTGCCAACACCTGCCGCTCGGTCAGCGGATCCAGATTGGCGGTCGGCTCATCCAGGATCAAAATCGGCGCCTCTTTCAGCAGGGCACGGGCAATGGCCAGCCGCTGGCGTTCGCCACCCGAAAGCCGCTGCCCCCCCTCGCCGATGAATGTGTCGTAGCCGTCTGGCAGGCTGGAGACAAACTCGTGGATCTGCGCCTGCCGGGCTGCCCATTCGATCTCATCTGGGCCGGCCGTGGGACGCGCCAGCCGTAGATTGTCTCGGATGGTAGCGTTAAAGAGATATGAATGCTGCAAGACCACCGCGCAACGTTCCCGAACCTCCTCCTGCCTCAACCGGCGCAGAGACTCTCCCCCCAGACGGATGTCCCCTGAACCATACTCCCAGAATCGGAGCAACAGGTAAGCGAGGGTGGACTTGCCGGCACCGCTCGGTCCGACAACGGCAATGGACCGGCCTGGATCCAGCCTGAAGGACAGGTTCTGCAAGGCCGGGACATTTTGACCAGGGTACGAGAAGGACAGGTTATCAAATTCAATGCCCGCCACCCGGGGGGCTGGCCGGGCATCAGGACTATCCTGGACCACAGGCCTGGCGTCCACCACCTCAAACAGCCGCCGCGCCGCCTGTCGCACACTCTCCCACATCTGTGCCGCCTGGGGCAGAGGCGTGATCGCCTCAAAGGAGGTCAACGTCAGCAGCGTCAGAGTGCCGAGCATCACCCCCGCCAGGCGGCCATCGGCCACGAGGGGGATGGAGATCGCCAGCACGCCCCAGGCAGCCAGGTTAGGCAGCAGGGTGGCCAGGGCAGCGTGGAGGCCGCTCAGAAATGCCAGGCGGCGTTGGGCCTGATCGAAGGCGTGGCCCGTGGCGGCCAGGCGGGCGGCATAGTCATCCGCTCGACCAAAGGCCACGATATCGGCCAGCCCCTGGATGCCATCCACCAGCAGCGTGTGCAACCCGGCACGGGCCGAGACAAGCGCCTGGCCAGGCTTGCGGCTGAGGATGCGGACGAGGAATGGCAGGAGCAGGCCAAGGCTGAGGAAAAAGGTCATCGCCAGGACGGCCAGCGACGGGTAGAAAGAGGCGAGAAAGAGGGAAACCCCGATCCCGGTCAGCAGGGCCACCAGCGGCGGGGCCAGGACGCGCACGTAGAAATTCTCCAGGGTCTCCACATCGGCGATGATGCGCGCCAGCAGATCCCCGGCCCGATGTTCCAACAGGCGGGCGGGCGCAAGCGGTTCCAGCCGCCGATAGAACCAGACGCGCAGGCGGGCCAGCAGGCGGAACGTGACCTGGTGCGAAACCAGTCGCTCGGCATAGCGCACGAGACCGCGGCTGATGCCGAAGAAACGCACACCCACGATGGCGACCTGCAGCTCGGCCACGGAGGGATGCAGGGCCGCAGCGGACAGAAGCCAGGCCGATACCCCCATCAGCGAGACGTTGGCGCCAATGGCCAGTGCCCCCAGCAGCAGGGAGAGGGCTACCCACCCCCAGGAACCGCGAAGGAAGGAGAGGAGTCGGAACAACAGGGGGCGCGAGTTGAGGGCCAGGGGC
>DAOTYI010000037.1:0-9284 GCA_034434895.1 Anaerolineae bacterium
GCGCCGTCCCACCGGCCCAGCCCGCCGCCAAGGGTCCCGGCCCACAGCCGGCCCTGCGAGTCCACCAGCAGGGCGATCACCCCGCCCCATGTCGGATCAAAGTCGTGGGGGAAGCTCAACCAGGCGCCCGTGGCGGTATCAAGACAGCTCAGGCCGGCGCGGGTGCCGAACCACACCCGGTCCCCCTCCGGTCGAGGCTGGACGGCCAGCGAGAGCACCCGATCATCCCCCAGGCCGGAGGTGGCCGCTGTGAAGGGGGTCCAGCCCTGTCCATCCCAGACCGCCGCGCCGCCGTCGGTGCCGGCCCACAGGCGGCCATCGCTGCCCACCACCAGGGCATGAACCGGCGCCGGGTCGAGGCCCATCTCGGCGGCGCTGAACGTCTGCCAGGCGGTGCCGTCGTAGCGGGCCAGCCCGGCGTCGGTGCCGAACCAGCAGGCTGACCTGTCGCAGGCCACGGCCAGCACCCGGTTGCCGGGCAGGCCCGAGTTCTCGACGGTATAGACCTGCCAGCGGTCGGGCAGGTCGGTGGTCTGCGGCGGGGACCAGAGCGCCGCCCCGTGGTCGGTGCCCAACACCATCTGCCCCTCCGGCCCGGCAGCGATGGCGTAGACGGTCTGGCCGGGCAGCAGCGAGTTGCCGGGGGTCAGCGCCGACCAGCCGAGCCGTCCCAGGGTCAGCTCCAGGGTGGTGGCGGTATAGAGGCCGACGATGAGCAGGCCCAGCGCGCCGAGGGCGATCCAGAAGGCCGGCGGCGGTGCGGGGATCATCTGCCGCGCCCACTCCCGGTAGTCATCCTGCTCCCGCAAGGCCCGGTAGAGATGCCGCGCGGTGGAGGAAGCGGCCAGGCACAGGGCGGGCGTGACGACGAGCGTGTACTGCGGCCATTTGGTGGGCCACAGCAGCAGGGTCAGGATGCTGGTCACGATCCAGACAACCACCCAGCGCCGCTCGCGCCACTCCCAGTAGAGGCCCGGCAGGGCCAGCAGGCAGATCAGCCCATCCAGGCCGGGATAGAAAAAGATGTCGGGATGCCACTCGGAAGGCGGCGAGCGGGAGATCCAGGTGAGCGGCTGATACCAGGGATAAGCGGCCACCTGGACGCGCGGGCCTTGGGAGTAGCGCACGTGGAAAAAGAGCGAGTCGGCCAGGCGGTGGATCGGATCGTGCCACAACATCGGATTGAGCAGCCCGAAGACGGCCAACGCCGCCAGGCCATAGACCAGCAGGTCATGCCAGCGCAGGCGCTTCTCCCCCAGCGCCAGGTAGAGGATGGGGAACAGGATCGGCAGGTAGGTGAACTTGCTGGCGGCCGTCACGCCCAGGGCCAGGGCCGACAGCCAGAACCAGAACCCCACACCGCCCGACCTGACACGGCTGAAGGCCAGGACGGCGCCGATCGAGGCCAGGTGGGGCAGCGCCTCCAGGTAGACCTGGCTGGTGTACTTGACGGCCAGGGTGTGGACTGCCAGCAGCCCGCCGGCCAGCGGGTCGAGCAGGGCCAGGACCAATACGGCCCATGTGCCCCAGACAGCCGATAGCGCCCGGCCGGCCAGCTCCGCGACCAGCCTCTCCGGATCGCCGCCCAGAGCCAGGATGACCAGGCCATAGAGGATTTTGACCAGGGCGGGGTGTTCGCGGTTGCCTTCATAGTCAATGACGCCGTCCCAGTCGCCGGCCTGCAACGCCCGGGCATAGTCGAAAGCAGCCTCCAGATAGGTCGGCTCGTCATAATCGGTGGGCAATCGCATCACGGCCCAGCCGCGCAGCAGAACCGCCAGCAGAGCAATGCAGACCAGGACGCCCCAGCGTCGCTGGCGGCTCACGGGATCCGCCCCTCCAGCAGAAACAGGAGGGGGAGGTGGACCCGCTGGCGCCAGGCTCGCTCCGAGTGCTCGGCGCCGGGGAATTTGCGCGTGATCCAGTCCTGGCCTGGCCGATACCCGGCGGCCCGCATCACCTGGTCGGCCTGGAGCTGGTAGGGCTCGTACCCGGCGTCCAGAGTCTCGGTGCCGTAATCAAAGTAGAAGCGGTGACGGCCTGGCGGCGGCAGGGCGCGGCGCAGATAGTCGAGCACGAGGCCGTCGCCTGCCGGCCAGTGGGTGGACAGACAGCCGGCGCCGGCAAACAGGCCGGGGTACTCACACAGGGCATAGAGCGAGATCAGGCCGCCCATGCTTGACCCCATGACAAAGGTGTGCGCCTGCTCTGGCAGGGTGCAGTAGTGCGCGTCAATAAAGGGCTTGACCTCGCCGACCAGGAAGCGCAGATAGTCGTCCGACCAGGGTTCGCCGCCGTGCGCCTGGACAAAGCGCTGCACCGCCTGGGGCGAGACCAGCGCCTTGTAGGGCATATACTCGCGCACGCGCTGCTCCACGCACCAGATGCCGACGACGATGGCCCCCGGCGTCTGTCCTTCGCGGATCAGGCGGACCAGGGCTTCGGCGATGCCCCAGTCTGCACCCGACAACGAGTGCGTCGGCTCGAACAGGTTTTGGCCGTCGTGCATATAGATGACGGGGTAGCGGGCCTCGCCCGCCGGGTCGTAGCCGGGCGGCAGCCAGACATCCACCGGGCGCGGCTCGACGAAGCGGGAGGGGAAATCGGGGTAGCGGTCCAACGTGCCGGGGACCGTCATCTCAGCCTCCTCTGCGCTCGTGGATCAACTTCTTGTAATACTCCAGCAGGTCGCGGTCCTGTTCCTCCCCCCACAGCATCGGCGTCCGGCTGACGTGCAACCCCAGGCCGTCTCGGGTGCTGCCGGTCTGGCTCAGGCCCACCTCGGTGCCGTAGTAGATGATCGGCGGGCCGGGCAGGCGCATCTGCACGGCGGCGGCGCGGCGCAGCGCCTCTTTGTTCCCCTGGGCCAGCCACAAAAAGCGGTCCATGTCGTGATTGTCCAGGAAGGTGAGCAGCAAAAAGTTGTCCGGGAAAAAGGCGCGGTGGCGGGCCAGGAACCGCTCCAGCTCAGCTTCGGTCTGGCGGCCCAGGGCAAAGGTGCGCCGCAGGGCATCTCCCAGATGAAAGTCCAGGCAGCCATCCAGCCGGCCGACATAACTCCGCTGCCGGTCGGGCGCATCCACGATCTCGCCAAAGCAGAAGCAATCGGGCTTTTCGGCCTTGCACGCCGTCCAAAAGTCGGTCCAGAAGTCGGGGCCGGGGCCGTTGGCATAGTCCAGGCGATAGCCGTCCACGTCGAACTCGCGCAGCCAGTAACGGGCCGCCTCGATCAGCCAGCGGCGGGCGTCCGGGTTGGCCACATTGATCTGGGGCATGGTCGGCACGCCAAAGAAGGTGCGGTAGCCGATCTCTGAATCGTCGAAGGTAAACCAGTCACGGTAGGGGCTGGCCCGGTTCGCGCGCGCCTCCTGGAAAATGGGATGCCGGTCGCTGACGTGGTTGCAGACGAAATCGAGCAGCACGCGGATGCCCTGGCGGTGCGCCCCGCGCACGACGGCGCGGAGGGCCTCGTCGCCGCCCAGCCTCGGCTCGACGTGGTACAGGTCGGTCGCGTCGTAGCCGTGGTGGCTGGGGCTGGGGAAGATGGGGCTGAGCCAGATGCAGCTTGCGCCCAACCCGGCAATATAGTCCAGCTTTTCGGCCACGCCCCACAGCGTGCCGCCGCAAAAGCCACGCAGGTCCTCAGTCTGAAGCCAGTCGCGGCCACCACCGGGGTAGAAGCGGTCCACAAAGATATGATAAATGACCGCTTCCCGCGCCCAGGCGGGCGGTCCCAGCCGGTCCACGCTGTAAGCGAAGGCGTGGCCCTGCCCCCCCGCCTGCGGGAGGGAGGGCAGGGGGGGCAGCGGCTTGCCCTGGAAAAAGGCGCTGGCCGCCTGCTCGGCGGCGGCCTGGACCTCGGGCCAGTCGGCAAAGGTTTCCGGGCTGCTGCTGCTCCAGGCCCCGATCCGGTAGCGCACCACCGTGCCTTCCGGTTGAGCCGGCAATGTGCCCTGCCAGCATTCTCCATAGCCCCAGACCAATGTGTCCCACGCCACCTCGGCTCGTTCCAGGAGCAGGACCTGGCCGTGGAGCGCCGTTCCCCGGCTGCCGGCCGGCTCGCTGCCGTCCAGGGTGTAGTAGCAGGCCACCTGGTCGGCCTCCAGGTCGGGGCCCACCTGCACGGTGAGGGTGACCGGCTGGCCGGGCAGGGGGTCACGGGGTGTCAGTTGCTGCCTGTGTTGCAACCCGCGCCGGGTGGCGCGGTGGTGGACCAGCTTCAGCTCGTCGGTGGCCAGGGTGCCGAAGATAAACTCTTCCATGCAACCTCAATGGGGGGACAGCTCCCCTATCTGTTGGACCATGCCGGGTTCGGGCAGGCCCTTACGGCTCCAGGATGATTTTGATCGCCTGACGCTGCTTCAGCAACTCCAGGGCATGCCCCATCTCCATCAGCGGCAGGACATGGGTGACGACGGCATCGGGGCGCACCAACCCCCGCTGTATCAACTGTAAACTGGCTTCATAGTCAGTCCAGTTGTAGCAAAAGCTTCCTTCCAGCCGCAGCTCACGACGCACCAGAGGGCCGGGGTCAAAGCGGGTCTGGTGATGGAAGATGCCCAACAACACCACATGAGCTCCTTTGGCCGCCGTACCCACCACCGCCGACAACACTTCAGGGTTGCCGGTGGCTTCTACCACCACCGTGGCCATCTGGCCGGCAGTCAGGTGGGCCACCGCTTCGACCGGGTCCTCCTGGTGGGTGTTGATAACCGCGTCGGCGCCCAACGCCGTGGCCACTGCCAGCCGTTGACTGCCGCGCCCCACCACGATCACCTGTTTTGCGCCCCGTGCCCGGATCGCCTGGAGAGCATACAAACCGATAGCGCCCGGCCCAAAGATCACCACCCGATCCTCCGGCCCGATGGCGGCCCGACGCAGGCCCCGATACGAGGAGGCCAGGGCGTCCACCGTCGCTCCGTGGATGAAGGAAAGATCATCGGGCAGATGGTGCAGACAGCTCCAGGGGACCTGCACATACTCGGCGTAAGCGCCGTTGACATGGATGCCGATCTCCCGGATGTCATCGCAGAGGGATTCTTCGCCCCGGCGACAGTACGGACACCGGCCACAGCCGATAACCAGGCCCACGGCCACCCGTTCACCAACCTGCCATCCCTCTACCCCCGCCCCTACCTCACTGATGATGCCGGCGAACTCGTGACCGGGGATGAGGGGATAAGGCACAGGGCGAACCCCCTCGAAGATGGGGATGTCGGTGCCACAAATGCCGACAGCTTTGACCTGGACGACGACGGTTCCGCTCTCGGCCCGGGGTTTGGGGACCTCACTCAGCACAAAACCTGGACCAGGCCTGTCTTTGACAACGGCTTTCATGGGTGCCCCCTACCATTGATAGCGGCGCAACACATTGAGGAGGATGTCCACCCCCTCCTCGGCCTGCTTCTGAGTGATGATGAGCGGCGGGGCGATGCGCAAGGCACTTGCGCCACATTTGGTGATGGCGACCCCTTCGGCTCCGATCTCTTTGATCACAGTTTTGATAATCCCGCTGGCCGGGCTGCCATCGGCATTGACCAGCTCTACCCCTACCATCAACCCCTTGCCCCGCACGTCGCCGATGATGGGCAGTTCCTTCTGGGCTTCCCGGAATCGGCTCTGGATATAATCGCCCACATGCACAGCATGGGCCATCAGCTTCTCTTCCTGAACGATGCGCAATGTGGTCAGGCCGGCCCGGCAGGCAATGGGGTTGCCACCAAATGTAGTACCTTGGGCGGCCGGAGGCCAGACATCCACCAGGTCTGACCTGGCCCACATTGCCCCCAGAGGTAAACCGCCGCCCAGAGCCTTGGCCAGGCAGACGATGTCGGGCACCACATCCCAATGCTCCATAGCGAACATCTTGCCCGTGCGTCCCAACCCTGTTTGCACCTCATCGGCAATGAGCAGCACGCCGTAACGGTCGCAGATGGCCCGCAGTCCTTGCAGGAAGCCATCCGGGGGGACGATGTAGCCACCCTCGCCGGCAATGGGCTCGACGATGATGCCGGCCAGGTCCTCAGGCGGGACCACCGTCTGAAGTGCTCTTTCCACCAGGTTGAGGCAGGCCAGCCCACACCTCTCCGGCGATTCATGCTTTAAGGGGCAGCGGTAGCAATAGGGGTAGGGGGTGTGATAGACCCCTGTGAACAGGCCGGTCAGACGGCGGCGGTAAAGTTCATGGCTGGCCGTAAGGGCCAGGGCTCCCATAGGCCGCCCGTGAAAGCTCTCCATAAAGGCGAGAATCATCGGGCGGTTGGTGGCATAGCGGGCCAGTTTGATGGCTGTCTCCACCGCCTCCGATCCGCTGTTCACCAGGATGCCCCTGCCGTTCTTGAGCTCACCCGGAGCAATGGCTCTCAATGCTTCCAGCATATCCACATAGGGCTCCATGTACCCGGCGTGGGAAGCGCCGTGGATGAGGATGTGGGCCTGGTCACAGATGGCCTCCACCACAGCCGGATGGCAGTGTCCTACATTCATGGTGGCAATGCCGGCCACCAGGTCCAGGTATCTCCGGCCTTCAAAATCATAGAGGTACACCCCTTCACCCCGCTGGAAGGCAATGTCGGTGTAACGGTAGATAGCCGCTGCCACTATGGCGTGGTCACGTTCGATCAATGCTGTGGAAGTCAATCGGGCCTCTGTCATCATTCTTTCCTCCCTGGTTTGTCGCCATGGGTGGTATGGCGTCCCAGATAAGCCTGTTTCGTGTGTTCGTCTTTCAAAACCTCCTGGCCGGAACCGGAGAGCACCACCCGACCGGTTTCCAGGACATAGGCATAATCGGCGATAGCCAGCGATTGGCGCACATTCTGCTCAACCAGCAGGATCGTCAGGCCACGAGCCTTTAACGTTTGCACAATCTCAAAGATGTGACGGACCAGGAGCGGGGCCAGGCCCAGGGAGGGTTCATCCAGCATCAGCAGCTTAGGCCTGGACATCAGGCCTCTGCCAATGGCCAGCATCTGCTGCTCACCTCCGGAAAGGGTCTTGGCCAGTTGATTCCGCCGCTCCCGCAACACCGGAAAGAGAGAAAAGACCTCCTCCAGGGTTTCCTGCCGGCCGGCTTTGGCCCGCGGATGCATGGCTCCGCTGATCAGGTTATCATAGACCGTCATATCTGGGAACAGCTTCCGCCCTTCAGGGATCTGGACGATCCCTTCTTGCACGATCTTGTGGCCGGGCAATGCGGTCAACTCAACACCGTCGGAGACGATCCGGCCGGCAGTCGGTCGAAGCAGCCCGGAGATGGTATTCAGCAGGGTCGTCTTGCCCGCCCCATTGGCGCCCACGATGCTGACGATCAACCCGTCCTCGACGGTGAGGGAGACATCGTCAAGCGCTTTAAAAGCTCCATACTGGACGTTAATGTGCTCGATTTCAAGCACCGGTTTCCTCCTCCCCCAGGTACGCTTCCAACACGCGAGGGTCACGGCTGATCTGGTCCGGTGTCCCTTCAGCGATTTTCTGGCCAAAGTCGAGCACGATGATCCGGTGCGACAGGTTCATGATCACCTCCATCACATGCTCGACGACCAGGAAAGTAACCCCCTGGCTGTTCAGCTCCAGGACCAACCTCAGGACCTGATCGATCTCCACCAGATTCAAACCGGCGGCTACTTCGTCCAGGAGTAGCATTTTGGGCTCCGTGGCCAGCGCTTTGCCGATCTCCAGCCGCTTGAGTTCGATGAGGGTCAGGTTCCGGGTCAGCTCGTTGGCTTTGTGGGCCAGCCCTATCTGCTCCATGACCTGGCGTGCTTTCCGCTCCGCAGCCGCCGTTGAAGGATAACGGACATAGGCGCCGATGAGCACATTCTCCAGGGTGGTGATGTTGGGAAAAGACTGGGTGATCTGGAAGGTGCGAGCCAGGCCCAGCTTGCAGATCTGATGGGGCTTGAGGTTCTTCAACGGATGGCCATCAAAGATCACTTCCCCGGCTGTGGGGGTGATAAAGCCGGTGATCAGGTTGAATGTCGTCGTCTTGCCCGCGCCATTAGGGCCGATGAGGCCGACGATCTCCCTCTCCTCCACCTCGAAGCTGAGATCATGGACGGCCGCCAGGCCATCGAAATGCCTGGTCAGACGGCGCACGCTGAGAAGGCTCATCCTTCACCCCCTGTTTTATCGGCGAAACGGGTCTGTAACTTTTTCCATAGACTCTGGGCCAGCCCAACAATGCCATAAGGCATGAAAAGCATCACGACGACCAGAATCCCACCATAGAGCAAAAGGTGGGCGCCGGCAAAGGTCCCCCCGAAATGGGCGCGGGTCCATTCGGCGATGGGGACCAACACCACCGCTCCCACAGTGGGCCCCCATACCGTCCCCAACCCACCGATAATGGAAAAGAGCAGGATCTGTACCGAGGGTCCTTCGCCAAAGACCATCTTGGGATGGATATAAGTAAAATACTGGGCAAAGAAGGTTCCCCCTAACGCAGTCATGAAAGCACTGACGACCGTAGCCTGAATTTTGACCTTCAGGGGGTCCACCCCCAGGGCATCGGCGGCTCCTTCATTTTCCCGCACGGCCACCAGATAATAGCCAAAACGACGCCGGTTCAACCAGACGGTATACAGGATGGACAGCGTGGCCATCACCAGAATAATGTAATAGTAGCCTGTCTTGCTCTGAAATTGCATCAGCAGGGGTTGGTGCCCCATCCAGGTTACTTCCAGCCCCAACGAGCCGCCCAACCAGCGGATATTGGTCGTCAGGTAACCGGCTGCTTCAGCCAGGGCGATGGTGGCCAGGGCAAAGTAGGGCCCCTTAAGTCCGTAACGGAAAGAGACATAGCCGACGAACCAACCCAGCAGGGCTGCGGCTGCCCCTCCGATCCACATTCCCACCCAAGGGGTAAGCCCCAGCTTCAGGAACAGCATCGTGGATACGTAAGCACCTGTGCCCAGAAACAGGCCATGGCCCAGAGAATGCTGACCGGCATAGCCGCCCAGAATATTCCAGGCCGTAGACAGATAAGCGTAGAACAGGATGAGGATGAGGAGGTGCAGATAGTACTCGCCCTTCAGGCTTCCCCGGAGGAAAAGAGGCAGCAGGGCCAGAATCACAAACAGCGCCAGGCGGGCAGACCATGACCTCCCTTTGAGGAGTTGTTGCTTCATGCCTGCCTCCTTCCAAAAATCCCCTCCGGCCTGAAGAGCAGCATCAGGACAAAGATGGCGAAGGTCAGGACCCGCGAGAGAGAGCCTGGTAAAACGGCAGCTCCCACAGCTTCGGTAAGGCCGATGATCAGGCCCCCCACCAACGCCCCCAAAAAG
>DAOTYI010000038.1:0-5602 GCA_034434895.1 Anaerolineae bacterium
GGATCCCCCCTCGCCCCTGGCCGCAAGGCCAGAGGGAGAGGGGGGACAAAGGGGGGTGAGGGACGATGAAGGCCTTCGGTCACAAAAGTGTCAACCAATTTTGAACCATCCCCTAATCGTCAACTTTCAACAATGGCAGGGTAAATTACGACAAATTGAAAAAACATCTTGACAAAGTTGGGAAAATGTGGTATACTATTTCCGTCAAACATCGCCAGCGAATTGACAGATTACGACAATCTGTCCTCAAGACTGGAAGGCGGGAAGATGATCCCATTCGAGCGGCGGCAACGGATTCTCGACCTCCTGCGGGAGCAGCCAGGGGTCAAGGTCACCGAGCTGGCCAGGCGGCTTGGTGTCTCGGCAGGCACCATCCGCAACGACCTGAATGCCCTCAATGGCGAAGGCCGGCTGACCCGTGTGCGTGGAGGGGCTGTGCCCCGCAATGAATATCGTTTCATCAGCCCCTTGTTCGCCGAGCACGCTCGCACCCGTGCCGAGGCCAAACAACGGATCGCCCGTTGCGCCGCCAGGCTGGTCGAAGATGGCGACTCGATCCTTCTGGACGCCAGCAGCAGCGTCTTTGCCCTGGTCCCCTATCTACAAAACCGCCACAACCTGACCATTGTCACCAACGGCCTGGAAGCGGCCCTGGCCCTGGCCCAGAACCGTTCCCACTCGGTGATCCTCGTCGGCGGTGTGGTGCGCCCCGATGGCACTTCCGTGGTCGGACACCTGGGCGAAAAGATCCTTGACGAGCTGCATTTCAAAACCGCCTTTGTCTCCTGCTCCGGCTTTTCGGTCGAGGCCGGCCTGACCGAGGTGGACATCCAGGAGGTGCAGCTCAAGAGGAAGATGGTCCGCAGCGCCGAACGGGTGGTGGCCCTCATTGACTCCAGCAAGTTTGGCCGGGTGGACCTGACCCCCTTTGCCAGCCTGGACCAGATCAGCCATATCTTTACCGACGACGAGGTAAGCCCGCAGTTCATCGAGTCGCTGCGCCGCACCGGCACGGCCTTCACCATCTGCGGCGAGAGCGACCGCTCAACATTCATCCCCTGCCCAGAGGAGACGAAAAGCTAGATGAAAACCCCGATCCTGGAGACAAGGCATATCTCCAAACGTTTCGACATGACCCAGGCCCTCGATGACGTGTCCCTGGCCCTTTATCCGGGCGAGATCCACGCCCTGGTGGGCGAAAATGGGGCCGGAAAATCCACCCTGATCAAGATCATGACCGGCGTCCATCGGCCCGATCAGGGGGAGATCCTGCTGGATGGAAAACCGATCACCATCCACAACTCCCAGGAGGCCCAGGCCTACGGCATCGCGGCCATCTATCAGGAACCGATGATCTTTCCCGACCTGAATGTGGCGGAGAACATCTTTATCAGCCATCGGTCGCGCGGCCCGGTCGTGCGCTGGGGCAAGATGTACCGGGATGCCGAGGCGATCCTGGCCAAGCTGGATGTCAGGCTCGACGCCCGGATGCCGGCCCGCAGCCTCACCCTGGCGGCCCAGCAGGCGGTGGAGATCGCCAGGGCCATCTCCCTGGATGTGCGGGTGCTGATCATGGACGAGCCGACCTCCTCCCTCTCGGCCCACGAAGTGACCCAGTTGTTCCGCCTGGTCCGGTCGCTGCGCAACCAGGGGGTGGCCATCCTGTTCATCGGCCATCGGCTGGAAGAGGTGCTGGAGATCGCCGACCGTGTGACGGTGCTGCGCGACGGCAAATGGATCTCCTCCACCCCTCGCTCTCAGGTCACCCCTGAACAGGTCATCCGCGACATGGTCGGCCGCCAGGTGGAGGAGTTTTTCGCCAAAAGCACGGCCCAGCGGGGCGAACTGCTGATGTCGGTGCGCAACCTGGGCAAGGAGAATGTCTTCCAGGGGATCAGCTTTGACATCTATCGCGGCGAGGTGTTGGGCTTTGCCGGGCTGATCGGCGCCCGCCGCACCGATGTGGCCCTGGCCCTGTTCGGGATCGAACCGGCCGATACGGGGGAGATCATCCTGGAAGGCAAAAGCCGGCAGATCCGCTCCCCTGAGCAGGCCCTGCAATTGGGCATCGCCTACGTGACCGAAGACCGCCGCAACCTGGGCCTGATCATGCCCATGACGATTGCAGCCAACATCTCGCTGCCCACCCTGCCCCGCTATCTGTCCCGCCTGGGCCTGATCAGACAGGGCCGGGAGCAGGCCGATGCCGAAGAATATCGCCACAGGCTCGACATCCGGGCTCCGTCGGTCAGGGTGGAGCTCGAAAAGCTCTCCGGCGGCAACCAGCAAAAAGTGGTCCTGAGCAAATGGCTCAACGCCAACCCCCGGCTCCTCATCCTGGATGAACCGACACGGGGCATTGACGTGCGGACCAAGGCTGAGGTGCACCACATGATCAACGACCTGGCCGCGCAGGGGCTGGGCATCCTCCTCATCTCCTCTGACCTGCCTGAAGTGCTGGCCATGAGCGACCGGATTCTGGTGATGCGCGAGGGCAAACAGATGGGCCTGTTCAACCGGGCAGAAGCGACGCAGGAAACGATTATGACCGCAGCCATGGGACACTATAACTCGACCCACACCTGGAACGACAGAGGGGAGGCCAGGCCATGAACTGGATCAGACGCCGCTTTCGACCTGAACAGATCCGCGAATGGGTGTTGATCCTGCTGTTGATCGTGCTCATCCTGTCTTTTGGGATGGTGATCCAGGATTATTACACCGGCCGCACGTTCAACCGCATCTCCTCCAGCATCGCCATCATCGCCGTAATGGCGGTGGGGGAAACGCTCGTCTTTCTGACGCGCAACTATGACCTGTCGGTAGGCTCCATCACCGGTTTTACCGCCTACTTTGTGGGGATGCAACTGACCCGGAATGCCAATATCCCTCCCCTGGCGGTGGTGCTCCTGGCGATCGGGATAGGGGCCCTGATGGGCAGCGTGAACGGCCTGCTGGTCGCCTATGGCCGCATCCCGGCCGTCATCGTCACCCTGGGCACGCTGGCCCTGTACCGCACCATGCTGGTTGAATATTCGGGCGCCAAGACGATCTTAACCAGCGATATGCCGAAATGGATGCAGGACCTGTCCAGCACCACCCTGTTCAGCATTGGCCAGGTGGACCTGCGCCTGATTGTGGCCATCGCCCTGGCGGTTGTGGTGCTGTTCCAGCTTGTCCTGACCTATCTGCCCTACGGCCGCCGGCTGTACGCCATCGGCTCCAACCCCGACGCGGCCCGGGTGGCCGGCTTTCCGGCGCAGCGCATCGTCTTCCTGGCCTTTGTGCTGAGCGGCGCTCTGTCGGGGCTGGCCGGCTTTATGTTCCTGGGGCGTTTTGGCACCATCACCGTCGTGGCGGCGCAAGGTTCCGAGATGCAGGCCATCGCCGCGGTTGTGGTCGGCGGGGTGAGCACCTCTGGCGGCTCCGGCACGGCCATCGGCGCTTTCCTGGGCGCGGCCCTGATCGGCCTGCTGGAACAGAGCCTGCGCCGCATCCCGGCGATCAGCGAGTTCTGGCGCGATGCCCTGCTGGGGATGCTCATCCTGCTGGCCGTGGCGACCGACCTGGTGATCATGAAACGCCTGCGTGAATTCTGGGCCCGGGGCGAACTGCGAGTCGAGTCGTCCGGCCCCGAGGGCAGCGGAATGGAACAACCAACCCAAGAAGCTCCTCACCCGGCAACAGGAGGCAAGTAGCCATGTTTCAAAGATTCCTGACGGCCCTCTGGGAACGGCTCAAGTCCTGGGAAGGCCTCCTGCTGATCCTTTTGCTGGCCATCATCTTTGTCAACAGCCGGTTGACACCCGCCTATCTCACCTTTGAGAACCAGGTCAACCTGTTCGAGCTGTACATCGAAAAGATTATCGTGGCCCTGATCATGGCCTTTGTTATCATCAACGGCGAAATCGATCTGTCGGTCGCCTCGGTTATGGGCCTGGCAGCCGGCACGATGGCCATCCTGTTTGAACATGGAGCCCCGGCCCCTCTGGCCCTGCTCAGTGGCCTGGCCGCAGGAGTCATCTGTGGCCTGTTCAACGGCTTCTGGATCGCCTATGTCGGCCTGCCGTCGCTGGTCGTGACCCTGGCCGGGTTGATCGGCTATCGGGGGCTGGTCTATGTCCTGGTCCGAGACCGGTCCATCACCGCTTTCCCCGACTGGCTCAACCGGCTGGGGCAACAGCCACTCATCGGACCGTTCACGCTGGCCATGCTCATCTTTTTCGCCCTGGCCATCATCGCCGTGATCATCCTGCAATACTCCGGCTTTGGGCGCTATGTGTATGTGATCGGCAACAGCAAAGAGGTGGCCCGTTACTCCGGCGTCCAGGTGCACCGGGTCAAAATGGCCCTCTTTGTCACCTCTGGCACCATCGCCGCCCTGGCCGGGATGTTGTATGCCTCCCGGCTGGGGGCCATGCGGGGCAGCACGGCTGAAGGCTTTGAACTGGAAATTATCACCATGGTGCTGCTGGGTGGAGTGAGCATCTTCGGGGGCAAGGGATCGATCTGGGGAGTCCTGCTGTCTATCCTGATCATCCTCAATCTGCACAACGGGATGGGATTGGCCGGCCTGTCGGGCCACCTGCGAGCCGGCGTGATCGGCATCCTGCTCATCCTGTCGGTCCTGGTCCCCAACCTGGCCGGGAAGGTGCGCGAAAGTCTGGGACGACAACGTCGCCTGCAGCGCGCCGTGGAAACTGTGGAAATCGAGGCTTGAGAAAATGGCCTGGCCCCCCAGGAAAAAGAAAGGAGGTGATCGCTATAGACCCAGGCCCTGGATAAGCAACGTCTGAAGTCAGAAGATTTTTTTTGAAACAGATCAAGGAGGAAGATACGATGAAAAAATGGCAAACTGCTGTGGCGGCCCTGCTGATCCTGGCTCTGGTGGTGACCGCCTGTGGCCCAACACCCGCGCCAACGGCGGCGCCCAAGCCAACCGAGGCCAAACCAACTGAGGCAGCCAAACCGACCGAGGCGGCCAAACCAACTGAGGCAGCCAAACCGGCCGGTCCCGTGACCTTTGAACCCGGCAAGGCGGTCAAGATGGTGCTGTTGCCCAAGTTCCTGGGCATCCTGGTCTTTGACCAGGCCCGCCAGGGCGCCGAGGAAGCAGCCGCCGAACTCCAGAACCCGGAAAAGCTGCAATTCCTGGGCCCCACCCCCGAAAACAGCGTCGCCGGCCAGATCGAAATCGTCACCAACGCCACCACCCAGGGGGTCAACGCCATCATGCTCTCCAACAACGCCGGCGACCAGATCGTGCCCGCCGCCAAGGCCGCCCGCGAGGCCGGCGTGACCTTTGTCACCTGGGACTCCCCTATCCCCTCCGCCGAAGGGGAACAGCTCTTTGTCGCCCAGGTGGACTTTAACGAAACCGGCAAGGTCATGGCCGACATGGCCCGCAACATCCTGGGACCGAACGGCGGCAAGTTCGCCGTCCTCTCCGCCTCCCCAGACGCCGCCAACCAGAACGCCTGGATCGCTGCCCTCAAAGAGGTCCTCAAGCAGCCGGAATATGCCAACCTGGAGCTGCTGGACATCGTCTACGGCAACGACCAGTCGGAGGACAGCTACAACCAGGCCCTGGCCCTG
The DNA here is from genome assembly GCA_034434895.1 of Anaerolineae bacterium. Classification (GTDB taxonomy): domain Bacteria; phylum Chloroflexota; class Anaerolineae; order JAAYZQ01; family JAAYZQ01; genus DAOTXL01. The sequence goes on from DAOTYI010000038.1 coordinate 5,596, forward strand.
GTGGACA
>DAOTYI010000039.1:0-23904 GCA_034434895.1 Anaerolineae bacterium
CCCTTACGCCCATCTGTCCCCGGCGCAAAAGCTCGATATCTATCTGCCTGATGAGGGCGATGGCCCTTTCCCGGTCATCATCTCGATCCACGGCGGCGCTTTCATGGGCTGCGACAAGGGCGATCTCCAGGTCCTGCCCATGCTGGAGGGGCTGAAACGGGGCTACGCCGTGGTAGCCATCAACTACCGGCTGAGTCGAGAAGCCACGTTTCCGGCGTTGGTGCACGACGCCAAGGCTGCGGTCCGCTGGATCCGGGCCAATGCCCGGCGTTATCACTTTGACCCGGGCAAGATCGCAGCTTGGGGCAGCTCGGCTGGAGGCTACCTGGCCTCCATATTGGGCACCTCCGCTGGCGTTCCGGAACTGGAAGATCTGAGCCTGGGAAACCCCGACTTCCCCAGTAACGTACAGGCCGTCGTGGATTGGTTTGGCCCGACCGATTTCCTCAAGATGGACGAGCAGTTGGCGGCTCTGGGGCTGTCCCCACCGCCGGGCATGGAGCACAGCGGGGCCAACTCACCCGAATCGCTGCTGCTCGGCCAGAGGATCACCGAGATCCCAGACCGGGTCAGGGCGGCCAATCCAGAGACCTACATCACCGCGGCCGCCCCTCCATTCCTGCTTCAGCACGGAACAAGGGATGCGGTCGTGCCGGTCCAGCAGTCGATCAACTTCGCGGCTAGGTTGAGGAGTTCGCTCGGGCCAGACAGGGTTACGCTCGACCTGCTCGAAGGGGCAGAACATGCAGACCCACGGTTCGAGGCCCCAGAGAACGTGCAGAGAGTGCTCGACTTCCTCGATAAGCATCTGAAATACCTGCCACACCTCAGCCCGTCCTGAGCGCACGCCCCTGCCTCAGAGCTGGCCTGAAAAGCTTACCACAAAGACACAAAGGAACACGAAGGAAACGAATAAAAACTGCATGGTGCCCTTGATGTCCTTTGTGTCCTGGTGGTTTTCTAAGTTGCACATGGCGTTGGAGGCTTTTGGCCTCACCATCAAGCCACCACCAGGACACCGGCTGCCCGACAATGTGAACGGAACCAGCAAAAGGGGGCGATCAACCTGCTGTTCGACAAGGTCCTGGTCGGCACCGACAGCAAAATCAAAGGGGTTGAGCCTCAGGACGGGGCTCAACCCCTTTTCTGATGACAGGGTATGCCCTCAGCCGTGTCCCGACGACGAGCAGGCCGGGCAGATCAGGGCTGGTGACCATGTGACGGTAGTCGCCGCCGTCATCCGGCAGACGCGCTCACCCGTGGAGCTTTGTTCAAAGCTGACCTGGCTATTACATTCTGGCCCGCCGCACACGAATTCCTCGCGGCGTGACCACCGCAACTGCCCCCACCAAGGCTTCCAGATCGTAGGCCGTTAGGGTTTGCTCGAGCAGCTCAAGCACCGACCGGATACCGGCTTGATCGGGGCGCAACAACAGGATCCCCTCGTGAGTTCCGGGCGGATAGCTGCGGATGTCACCGAATCCCTTGTCGGCGGTTACCAGGAACCGCTGCTCGGCCTGAACCGCTTGCCATAAGGAATTATCCTTCGCACCGCCCATCCCCTGCTCAGGCATGCTGACCGCCTCGTGCCCATAGTGTCGCAGCATCTGGACTGCTGCTCTGGGCAGATCCTCGTCTACTTTGACGCGCACCGTGTGATCCTTATGCCGGCAGTGGAACGAGGAGCTCTTCGTGCGTCAGCTCTGCAGCATAGGCCAGGGCTGCGCGGATATCCTCATCGGCGAGTTGCGGATAAGCCTTGCGAATCTGGGCTGGCGTCATGCCGTCGGCCAGGCTGCCCACGATCATCGCCACGGGGATGCGGGTCCCTTTGACACATGGATCGCCGTGATGCAGATCCGGCGCGATCACGATCCGCTCCCGCCAGGCCACACGCTCCATTTTGACCGCCCCCTTCACGCGCTCCAAGGCTGATCCTCGTTCAGCCCTGCCGGTACGGAATCAGAAGGAACCCTGACACTCTTCCCAGGTTTCCTCCCTGAGATCAATCGCCAGGTGTGCCCCCAAGGGAATTCGAATCCCTGTCGCCGCCTTGAAAGGGCGGTGTCCTAGGCCTCTAGACGATGGGGGCCTGTGCGCTCCCATTGTAACAGAAATGGGAGCGCAGGTCAAGTCCAGGCTTCTGTGTCACCTGAGGTGCCAGGCCCTGACCGATCCGGGGAGGACCTGGCACCCCGGCTTATGACCCTTCGCGCAGGATGAGCGGCAGGTAGAAATAGAACCGCTCCGCCGGCGCACACTCGACTGTGACCGTCCCGCTCATCGTATCGGAACAGGCTCCCCCACAGTTCCAGACGGTCAGGGTGTAAGGATAGGTCCCATCCAGGCCAAAATCCACGACCGGTGAGGGCTCCGCGCTGCCACCAAAGGGGCCGAAATCCCAGGCAAAGGTGAACGGCCCGGTGCCGGTCAACCCGGCGCCAAAGGTTACCGCGCAGGCGGTGATCTCGTGGGTCACGGTCAGGATTTCGACCGGCAGGCACGCCCCCTCACACTCCACCGTGACCGTCCCGGTGAGGGTGTCGGTGGAAGCCCCCTCACAATTGGAGACGGTCAGGGTGTAGGGGTAGCTGCCCGACACGCCGAAATTGACCGTCACGGTCGGCGCCGTGGAGGAGCCCAGGGGCCCCAGGTCCCACTCATAGACATAGGGTGGCGTGCCGCTCAGTTCGGCACTGAAGGTCACGGTGCAACCCTGGGTGTCGGTGATGAGGGCCAGGATCTCCACCGGATCACAGGGCGTCAACACCGTCAACGTCACCGGGACACCGACGTGAGGGGTGGCGGGATCGGTACTCTCCGTGTCCAACAAACCCAGGTAAACTCCCGGCTCCAGCCCCGAAGCGTCAAAGGTCACGGCGATAGAGATCCGCTCCCCAGGCCCCAGCGTGCCGCTCTGTGGCGTTTCGGAGAGCCAGGGGAGGTCGTACCCCCGCCCGCTCAGGGTGAGCGACACCGCCTCAAAGGCGTCAATCCGCCCCCAGCCGTAGACGTTGTTGGCCCCGTCGGGGCAGGGGGTGCCACCACAGGACAGGTCCTCAAGGCACAGAGCCGTACTTTCGACGATCTCTTTGATCTCTTCGGGGTCCAGGTTGAGGTTGGCCGACAGGACCAGGGCCGCTGCCCCGGCCAGGTGTGCCGCCGACAGGGAGGTTCCGCTCCACACCTGATAGCTACCATCCACGTAGCTGGAGCGGATATTCACCCCTGGTGCGGCAACCTCCGGCTTGATCTGCCCATCGCAGGGTGAGGGGCCACGGCCGCTAAAGGGGGCGATCTGGTCGCTGCTGTCGGTCGCCCCGGCGGAGATCGCCTGGGCCAGGGCCGCCGGCGAGCTGACCGTGCCGCAGCCTGGGCCGCCGCCACCCGGCGCAAAGACCGGCAGAATGCCGGCAGCCTGCCAGGCCAGCAGGTCTGGCTGGAATTCGGAATTGCACCCCCCGCTGCCCCACATATTCAGGCCGATGTGGGGCCGTCTGGCCGGGTCAGGATCGGCCCCGCTCAGGTCGGTGGGGGCCAACAACCACTGGAAACCGGCATGGAGGTCCGACAGGAAACAGTTCCCCGTGGCGTTACAGGCTTTGACCGCGATCCACGTTGCCCCCGGAGCCACGCCGATCTGGTTGATCCCGCCGTCGTCGCCGACCACCAGGCCGATGCCGAACGTGCTGTGGCCATTGTCGTCGTAGGGCGTGGCCTGGCCGTTCACCAGGTCGAACCAGTTGTAGTTATGGTCAAAGGTGCCACCCCCCAGGTTGCCCCGGTATTGCCCCACCAACGCCGTGTGATCGTACATCACTCCGGTGCCGATGTTGCCCACAGTCACCCCCTGGCCGGTGACGCCCAAGGTGTCCCACACCTCGTCGGCGCGGATCCTGGCGATATTCCACTCAACCGCCTCGGACGCGGCTTCCTCCTCCCCTGGGGTGAAGGATGGGATCAAGAGCACAGCGTCGGCCCCGACATGGGCCACTTCGGGTCGGGCGGCCACCCTCTCCAGGAGCGGAGCGTCCAGGGTGGCGGCGATGGCGTTGGCCGTCAGCAGGGGGCGCGGTTCCGCCCCGGCGGCCTCCAGCAGAGCACGCAGTTCCCCACCGCTGCGCTCCGCCGTCTGTTGCAGCCGCTCATAGACAAAGCGCCCCCGCTCGGCCCGGTCCCGAAGGGCATAAGCCGGGCGCAGGTCGGCCAGCTCCCGCAGGTAGATGATGGCCCGCGCCTGCCCTGCGGCCCACACCTGGTCCCACACCGCCGCATCTACCACCGGTTCAGTTCGGGGACGGGGGGCAGGACCGGCATCCAGGGCCAGCGTCCGGCTCATCTCATGCAGCCAGAAATCGAGGGGAGCTGCCCCGGCATTGGTGATCCACAATGTCTGCGTTTCAACCTGATCGGCATAGAGGGTCGCTTCCAACGCTGGCGGCGAAACGACAATGCCCGGCACCGGCTCCAGGGCAAAGTCCTGGGTGACAGTCATGCCCGCCTGGACCTCAACCCCATGGGCCGTCTGAGAGGCATAGCCCGTCATAGAAGCCGTAACGTCGTAGGTATCGGCCGGCAGGGTCATGGTGTAGCGACCGTTCGGGTCGGTGAGGGCCTGGATGCTGCCGCCCAGGGGCTGTGCCAGCACGGTGGCCCCGGCCAGCGGCGCGCCGCTGACGGCATCGGTCACCTGGCCCACCAGCCAGCCCACCTGCGGCTGACAATCGCCGAACCATTGGATGATCCGCTGCAACACCTGCCGGCCGTTGGCCGCGTTGTTGTTGTAGATGGGCACCCAGTCGGTGCCGAAAAAGACCGTCTTCCACGATCCCCCGGCCTTGTCCACATCCAGGTTGTTGCCGCCGTTGGCCTGGCTGCGGAAAGCCACCGATGCCCCGGCGCCGGCATTGACAATGTCGCCATAGTCGCTGAAGCCGGACGGGTAGGTCAGCGGGTAGGGGCCCAACCCACCGCCGATCGGGTCGCCCGGCACGCCGTACTTGGTGGTGGCATTGCCGCTGTCGTTGGTGAAGGAACCGATGCCCAGGTAGTTCTGGCCAAAGGTCGTCAGGCCAAAGTCGTAGAGGTAGTCCTGGCTGGAGAGGAACAGCCGCCCACCGCCATCCAGGTAAGCGGCCAGAGCCGCCTCGTCGGTGCCGTTGGGGCCGGCCGAGCCACTGTACTTGTCACCGGAGAACCAGATGACGATCGAGTAGCCCTGCAATCCGGCCAGGTCAGGGCCGTTGCCGCTGCCGCCGCCCACGTCAAAGATGTCATAGTCGTAGCCCAGGTTGTCCAGGGCGGCGGTAAAGTAGGGCCGCGTGTCGGGGGCGTTGTTGTCATCGTCCACCAGCAGGATGCAGGGCAGCGGTTCCAGGGCGAAATCCTGGGTCTGATTGTGGTCCACGACGATGGCCCGTTCCTGGGAACGGTGGCCATAGGCGCTGACCTGCATGGTGTAGCTGCCCTGGGGCAATGTCGCCTGGTAAAAGCCGGTGGCCGGGTCGGTCCACACCACCACGGGCGATCCCTGGAACCGGACCTCGGCGAAAAGGGGCGTCCCGCTGCCCTGCTCGGTGACCGTACCGGAGACGATGTAGGTCGGCGCCGTCTGCAGGGCAAAATCCAGAGTGGTGACGGTGTCGGTGGTGATGACCACGCCACTGACGGTAGCCGGCAGATAGCCATACGCCTCGGCAGTCACGGTGTAGGTGCCGGCCAGCAGGGTGCGGGTGTAGTAGCCGCTGGGGTCGGTGGTGGCGGGGAAGGTGTGGCCGGCGTCGTCCTCTGCCGTCACTGTGGCGTCGGCGATGGGTGCGCCGCCGCTGGCCGCCGTCACGTGCCCATCCAGATAGCCGATGCCGCCGGGGATCAGGCAGCCGGTCATGTGGGCAAAGGTGCCGAGGGCGGCCTTGACGAACTCGACGTAGTAGGGCCAGTCCTGAAAGTTGTCCATATCATCGCTGGAGGTGTGGTAGTAGGGGTTGAAATCGCCCATGTCCTCGATGCCCAGGATGGCGGTGTAGCCATATTGCCAGAACGAAGCGTGGTCGCTGGCACCGGTGCCGTTGGGGTTGATCTGCGGGATCAGGTTCAGATCGTAAGCGTCCACCACGTCGGCAAAGAGCTGGGCCAGGACCAGGGTTGGGGGCAGGCTGGCCTTGGCGTGCAGGTCAATATCGGGGCTGCTGCCGCCGCTGTTCCAGGCGATCATGTCCAGGTTCAGGTAGCCGAGGATGTTCTCGCCACGGCTGTAGGCACGCTGGGCGTAGGCGTGGCTGCCGTTCAGCCCCTGTTCCTCGCCGGTCCAGAAGGCGAAGCGCAGGGTGCAACCCCACTCGTACTGGCTGAGGATGTCGGCGGCGATCAGCGTGGCCACCGAACCGCTGGCGTTGTCGTCGGCTCCCGGCGCCGGGCCGCTGGAGGGCATGTCGTCCAGGTGGGCGCCGATGATAAAGATGTCATCGGGGTTGAGCGTGCCGGTGATGGTGCCGATGACGTTGGGATAGGTGACGCCGCCCCACTGGTGATACTCCACGGCCAGGCCCAGGCCGGCCAGGTGTTCACCGACATACTGGGTCGCCTTCTGGATAGGGGTGCCGCTGTAGGTATGGCGGGTGGTGATGGTGTAGGGCGATCCGCCGATGCTCACCGGCCATTCGCCGCTCAGCCCGCCGGTGTAGTTGTAGACCAGCCCCTGGTTCACCTGGTCGATCATCTGCTGGATCAGGGGATCCGGTTCGACGACCTCCGGGAAGGCGCTCGTGACCGGGGCGGGGCGCAACGGCTTGGGGTCGAAAGTGACGGCTGCCAGCTCGATGCCGGCCTCGGCCAGCCAGCCGGCCTGCCGGGCTGTGGTGCGCAACAGCGCCTGCACGCCATCATCCAGCAACAGGCGGCCATAGGCGTTCCAGTCAGGGATAGGCCGGCCGGGCATCAGGTAAGCCAGGTAATAGCTGGCTCCCCTCAAATCGGGATCGAGCACGGTCACCTCCAGGCCGGCGGCCTGCAACGCTTCGATCTGGCGGGGATCGGCGCCGGCCAGCAGGTACGACCCCTTGCCGGCCGCCAGTCGCGCATAGACCGGCACGCCGGCCGTCTCCACGGCCACCAGGTCCCTGGGAGCGCGCACCTCGATCTTGATCAGTGCTCGTGCCTCCGGCTGCACGGCAGCGACCGGCACCAGGCTGGCGGTCAGCAGGATGACCACCAGGAGAACAAAAGATGCGGTGAGCCTGCGTTTCATAGGCGATTTCCTTTCTGTTGTGAACTTTTTGTCCGAAAACCTGCTTCAGGCAGGCCGGCGTCCGCTCCAGGGTTTGGGCCTGGCGAGGACGACCTCAGTGTAACACAATCCTCACCGGTCAGCAAGTTGGCTCCAGGCCTTTGAGTCACTATTCAGGCAGGCGACTTGTTAACCACAAAGGACACAAAGGACACGAAAAATACAAGGCGACTTTTAACCACAAAGGACACGAAAAATACAAGAGAAAACCTTGGTGTCCTTAGTGGTAAAAAGAGCTATGGCTGAGCAGTTACGCCTTTGAAAGGGGGACGAGCTTTCCAGGCCCTTTTTGCTCTTTGACGCCAGCTGTGTTATAATGGGAGTGGAGGCTTTAGCCGGTGAAGACAGGTTCATCATTTTGAAAGGAGAAAATTGAAATGAAATGCACAGAGTGCGGTGCAGAGAATGAGCCGGGAGCCAGGTTTTGCACCCGTTGCGGAGCATCGTTGGCCCCTGCGGCGGCGCCGGCCGAAGGCAGCAGCCTGAAACCGCTGGATACCGAGGTGGAGCATGTCCAACGTGAGTTCACCGGTGGTCGGGGACGGGTCAGTTATCGGATTGACGGCACGACGATGCAGGTGGTGACCATCGAGCTGGAACCGGGCGAGGTGATCTATTCCGAGTCGGGGGGCATGAGCTGGATGAGCGGCAATGTAGAGATGCGCACCCACTCGGGCGGCGGTCTGGGCAAGATGGTCAAGCGGGCGCTGGCCGGCGAATCGTTGTTCATCACCGATTTTTATGTGGAGAGTGGCCGGGGCACGGTCACCTTCGCCTCCGAGTTCCCGGGCAAGATCATCCCCTTCAACCTGGGGCCGGGGGAGAGCATCATCGTCCAGAAGGATGCCTTTATGTGCGCCGAAAAGAGCGTCAACATTGACATGCACTTCCGCAAGCGGCTGGGCACCGGCCTGTTCGGTGGCGAAGGGTTTATCATGCAAAAGATCACCGGCCCGGGGCTGGCCTTCATCGAAGTGGATGGCGAGGTGGTCGAGTATGAGTTGCAACCGGGGCAGCAACTCAAGGTGGACACCGGTCACCTGGCAGCCATGGAATCGTCGGTGGACTTTGACGTGACCATGGTCAAAGGGTTCAGGAATATCCTGTTGGGCGGCGAAGGGCTGTTCCTGGCCAGCGTCCGGGGGCCGGGCAAGGTGTGGTTGCAGACGATGCCCATGTCCAAACTGGCACAAAAGGTGGCCCAGTTCATGCCTCAGGTGGGAGGCAAAGGCTCCAGCGGCGGGCTGAACATTGACGTAGGCAGCCTGCTGGGTGGGAGCTAAATATAAATCCTCCCGCAGGTTTTAGAACCTGCGGGAGGATTTTGTAGTGCCATCGGCCGGCCGTTACACCCAACCCCGCAGCTTCATCGCCTCGGCCACGCGGGCCACGGCGACGATATAGGCCCCCATGCGGTTGTGGACGCCATATTTCCGGGCCGTTTCGTGCACGGCGTGGAAGGCCGCCGTCATCTTTTTATCCAACTTCTCATAGACCTCATCAGCCTCCCAGTAATAGTCGTAGGCATTCTGGACCTGCTCAAAATAGGACACGGTCACCCCGCCGGCATTGCACAAAAAGTCAGGGATGACATACACGCCGTTTTTGAACAGGATTTCGTCGGCTTCGGGGGTGGTGGGGCCGTTGGCCAGCTCGGCGACGATCCGGGCCTTGATGTTGCCCGCGTTCCAGGGGCCGATCTGGTTTTCCAGGGCCGCCGGGATGAGCACGTCCACCTCCAGCTCCAGCAATGCCTCGTTGCTGACCGGCTGGCAGGCATCGCAGCAGCGGTAAGTGGCCACGGTGCCTTTTTCATTCTTCCAGGCCAGCGTGGCCTCATAGTCCAGACCCTCGGCGCAGTAGACGCCCCCCTTCGAGTCGGACACGGCCACCACCTTCGAGCCGAACATGCTGGTGATGAGGTGATGGGCAAACTGTCCGGCGTTGCCATAGCCCTGGATGGCCACGGTGGCCTGGCTCAGGTCAATGCCCAGCAGCCTGGCCGCCTCGCGGATGGTGTACATTCCCCCTCTGGCCGTGGCATCGCCGCGCCCCGCCGACCCTCCCAGGGCCAGCGGCTTGCCGGTGATCACGCCCGGCACATTGTACCCCCGCATGACGCTGTACTCGTCCATCATCCAGGCCATGATCTGCGGCGTGGTATATACGTCGGGAGCCGGCACATCGGTCTCTTCGCCGATATAGTGGCCGATGGCGCGGATGTAGGCCCGGCTGAGGCGCTCCAGCTCCGAGGCCGACATCTCTTTGGGGTTGCAGACGATGCCCCCCTTGCCGCCGCCCAGCGGGATGTCCACCACAGCCGTTTTCCAGGTCATCCACGCCGCCAGAGCGCGGACGGTATCAATCGTCTCTTCAGGATGAAAACGGATGCCTCCCTTGGTGGGGCCGCGAGCGTCGTTGTACTGGACGCGAAAGCCGTGAAAGATCTGGACGCTGCCGTCGTCCATGCGCACCGGCAACGTGACGTGAAACTCGCGCAGCGGCCAGCGCAGCAGCTCGTGCACGGCCGGCTCCAGGCCCATGATCCTGGCCGCCTCATCCAGTTGAGCCTGGGCGATCTTGAATGGATTCAACTCACTCATTATTCTCTCCTTCAATCTCCTGGGTTTGGTATTGGGATTGGGCTCTTTCGAGGGAAGGCGAAAGCCCACCGCCTTGCCACGATGCCTCGTCAGGTGTCAGAAACAAAAATATACCCGGTGGTCACCTCCTCGCGCGCGGGTATACCTTGCCTCAAGGAATTGCCACGCTGCAATTCTCAGATTGTGAGCAGATTATAGCACAGCTACACGGCCAGGGCAAAAACAGGAAGGTGCAATGCGCCCCTCGACCAGGCTCAGGGCAAGACTCAGGGCAGGCAGCCAAAGCAGAGCCAGGGCCAATCCCAGCAGCCCCAACGTCACAACCATTGCAAACTGTCTGCCGCTCATTTCTTCTTCCTCCTATGCAAATTACTTTAGATTTCGGATATCTCGGGAACCTCCGAGGTCTGGGGGGCGAGCGCCAGCCAGCGCTTCGCCGCCTCCGGCAGCCTGATCAGAGGGGCTCGCATCGTCAGGCATTCCGGCAGGGAGTTGAGAAACATGGACCCATAAGATTTGGTCAGCACCCGCCTGTCCAGGACGACAACCACACCCCGGTCGGCTCTGGTGCGGATCAGCCGCCCAAAACCCTGCCGGAAGCGCAAAATCGCCTCCGGGATGGCATATTGGGCAAAAGGGTTGTCATAGGTCTCGGAACGGGCGGCAAAGATCGGATCGTCGGGCACGGAGAAGGGCAGGCGGGCCAATACCAGCACACTGAGCGCCGGGCCGGCCACATCAATCCCCTCCCAAAAACTGCGGGTGCCCAGCAGCACTGCCCGGGGCGTGGTGCGGAAATTTTCCAGCAGTTGCGCCCGCGAACTGCCTGCCCCCTGCTCGTAGAGCACAATCCCGGCCTCGGCCAGGGGACGGGCGATGGCCTGTGAGGTGGTCCGCAGTTGGGAATAGGAGGTGAACAGCACCAGCGTCCGCCCCTCGGTGGCACGGCATAGGGCCACCAGGGCCTCCTCCACCCTCTTTTGGTAGTAAGGTTGATTGGGTTCAGGGATGTCGGTGGGCAGGTAGAGCAGGGTCGAACTCTTGTAGTCGAACGGCGAGCCGACCGCCAGCTCGTCCGCTTCCCAGGCGTTCAGCCGCTCGCGGATAAAGTCGAAGCGGTTGTCGGTCGCCAGCGTGGCCGAGGTGAGGATGACCGACTCTTTGGCCTGGAACAGGTGCTTCTCGACCAGTTTCCCCACATGCAACGGCGCGGCATGGAGCGTCACCCGCCCATCCTGGGCCGAGACGCTGGCCCAGTAGATCACCGCCTCTGACGGTTCGGCAATGCAGGCGTTGATCTGTGTCCGCAGCTCCCGCAGGCGGGCCAGATAGCCGGCGCAGTCCTGGATCAACCCCTCCAGGTCAGGGATGTCATACCGGTCCAGCTCGCTCAGGTCGCCACATAGCCGCTCCAGGTCGCCGATAATGTGGTAGAGCTGGGCGGCCAGGTTATCCCAACTGATCTCCACTTCACTCCAGGCCGGCTGGACCCGTTGACCGCTGGTCAGGCGGATGCGCTGATCGTAATCGCCCTGGCGGGGGCTGTGCTCCCGCAAAAAGTCGCCCAAAACGTTGAAAAAGGCATAGACGCCGGTCAGGGCCGCTTCGACCTGGTGCTGCAAGGCATGGACATGGGCCTCCAACCGGGTCCACTCTTCAGCCGGGATCCTGCCCCGACAGCGGGCGAGCAGGTCGCTGAGGAAACCGCTGTAGCGCCGCACCCCCACCGGCCGGACCAGATCGGCGAGCACCCGCTCCACGGCCCGCTGGTCGGCCTCGAAGCTCAGTTGGCGGGTGACGCTATCCTCCAGGTGATGGGCCTCATCCACGATCAGGTAGCGATAGTCGGGCAGGACGCGGTTTTCGACCGCCACGTCCGAAAGGAGCAGGGCGTGGTTGACGATGATCAGATGGGCCTGCTCGGCGGCGTGGCGGGCGCGATAAAAGAAGCAGCGGCCTCGCTCGCGGAAACGGCATCGCTCCAGCGTGCAGGTCTCGCTCTCGGCAGAGATCTTGTTCCACAGCGCCTGCTCCAGGGGGTCGGGCATGAACAGTTCATCCCGTTCGCCTGTCTGAGTGCTGGGCAGCCAGACCAACACCTTGGCCAGCAGGCGCATCTCCTCCACCGAACTGACACCTGCCTGCCGCAGGGCGGCCAGCCGCCGCTGGCAGAGGTAGTTGCTCCGCCCCTTGAGCACCGCCACACGGAACTCAAAGGGCAATAGCTTTTGCAGGTCGGGGGTGTCTTTGCGGAAGAGCTGGTCCTGCAGGTTGATGGTGTTGGTGGACACCACCACCCGCTCGCCGTTGAGGTGGGCAAAGGTGACGGCCGGCAGCAGGTAGGCCAGGCTCTTGCCCGTGCCGGTGCCTGCCTCCACCAGCAGATGCTGCCGCCGGTTAAAAGCGGTGGCCACGGCCCGCAGCATCTCCACCTGCTGTGGACGGTGCTCAAAGCCGGGAAAGCTGCGGGCCAGGAGGCCCCCTTCCTCCAACATGGCGGTCAGTTCGGCCACATCCAGGGCGCGGGGCCGGGCGGCGCGGGTCAGCTCCTCCTCCTTCCCCGCCGTCGTGGCGAATAGCGGCCCCAACGCATCCTCTGGAGAGTCAGCCTGAGCGGCCAACTGCTGGCCGATGGCCCCCCGGAAGGCGGACTGCGCCTGAGCCCGTTCCAGGTCCAGGAATACCTGCCGCAAGGACCAGTCCACCGACCCGGCCAGACGGTTGATCTCCTGCAGAATGGCCGGAGGCAATTGGGCAGCCCGCTCCAGCAACGCCACAAAGAGGTCTTTGACCGCCAGAGCATCCTCCAGAGCGCGATGCGAGCAGAGGTTGGACAGTCCTAACGATTCACCCAACCTGCTCAGGCTATAACGGGCGGCGTGAGGGACCAGAATGCTGGCCAGCTCAAAGGTATCCACCGCCTGATTGTCCAGGAGCAGGTCATAGCTGTGCAAAAAACTCAGGTCAAAGCTCACATTGTGGCCCACGATCGGATGGCTGCCCACAAAGCGGCGCAACTCGCCGGCCACCTGTCCAAAACGGGGGGCGCGGCTCACCTCGTCGTGGCCGATGCCGGTCAATTGCTGGATCTGGATGGGAATGGGCCGGCCCGGGTTGATCAGGCTGGACCATCTATCGAGCACCTGAGCCTGGAGGGCGCCTTCATGAGACAAGACGCGAAAGCGGACGAGGCCGATCTCCAGGATGGCATCGCGTTTGGGGTCCAGGCCCGTGGTCTCCAGGTCCAGGGCCACAAAAGTTCGGTTCATGGGGACTCCTCAGTGGCCAACGGGCCAGATGTTGAGGGTGCTGTTGGTCTGTTCATTCTGCCAATCTGCTGCTCTTTTCCCCCTTCGTGCCTTTGTGCCCTGGTGGTTCACAAGTCGCCTGCCTGAATGGTGATAATAGCTCTTTTCCCACTAAGGACACTGAGGTTTTCTCTTGTATTCTTCGTGTCCTTTGTGTCCTTTGTGGTTAACCGAGCATCACGAGGCGGTAAACAGATACCAGCCAAGTTTCGACTTGGTGTCCTGGAGCCTTTGTGGTAAGATGCTCCTGATCGGCTCCGATCGGGCCGGGCCAGTACCTTACAAGTGAAATTCTTGCCCGTTGGGCCAGAACATGGACCACAAAGGACAGCAGGGGCACAAAGGTTTTTCCGCAGATTTAAGCCATCCCCTGATGTTTTATTATACTTCAGGTCTGGATAAATGTAAAGACCTGCGCTGACTGAGGTCAGCCTCTTTGGGCCTGTGGCCGGCGGTCGGCCTGCGCCGGCCGGAGGGGGTGCGGAGGCGCTGGCCGACGCCCGGCGCCACAGGCGCCCAAGAAGGCCGATTTCCAATCGCGCAAGAAGAGGAGGGGAAATGTCGGAGGAACGAAGCAGACCTGACGTTGAACCGGTATGGACCTATCGCGGCTATCAACTGCGGCCCAGCGAGTTCACCACAGCCATGGTCCACTTTTTCCGCGCCGAGGTGCAGCGGGCCAATGTCTGGCGGCAGCGGCTGGATACCACCACCAACTGGGCAGTGCTGACCACCGGCGCAGCCATCTCGTTCGCCTTCAGCCGGGCCATCGCCGAGGATCACCGGGTGATCATCCTGAATGTCCTGCTGGTCACCCTCTTTCTGTATATCGAGGCCCGCCGCGACCGCTACTATGAGCTGTGGAGCTATCGCGTGCGGCTGATGGAGACCGACTTTTTTGCCACGATGCTGGTGCCGCCTTTCCATCCCGCCGCCGATTGGGCCGAGAGCCTGGCCGAAAATCTGCTCCATCCCCAGTTTCCGATCTCGATGTGGGAAGCGCTTGGCCGGCGCTTCCGTCGCAACTATTTCTGGATCTATGTCGTTCTGGGACTGGCCTGGCTGTCGAAAGTATGGCTGCACCCCATCCCCGCCACCTCCTGGACACAGTTCATCTCCAGGGCAGCCATCGGCCCGATCCCCGGCGAGTTGGTCCTGACGGTCGGCTTCCTGTTCAACGGCCTGCTGGCGCTCATCGGCCTGCTGACGGTCGGGCTGCAACAGGCGGCTGGCGAAGTGCTGCCGCGCTACGGGGCCTTCCAACTGCCCGGCCTGCCGGAACGCGCACCCGCTGCGGCCCGCCGACCGGCCGGCTGGCGGGCCTGGTTCCGCCCCAGCCGGCGACGGCAACAGCTCCTGGCTCTGATCATCACCGACCGGGCGCAGGCTGTGGCCGACCGCATCTTGCACGAGATGAGGCGGGGGGTGACCGCCCTGTCCGGGATCGGCATGTACACCCGGCGGCCGCACACAGTGCTGTTGTGTGCCCTGACCGTGACCGAGGTCGGGCAGCTCAAAGACCTGGTCTCCGCCGAAGACCCCCAGGCGTTCATCACCCTGACGCCAGCTCAAGAGGTGTTGGGCAAAGGCTTTGCACCGTTGCGCGAGGAGGAGGTGGCAGAGGGTGAGGGGCAGGAGGTGGATGGCCGCTGACCGGAGGCGGCGCAGATCAGCCCCATACGCCGGGGATCGCCCGTCCACACTCAGGGCAGCACCCCCGCTCCAGCCGCTGACGGATCACCTGCAATCCCCACCGCTCGACCAGAAGCGCCCCGCAGCCAGGGCAGCGGGTGTTCTCCAGAGGGTGGCCCGGCACGTTGCCCAGGTACACAAATTCCAGGCCGGCTTCCCTTCCGACCTGCCAGGCCCGCTCCAGGGTGCGCAGCGGCGTCGGGGGGGCAGCAAAGCGGTAGGCGGGGTAGTAGCCGCTGACGTGCCAGGGCACCTCCGGCCCCAGGTCGGTGACGATGCGGCCGGCGATGCCGCGTAAAACCTCCTCGTCGTCGTTCACCCCTGGAATCACCAGCGTCGTGATCTCCAGCCAGACCCCTGCCTGCCGCGCCAGGCGGCAGTTGCGCCACACCTTCTCCACCTCTGCTCCGCAGTAATGCCGCACCGCCTGAGCATCCCCCTTGACATCCACATTCATGGCGTCCAGCCCGGCGGCCAGCAGCAGCTCTAACGCCTGGGGGGTCATGTAGCCGTTGGTCACATAGGTGTTGTACAGGCCCCGCTGCCGGGCCAGGCGAAAGAGCTCCAGCGACCATTCCAGGGAGAGGGTGGGTTCATTAAAGCTGACAGAGGTGCCCCGGCAGCCCGATTCCTCGGCCCTGAGCACAAACTCAGCCGGCGACAGAAAGCGGGTTGGCCGGGGCCTGGCCTTCGAGATCTCCCAGTTCTGGCACCAGGGACAGGCAAAGTTGCAGGAGAAGGAACCGCCGGTCAGGGCCAGGCTGCCGGGATAGAAATGGTGGAGCGGCTTTTTCTCGATCGGGTTGGCCGACAGGGAAGAGACGGCGCCATAGATGAGAGTCACCAGCCGGCCGTCGCGGTGGCTTCGGGTCTGGCACCAGCCCAACCCGCCGGGGGCGATCTCACACCGCCGCTCACAGGTCAGGCACCGGATCCGCTCCCCGGCCGGTTCCGCGAGCAACGCCGGCCGGATGAACCGTTCATCCATTGGGGGGATGACTCAAGCCGGCTGGAGGCGATATTTCTCCAGCCCAGGGCGGGGGATGCGGCTGGCAATGGCCCGCCGGTAGAGGTCCACATAGCGGCGCGCCGAACGGTCCCAGGAAAAGTCGGCGCTCATGCCGTGCAGCTGGATCTGCCGCCACACCTGGCGGTGCTTAAAAGTCTCAAGTGCCCGGACGATGGCGGCAAAGAGCTGCCAGCGGTCATAGGCTTTGAAGACAAAACCGGTGCCCTGACCGGTGCGCGGGTCAAAGTCCTGCACCGTATCGGCCAGGCCGCCGGTGGCGCGGACAACGGGCACGCTGCCGTAGTGCATGGCGATCATCTGGTTGGTGCCGCACGGTTCAAAGCGGCTGGGCATCAGGAACAGGTCGCTGCCGGCGTAGATGCGCTGCGCCAGGGGAGCGTTGAAGGTCAGAAAGATGGCCACCTGGCGGGGATATTGCTGCACCATGCGGCCGAACAGGTCGTGGTAGTGCTGATCGCCGGTGCCCATCAACACCAGTTGCACCCCCAGGTCCAGGATGTGGTCCACCGCCTGGCCCAGGATGTCAAACCCTTTCGAGTCGGTCAGGCGGGAGATGATGCCCAGAAGAGGCACGTCAGGGTCTTCGGGCAGCCTGGCCTCGCGTTGCAGGGCCAGCTTGTTCTCCAGCCGCCGCTCCAGGGTCGTGGCGTCATAGTTGACGGCAATGTGAGGGTCGGTCGCCGGGTTGGCCGTCTCATAGTCTATGCCGTTGAGGATGCCAAACAGCCGGTCGCGCCGGTCACGCAGGAGCGGGTCCAGCCGCTCGCCATACTCAGGGGTCAGGATCTCCTGGGCATAGGTCTCGCTGACGGTACTCACCAGGTCGGCCCAGTAGATGCCACGGGCCATCAGGTCCACCACTTCGTTCAGGTCGGCCATTTCGGGGTGGTATTGGAAGCCCCACTCGTCAATGCCGGCGATCTCCAGCACCCGATAGCCGAAAATGCCCTGATAGGCCAGGTTGTGGATGGTGTACACAGTGACGACCGGGGCGAAAAAGGGGTCCTCTTTGTACACGGTGTTCAGCCAGTTGGGCACAATGGCGGTGTGCCAGTCGTGGCAGTGGATGATGTCCGGCTGCCATTCAAGCAGTCTGAGGGCTTCCAGCGCCGCGCGGCAGTAGAAGATAAAGCGGTCGGCATCATCGGGGTACATGTAGATCCCTTCCCGCCCGAAATAGCGGGCGTTGTCCACCAGGTAAACCGGCACATCGGCCCCGATGGTGCCCTGCCACAGGCGGGCCGGTTCGGTGGTGTGGTGGATGGGGACGTCAAAAGAGGGGATCACTTCCCGCAGTTGGAAACGGCCGGGGTCAATGCGCCCATAGCGGGGCATGGCGACCCGGATGTCGTGCCCCAGGGCGCGGATGGCTTTGGGCAGGGCGCCAGCCACGTCGGCCAGGCCGCCGGTTTTGGCAAAGGGCACCACCTCGGCGGCCAGCAGCAGGATCTTCAGCGGTCCGTTGTCACTCATCGTTGATCGTTAGCCGACGGCACTGCCGTCGGCTACCCTGTTTCATTCTACCACAGTCGGTTGACCCTGTCAACCGGCCATCTCCTCCCGCACGGTGCGCACCAGCTCCGCCGCCTTGAGTTCGGCCAGGCAGTAGCAGGGTCCGCCCAGGGCCTGCGCCAGGTTCTGGGCCAGCCCCCGGTCATAGGCCTGATGCTCCATGTTGATCACCACGGCGTGGATGCGCGCCCGACGGATCAGGTCGGCGATCCTGTGCGCTTCCTCCTGCGGCGGAGTGTCGGTCAGCGATACATTCCCCGCCCCATCGGTCAGCAGGATCATCAGCGGCATGGCTTCAGGGTGCAGGCGCAGTTCGCGGCGGAAGGTGCGATAGGCCAGCATCAATCCGGCGGACAGGGGGGTCTTGCCCCCAACCGGCAGGTGGCGCAATGCTCCCTGGGCCAGTTCCACGCTGGCGGTGAAGGGCAGCACCAGCCTGGCCTCCTCCTTCTGAAAGACGACCAGCCCCACCCGGTCACGCCGCTGATAGGCATCCACCAGCAGCGACAGGATGGCCCCTTTGGTGGCCTCCATCCGTTGGGCACCGGCCATGCTCCAACTGGCGTCCACCACAAACAGGATCAGGTTAGACGCCCGGCGCACGCGGACCTTTTTCTGCACATCCTGGGGGAGGACGGTCAGGGTGCCCGGCTCGCTTCCCCGTTCAACCTGCTGGGCGGCTGCCTGGCGGAGGGTGGCATCGAGGGCGATGTCACTCAGGTCGCCGTCGGCCGGCCGGGCCTGGATGTAGCGGCCTCGCTTGCGGCTGGTACGCGTGGTGGAGCGTTTGCCGGCCAGGCGGCGGGTCAGGCGGTCCATCGGCGATTCCAGCCGGCGGGCGCGGAACACCTGGCCGATCGGCACCGTCATCTCGACCTCCTGGCCCCGGCCCAGGCCCAGCGGCTCGGCGATGTGGCCCTGAAGGGGCATGCCGGCCCCTCCTGCCTGAAAATCATCGGCCTGGGGGGGACGGTCCTCCTCCGTTACCTCTTTTTTTTTCCTGGGGCAGGCTCGATTAGCGAAGCTCCAGAGGCTCTGGACTGCTCCGCCTCCCGGCGGGCCTCCTGCAGCCGGCTGGCAAGCTCGCCCAGGCGGTTGTCGGCCTCCTGGAACGGCAGCCGCTTCAGGCGATGGGGCAAAGCCAGTTCGGCAGCGAGCAGGATGTCCAGGCCGGCGATCGCCGGTTCCTGGGAGCCGGCGCCATCGCGGGCCAGGCGAAGTGCCGCATGGGCCAGTGCCGTTTTCAGGATGACGATGTCGGCCCGGTGGCCATCCACTTCAAAGCGGGTGGTCAGCTCGGCGATGGTGTACAGGTCCTGAGGCTGGTAGGTCACCTGGGGCAGCAGTTCGCGGGCACGGGCAATATCGCGGGAAAGCTGTCGCTCATAGGGCTCCCATTCGGCGCGAAAGCCCTCCGGATCGCTTTCGAACTGGACGGTGCGCTCCAGAATCTCCACCCGCGCCTGCGGATCGGTGATGCCCCGGATCTCGACGCACAGGGCAAAGCGGTCGAGGAGTTGGGGGCGCAACTCCCCCTCTTCCGGGTTCATGGTGCCCACCAGGATAAAGCGGGCCGGATGGCTGAAGGAGATGCCCTCCCGCTCCACGACATTGCGCCCCATCGCCGCCGAATCGAGGAGCAGGTCCACCACATGGTCGTCCAGCAGGTTGACCTCATCCACATACAGCAGGCCCCGGTTGGCAGCGGCCAGCACCCCCGGCTCAAACTTTTTCTTGCCGGTCTTGAGGGCCACTTCGATGTCCAGCGTGCCGATCACCCGGTCTTCGGTGGCGCTGACCGGCAGGTCCACAAAGCGGGTCTTGCGCCGGATGATGGGCAGTGTCTCCCCCCTGCTCACCCGGTCGCGGCAGTTGTCGCACAGCCGATCGGGGCGGTAGGGATCGCACTGGAAGGGGCAATCGGCCACCACGTCAATCTCGGGCAGCAGGGCCGCCAGGGCGCGGGCAGCGGTGGACTTGGCCGTGCCCCGCTCCCCCCGGATCAGCACGCCGCCGATTTTGGGGCTGATGGCGTTGAGGATCAACGCCGTTTTCATCGTCTCCTGGCCGACGATGGCTGTAAACGGAAAGATCACCGGCATCATCTTCTGTTATTTCCGGATCGGTTCGACAATGCTGGCCGTCATGTGACTGTCGGCCCGGCCGCCGCAGTCTTTGCTGCGGGCAGCTTCGTAGGCGCACGCCTGGCAGCAATAGACCCTGTCTCCACGCCAGACCGCATTGGCCCCCAACTCCTCGCCACAATGGTCACACACGGTTTTGGCGGACATCTTTTCCTCTCTTTCTGCTTCAGGTGCCAGGCACCTGGAGCGCCTGGCACCTGACCTCTGGCCTCAGAAGACCTTAAACTGATCTTTCTTGACGTTGCACACCGGGCAGCGGTCGGGCGGTTCGCCGATGTGGGTAAAGCCGCACACCGGGCAGATATAGACCGGGCCGATGTCCAGGTCCTGGCCCGATTCGGCGGCCGCTCTGGCGTTGCCGTACAGGCCGGCATGGATCTTTTCTGCCTCGATGGCGTAGGTCATGCTGCGCTGGGCCCCCTTTTCCTCCTGGAGGTTGGCCACGGCCAGATAGGCGGGATACATCTCCTCCACTTCAAAGGTTTCGCCACCGATAGCCGCCCCCAGGTTGGCGACGGTATCACCCACGCCCCCTAATTCCTTCAGGTGGTTGATGGCGTGAACCTGCTCGGCATAGGCGATGGCCTGAAAGAGACGGGCGATGTGGGGCTTGCCGTCCTTCTCTGCCTGAGCGGCAAAGGCCAGGTACTTCATGTGGGCCTGGCTCTCGCCGGCAAAGGCTGCCTTCAGATTTTCTTTGGTCATTTCTCTCATTTTTTCTCCCTCCATCATCAGAATTTTATGATCCGGCGCCATTCAGCGCCCATTGCACCTGTTCCAACAGGGCCGGCACGGCAAACGGCTTTTGCAGGTAACCTGCCACCCCTTCCTGCTGTATCAGGCTGCGGCTCGGCGGTTCGGTTCCCAGGAGGAGGATGGGCACGGGCCGGCCGTGCAGGGTGTGGAGATCGGCCAGCAACTGCGGCCCCTCTTCCTCTGCCAGGTCGAGGTCGAGGAGGATCAGGTCCGGCCGGTTGGCCCGCACCAGGCTGAGTCCCTGCTGCCAATCGGCTGCCTCGCACACCTTCAAGCCCAGCACCTCCAGGTTGGCCCGGATCAGCCTGCGCAGCCGCCAGTCCCGTTCGATGGCCAGGATAGATGGTTTCCCCATGCCCTCCATTTTAGCGCCGGAGCTGTTAGAGGGATATAAGAGCAGGGCTATCGGTTGTTAAAATTGCGTGAAAATTGCCCCCTGTTTTTCCGTGCCATCCGTGTCCCCTTTGACCTGACCCAGAACACTACCTGTCCTCTTCAGGCTGATAGAGCATATAGCCCGCTCCCGGCTGGGTGAGCAGGTAGCGCGGCCTGGATGGCTCCGGCTCCAGTTTTTGCCGCAGGTAGCGTATGTAGACGCGCAGGTACTCGCTCTCCTCGCCATATTCCGGCCCCCACACGGCCCGCAGCAATTCGCGGTGGGTGATGACGCGGTTGGCATTGGTCGCCAGGTAGACCAGCAGCCGATATTCGGTCGGGGTCAGCTTGACCTCCTGGCCACCGGCCGTGACGCGGTGCTGGGCAAAGTCAATCTGAATGGGGCCGGCCTTGAAGCCCTGCCGGGCGACGATCTCTTCCGGCCACTTGCTGCGGCGGAGCACGGCCTGCACACGCAGCAACAGTTCCGTGACGGAGAACGGCTTGGTCAAATAGTCGTCGGCGCCCACCTCAAAGCCGTGGACCAGGTCCACTTCGGCGCTGCGGGCGGTGAGCATGATGACCGGCACGGCGGAAAACTCGCGGAGGCGGCGGCAGACGGTGTAGCCATCCATACGGGGCAGCATCAGGTCCAGGATCACCAGGTCGGGCAGCTCACGGGCGGCGGTCTCCAGGGCCTCCTCGCCATCTCTGGCGGTCAGCACCTTATAGCCGGACGATTCCAGGTTGGCCTTGAGCAGCCGCAGGACGTGCGGCTCGTCGTCCACAGCCAGGATGGTCGCCTTTCTGGACATGGCTTCCTCCTCTCCGCCAAAGGTGCCAGGCGGGCAGGCTGAAAGCCTGCCTTACAGGTCCACTGTTGAGGCCAGGGGCAGGGTGAAGTGAAAGGTGCTGCCCTGGCCGGGCCGGCTCTCGGCCCAGATCCGGCCGCCGTGGGCCTCGACGATCGCCTTGCAGATGGACAGGCCCAGCCCGGAGCCGCCCACCCGGCGCGTCGAAGCGCTGTCCACCTGGTAGAAGCGGTCAAAGATGCGCTCCAGTTGCTGCGGTTCCAGGCCGATGCCCCGGTCGGCGACGCTGACCTGCACGCTGTCGCCCTGAACCTGCGCGCTGAGGGTGATCGGCCCCCCCTGCGGCGAGTACTTGATGGCGTTTTCCACCAGGTTGCGCAGCACCTGACGGGCGCGGCGCGGATCGGCCCACACCGGAGGCAGGGAAGCCGGCAGCGAAGCCTGGAGGAGATGGCTGTGGGTCATCACCTGGAACTCGGCTGCCGTCTCCTGGATAAGGCGCCCCAGGTCGGTGGCCTCCGGCTCGACGCGCAACGTCCCGGCCTCCAGGCGCGACATGTCCAGCAGGTTGCCGATCAACTCCGACAGCCGGTCACTTTCCTCATCAATGATCGCCAGGAACTCGCGGCGGGTGGCCTCGTCCCACTCGACATCCTGGCGCAGCAGGGTGGTGGCAAAGCCCTTGATGCTGGCCAGGGGGGTGCGCAGCTCATGGCTGACGGTGGACAGCAACTGCGACTTCATCTCGTCCAGTTCTTTTTCACGGGTAATATCCCGGAGCAACAGGCCCAACCCCAGATGTCCACCGCCGGCATCGTGGATGGGAAAGAAGCGGGCCTGCAGGCTACGGGCCGACGGCGCAGTCAGGGTGAACTCGACGGTTGGCCGGTTCTGCAGGTCGGTGGCGGCAGCCCGCAACCGGCCGATCACCTGCTCCGGTTGGGTGACACGGCCGGCCATTTCGCGCTCCACAGCCTCGACCGTCTGACCCAGGAGCGCCTGGGCCGGCAGGCCGAGCATCTCTTCGGCGCAGGGGTTGACATAGGCGATCCGCCCCCGCCTGTCCACCAGGATCAGCCCGTCCACCAGGCTGTGCATGACGCTGTCGAGGGTGGCGCGGCGCTTCTCGGCATCCTCAATCAACCGGGCATTGGCGATGGCGATGCCGATCTGGTGACCGATGGCCGTCAGCAGTTCCTCATCCTCCGGGGTGAAATAGCGCCCCCGACGGCTCTGGATGTTGAGCAGCCCCAACACCTGGCCCCGCGCCAGGAGCGGCAGGCGGATGCAGGAGTGGAACCCCTCGCGCAAACAGGCCTGGCGGCTGCGGGCCGGATGTGCCTCCAGGTCGGGCACGGCCAGCAACCGGCCGTTGCGGATGGCCTCGCCGCACAGGCATTCCTCTGCCCCGACCACCGCTTCGGCGGCGATGAACCCCTCCGACACCCCCTGATAGGTGTGGAGGATCAGGTCGCCGCTCTCTTCGTCGCGCAGGAAAATCTCCCCTGCCTCCTCGCCGATGACCTCCAATGTGGTCTGGAGCGCACCACGCAGGATCTCATCCAGGTCCTGCGTGCAGTTCACCTGGGCGGCGATGGCGGTCAGGGCTGCCAGTTCGGCGCTGCGAGTGCGCTCAGACACCAGAACATTCCTCCATCGGCGCTCTCCCTCCCACCACCAATAGCCTGTCGAAAGGGTGATCGGGAGTCAAGGCTTTAGCCGGTTTTAGCCAGAAACGCACAATCTGTCAGAACCAGCTTTCAACCGACAGGTTGTCTGTGAATTGGCGGTGAAGGGGCCTATTGTTTGCGGAAGGTGATGTGCACCACCTGGGTCCCGGTTTGACAATCGTAGTTGGTAGCAGCGTCTACGATGTTGGAGATGCAATCCCAACTCCCCTCGCTGGGGACGACACAGACATGCCATACCCCTTCACGAGGGTGAACGTCAATCACGCCATCCCAGTTCCCTTCATCCCCTTTCCATGAAGTCCCTGCACCAAAGTCTGTCCACTGTGACCTGGCCCAGGCCCCTTCCCAGCCATCGGCCCAGTAGTGCACCCAAATATCACCGGCCAGGCCCCCGGCGCTGTCAAGGGTGAAGCCGAACACACGGGTCAGGCCGCAGTTCTGCAAACGATTGTCAATCTGACCGACCCAGGCGAACCTGGGTTTGGGCGTATTGGTCGGCCCCGGCTTTTTGGTGGGTGTGGCGGTCGCCCGTGGTTTGGGTTTGGGCGTGTTGGTCGGCGCCGGTGTGTCGGTCGGTACCGGCGTGTCGGTCGGCGGTTCAGGGGTGGGCGTGGCGGTATAGACTATCGGCGTGTTGGTCGGTGTCACCGGCGCCGACCAACACGCCCAAACCCAAACCACGGGCGACCGCCACAC
>DAOTYI010000040.1:0-3038 GCA_034434895.1 Anaerolineae bacterium
CGGCAAAGCTGCGGGACATGGGCACCAGGAGCAGGTCGAGCGGCCGGTCGAGCCGGGCCGTGACCTGCTCGTGGAACAGGTCGCCGCAGAGGAGCACGCTCACCTGCCGGCCTTCCACTCTGGCAGCGGTCACCTGATCGCCGGTCAGGAAAGGGGGCGATTCCTGGATCTTGCGGTGCACCAGGAGGATATGGCCTCTTTTGTCGAGCAGAACTGCCGAGTTGTACACCCCTGTTTCCACCTTTTCCAGCAGCCCAAAGCACAGGGAAAAGCCATATTTCACGGCCAGCCGCCCCATCTGCTCCGTAGTCGGGCCGGGAATGGCCTCTGCAAATCGGGCCAGATCATCCTCCTGGTACAGATAGCCGGTCAGCGTGCATTCCGGCAGGCAGACCAGGTCGGGCCGCCAGGGTACTGCCTCTGCCAGCCGCCCGGCCAGGCGTTCCAGATTGGCCGCCGGGTTCCCCGGTTCGGTTCGGAGTGGGATCAGAGCCAGACGCATCGGGTCCTTTCCTTCTACTCCTCTGGGACACGGATTGGCGCGGATGTTCCGGCTGACATCGGCTGAGTTCGTGTTGATCCGTGTTCGATGTGGGCCAGCATCTCCGCCGGCGGCAGGGTTGGGTCCAGTTGTCTGAGCCGGGCCAGGCTCTCTTTGCCCGGCGGCACCCGGGCGCCCAGCCGGGTGTAGAATTCGTTGCGCTGGCGGCGGGTGGGCAGATGGTGCCGGGCCCATTCGCTGTGGTAGCCCAACCCCAGTGCCCGTTGCAGGATGGTATGGCCGTAGATGAAATAGGCACCATCCAGAAATGCCTGGCGCAACGGAGCCAGTTCCGGCGCGTCAAAATCATCCACCAGTTTCTGCCCAAAGCTGTTCATCTCGGTGCCGATGTTCAGCGGCAGGTCGAACGCCTCAGCCGCCTCGACGATGCGGTACAGGTTTTGCACCTTGAGCCGTCGCGTTGCCGGATCGGCGATGTTCCAGTTGCGGTCGGGGATGAGGTTCAGGGCGACCGCTCCCTGGCCGACCATGAACTCCAGCCAGGCTTCGGCATCCTGCTCGGCGGGCGAGGTGCCATCCAGCCAGGCAGCACAGGGCAGTGCGTCGCCGGCCAGCACAAGCCGGTGAAATTCCTCGATAGAGGGGAACATGCCCGATTCCGGCCAGACATACCCCACGCTCCCCTGTTTCATCAATCTGGTCCGGATCAGGTTTTGCAATGCCGGCGAGTCGGGCAGCAGGGGAGCCACCTGCTCCGGCGGCACCCCCAGCCTGTCGGCCCAAAACTCTGCCGGATGGGCGACAGTCCGGCTGGCGGCGTGGAGGTAGGCGACGACGAGGTGCCGCTCGGTGGGGTGACCGGCCGGGGTGAGGGGCAGTACATCCCGCTCATAGTCCACGCTGACCGGGGCCAGGTAAGGGTTGACGCGGGCGATGATCGTCCGGTTGCGCGCAGCAGCCCAGCGTCCCAGGTCGGCCAGAATCTCCTCCACGGCTGCCGGCACCTGGCCTGACGGAAAGCCGATGCCCATGTGGTAGCACACCCCCGGCTCGCCCGGCGAGTTGATCTCCTGGGCAGCATATTGGGGGATGAAAATGCGGGTCTCGATGCCGGCGCTGCCCCGCACCCCGACCCTCTCGCAGGCGTCCAGAAACTCGTCCACGCCGTCCAACACATCAAAATCCACAATGCCCACGGCCCGGAAGCCGCGCCGCTTGGCCAGCCAGGCCAGCGAGGTCGGCGAGTGGCCCAGAGCGTTGAAAGAGAAGAAGGTGTGGCAGTGCATGTTGACCACATCGCGCTCCGGCTCCAACGGCACCAACCCCCGTTCGGCCAGGGATACCAGTTCCGCCAGCGCCTCGGCCCGCACAGCCGGGTCAAAGTGATTCAACCGATTTTCAAGCCAGGCCAGTTTCTCGTCATCCGTCATTCGTTTCCGCCACCTGGATCATCGCCCGCAGCACGCCATCCCCATAGGCGGCGACCAGCTCAAAGGCTTCGGCGATCCGTTCCAGAGGGAAAAAGTGGGTGGCCAGCGATCGGACATCCACCCTGCCTGTCTGGACCAGCCGGATGGCGCGGGGGTAGGTGTGCTTCATGCGCCGGACCAGCTTGATCGTCAGCCCTTTGTGTCGCACGGTGGAGGCGTTGAAGGTCATCGTGTCGTCGGCCGGGATGCCGGCGACGATCACGGCTCCGCCGATGCGGGCCACGGCGGCTGCCTGTTGGGGCGTTTCCGGTGCGCCGGCTGCTTCAAAGGCCACATCCACCCCACGGCCGGCGGTCAGCCGCCGCATCTCGGCCACGACCTCCTGGCCGGTGGGGTCCAGAACGGCATCGGCGGCATAGGTCAGGGCGAATTGCCGCCGGGAGGGCAGCGGCTCGGTCATGTACACCTGCCCGGCACCGGCTGCCCGGGCTACAGCCGCAATCAGCAGGCCGATGGGGCCTGCCCCCAGCACGGCGACCGTCTGCCCCGGCTTCAGGTGGGCCAGGTCTACGGCGTGGAGGGCAATGCCCAACGGCTCCAGCAACGCCCCGGCGACCGGATCGATCTCGTCGGGCAGAGGGAAGCAGTTGGAGGCCGGCATGACGGTGTACTCGGCGAACACCCCATCTACCGGCGGTGTGCCGCAGAAGCGCACGTGAGGGCACAGGTTGGGATGCCCATGCTGGCAGGGTTCACATCGGCCACAGGGAATGCCTGGCTCGACGGCCACCAGCTGACCGGGCGCCAGCCCTTCCACGCCCGGCCCCACTTCGGCCACCCAGGCGGAGAACTCGTGTCCCATGATGATGGGTGCGGTCACCACCTGGCTGCCAATACGGCCGTGCAGGTAGTAATGGACATCGGAGCCGCAGACGCCAACCGAGGCGATCCGCAGCAGCACCTGGCCGGGGCCAGGCACAGGTCGGGGCAACTCCTCCAACCGCAGGTCGCGGATGCCATGTAATCGTGAGACGCGCATCGTATCCCTCATGATCGGTTCCATTCCTGACGGCGGTACAGTTCGTCGGGGCGGGTGTGGATGCGGG
>DAOTYI010000041.1:0-17012 GCA_034434895.1 Anaerolineae bacterium
AAGAGACATGGCCTGGGGGGTGGTGGCCGGGGCGTTGGGGCACCTGCTGGTCCAGGTGCCGGGGCTGATCCGCCACGGGATGCGCTACACGCCCACCCTCGGTTTGCGCGACCCCGGTGTGCACGAGGTGGGCCGGCTGATGCTGCCGCGCATGATCGGCCTGGCGGCGGTGCAACTCAACTTCCTGGTGAACACAGTCCTGGCTTCAGGGCTGGCCGCCGGCAGCCTGGCGGCGCTGAACTATGCCTGGCTGCTGATGCTGTTGCCCCAGGGTGTCTTTGCCCAGGCGGTGGCCACGGCTGCCTTCCCCACCTTTTCAGCCCAGGCAGCCAGAGGGGAGCAGGCCGAGATGCGCGCGACCCTGGCGGCCACATTGCGGGCGGTGCTCTATCTGGCCGTGCCCGCTGCTGTGGGCCTTGTTGTGCTGCGCCTGCCGCTGGTCCAGCTTCTCTTCCAACGGGGCGCTTTCACCGACGCCTCATCACACCGGGTCGCTCTGGCCCTGGCCCTCTATGCTCTTGGGCTGCCGGCCCACTCGGCCGTCGAGATCGTGGTCCGCGCCTTCTACGCCCAACACGACACCCGCACGCCAGTAGCCGTCGGGGTGGCGGCCATGGTCCTGAACATCCTCCTCAGCCTGGCTTTCGTCGCCCTGTTTCAGGGGCTGGGCTGGCTGCCCCTCGGCGGGCTGGCCCTGAGCAACTCGCTGGCGACGACGGTCGAGATGGGGGTGCTGCTGGGCCTGATCCGTCGCCGGCTGGGTGGGCTGGAGGGCCGGCGTCTGGCCAGATCGCTCCTGCGCATCGGACTGGCAACGGCGGTGATGGGCGCGGCCATCTGGATGGTGGCGACACTCCTGGCCGGCGGGAGCGCCTGGCTGAGCGGCGGGCTGGCGGTGGCCGCCGGGGTGGTTGTCTACGGCGGGAGTTCACTGTTGCTGGGCGCACCGGAGCCGCGAGCAGTGTGGGGTCTGGTACGTCCAGGGCGGTAGGCTAGAAAAATTCGATCTGATAGTCCACCAGCTCCACGTCGGGACGGTTGGCCTCGATCCAGTGCACCACTCGCTCCAACTGGCCGTGGGCGTAATCGGCGCTTGCCGACACACAGGCCACCCCCAGCACCGCCCGCTGCCACAGGTCCTGAGCGTCCACTTCTGCGATAGAGACGTTGAACTCCCGACTCACGCGGCTGATGATTGATTTCACGACGCTGCGCTTGCCCTTGAGCGAGCCGTTGCCCGGCAGCCGCAGTTCGATGGTGCAAACTCCAACGTGCATGCTTGGTGCTCCAGAGTCGGGCAACTGCTCGCCGTTGCCCGACTCTCTCAGGCGCGGCCTGTCCACCCGGCCGCAGCATAGCGGCTGCGGCGCAGTTCGACGGCCAGGGCACGCTCGCGGGCGGTCAACTCGCCCGGCACCAGGACCAGGTTCAGTGCCTGGGCAAAGCCCTGGGCCAGCGCCTGGGCGGCCTGGGCAAAGGAGACAGGGCGGCCCAGCGCCTCTTCCAGGGTGATGGCCCGCATCCGCAAACGATGTCGCTGCGCCTCCTGCTCTGGGGCGGACAGGGCCAGGCAGGCCACGATGCGGGTCAGGTCGCCCCATAGCGGCAGGCTGCCATGTTGCAGCACCCCGCCCCGCGTCCGCCACTGGGCGCTGCCCACCAGCTTGCGCCCGCCGACCACGATCTCATAGTCGGAGGGGGCCTCAAAGCAGATGGCGGTCGGATCGGCGGGCAGTTCCCGGCTCCTGGCCTGGACCGCGTCGGCCCCCAGGGAACGCAACCCGGCCAGCAACCCCTCGCTCAGACGGCGGTAGCTTTCGACAAGATCGCCGGTGGCCCGTGGGTCGTCCTGCCGCAAGGCCACGGAGTAGGTCAGTTCGTCGGTGTGGAGGATGGCCCGTCCACCGGTGGGCCGCCGGACCACCTCCACTCCGGCAGCGCGGCAGGCGGCCAGGGCGACATCGGCCAGCGGCTGGTTGCGGCCCAGGCTCAGGCAGGGGGGCGACCAGGCGTAGAAGCGCAGGGTGGGTGGGCTGCTGCCCTCGATCACGGCGGTCAGGATGGCCTCATCTCTGGCCATCTGGGTCGCGCCGTCCGCCTCGCCCTCTATCAGCAGCCGCCAGGCAGCAGGGGGATAGCCACTTTTCATCCCTCGATCTCCATCTCCTGAACGGCCTGCCAGGCTTCACCGGCGGTCAACGGGCGCGGAAAGTTGTAGAGCGGGCCGCCCGGTTGCTCATTGTAAAAGGGCCGGTTGCAATCGGGGCAGCCGGAGGTCTGGAACGGTTCGCCGCCGGCCGGCAGCGGGGACCCCAGATGGATCAGTTGCCCCTGGGCGTCGAAGGCCATCTCCTCCACGCGGGCCAGGTTGTGGACGATGAGCCAGCGGGCAGCCTGCATCCGCCGGTAGGAAGCCAGGGGAGGCGGCGGTCGGTCGGCCAGGAGGGTGCCGCGCACCGGGGTAAAGGCAAACAGGCCCACCGTTATCCCCAGGTCGTGGGCCCACTGCACCCGCCCGGCCATCTCCTGCTCTGTCTCGCCCAGGCCGACGATCAGGTGCACCGCCGCCCGACCGGGGAAGCGACGGGCCGTGGCCTCAATCAGGGCCAGGTTGTGCGCCCAGTTGCCCCCTTTGACCTGGCGAAAGACCCGCTCGCAGGCTGCATCCAGCCCGAAGCCGATATGCCCGGCCCCGGCCTCCAGCAGCCGGCGCACCTGCTCCAGGTCGCGGGGCAAAATGGCGACATCGAAAGGCAGGTCGGTCGCTGCTTTCACCGCCCGCAGGATGGTCAGTGTCCGCTCAAAGGCATCGGCGGTGACGGTCACCTGGAGGCAGGCGCGGCGGATGTCGCCCCGGGCTGCTGCCCTGGCCAGCCTGGGTATCACCGCCTCCAGCTCGAACTCCGGCCAGGTCACCCGCGAAAGTTGCCAGGCATCGGCCCGGCTCTCCCGCGCCTGGGCGCAAAAAGCGCAGTTCATGCGGCAACGGCCGCCCAGCATCAGGTAAGCGGTGGTCGGCGCGACAGCCATCGGCACGGCAGCCAGCCCCAACACAGCAGCGGTGCCGATAGACAGGTTCACAATCACCGTCGCTTCCCCAGCCGCTGGAAGTGGATCGCTTCGCCAAAGGCCACGGCCCGGGCTGCCTCGGCCACCGCCTCCGGCAATGTCGGGTGGGCGTGGATCGTCTCTGCCAGCTCCCTGGCGGTGAGGCCCAGCCGGACGGCCAGCGCCCCTTCGGCGATCAGTTCGCTGGCCCCCGGCCCCATGACATGCAGGCCCAACAGTTTGCCGCTCCCCGGTTCGCACAGCAGGCGCACCTGGCCCTCGGTCTCCCCCTGGGCCAACGCCTTGCCGCTGGCGGAAAAGGGGAAAGTGCCCACCTCAACCTCAATGCCCTGCTCGCGGGCCTGCTGCGAAGTCAGTCCCACGCCGGCGATCTCGGGCCTGGAAAAGACGACGTTGGGCACGGCCCGGTAGTCCATCCGGCTGTCATGGCCGGCGATCACCTCGGCGGCGACCTCACCCTGACGGCTGGCGACATGGGCCAGCAGCACCTGGCCTGTCACATCGCCGACGGCATAGAGACCCGGCACGTTGGTCCGCAGACGGTCATCCACCAGCACCCGGCCCCGCTGCCGGGCGACGCCCACCTCCTCCAGCCCCAACCCCTGACTGAAAGGCACACGGCCGGTCGCGTTCAGCACCAGGTCCGCTTCGATCCGTTCCTGCCGATCTTTGACCGTATAATGCACCTCCAACCCGCCCTCAACAGCGACGATCTCCTCCACGCTGGCCTCCAGCCTCAGCTCCACCCCTTGCTGTTTCAGCAAAACCCGGTAGCGTCTGGCCAGCTCCTGGTCCACCGGCGGCAGGATGGTGGGCAGCATCTCGATCACCGACACCTGGACCCCCAATGCGCTAAAGAGGGTGGCAAACTCGATGCCGATCACTCCGCCGCCGATGATGGCCAGCCGGCGGGGGAGCGTCTCCAGGGCCAGGATGTCGTCGCTGGTGAGCACGCCCGGCAGGTCCAGGCCGCGGATGGGGGGCCGGGCCGGCAACGAGCCGGTGGCAATCACTATCTGGTCGGCTTCCAGGAGGGTGTGGCCGCCGTCGGCCAGGGTGACCTCAACGCGGCGGGGGCTGCTCAGCCGCGCCACGCCGGACACCAGCTCCACGCCATGTCCCTTCAGCAGCCTCTCGACACCGCCGACCAGCTCCCCGACCACCCGATCTTTGCGGGCGACCATCGCCGCCCAGTCCACGGCCAGAGTGCCCTCCAGGTGTACGCCAAACTCGGCCAGGCGTCCGGCCTCCAGGTAAGCGCCGGCGCTGCGCAACAATGTTTTGGTCGGGATGCAGCCCCAGTTAAGGCATACCCCGCCCAGCCGATCCTTTTCCACCAGGGCGACCTTGAGCCCCAGTTGGGCGGCACGGATGGCACATACATAGCCCCCTGTGCCCCCGCCGATAATGACCAGGTCAAATTTGCTCACAGGCTTCCTCCAAAATTGCTCATCGCCCATTATAGTCCAGCCAGGGGAAGAAGTCAACCCGCCCGTGTGGTGTCGGGGTCCGTCACTTTTTTGCACGAGAAAGGAGCGAGGGCAGGCTATGGCCGGTCGTGGCGGTGCTAGGTGCAGTCTGTAGACCGGCCCGAGCCGGAGGGGACACAAAGATTGTGGGACAACTGCGAGCAGTTGTCCTACGCTGCGGCCAGCCGGCGACGTCGGACGCGGTCTGGAGACCGGCCCGAACCGGGTGGATGCAAAAATATGACGGACACCCGTGTGGTGTCGGGTGCTGTTTGACATGGGAGGAACCCTATGCTACAATTTGGGCGCGGAAAAGATGCCATGAGCCTGCACGATTTCATACGCGACATGCCCAAAGTTGAGTTGCACGTCCATCTGGAAGGCAGCATCCAGCCCTCCACCCTGTTCACCCTGGCCAGGCGCAATGGCGCCCGCCTGCCTGCACGCGACCTGGAGGGCCTGCGCCGCTTCTATCACTTTACCAGTTTCAAACATTTCATCCGGGTCTATATGACCATTTCCAGCTGTCTGCGGACCGTCGCCGACTTTGAGCTGATCGCCTATGAATTTGGGGCAAGCATGGCCCGTCAGCAGATCCGCTACGCCGAAGTGACCTTCACCCCCTATACCAATGTGCAAAACACCGGCCTGCCCTTTGACGACATCCTGGCCGGCCTGAACGAGGGCCGTATCCGCGCCCAGGCTGAGCTGGGCGTCGAGTTCCGCTGGGTGTTGGACATTGTCCGCGACGATCCCAAGACCCGTCTCCAGGTCGCCCGCTGGGCAGCCGGGGCCATAGACCGGGGGGTGGTCGGCCTGGGGCTGGGTGGCACCGAACGGGGCCATCCGCCGGAGTGGTTTGCCGATGCTTATGCCCTGGCGCGAGAGGCGGGGCTGCACAGCGTGCCCCATGCCGGTGAACTCTGCGGGCCGGAGAGTGTGTGGGGCGCTCTCCGGGCGCTGGAGGCGGAGCGGATCGGCCATGGCGTGCGCAGCGTCGAGGACCCGGCCCTGGTTGATTTCCTGCGGGAGCAGCAGGTCCCTCTGGAGATCTGCCCCACCAGCAACCTCTGCCTGGGCATCTATCCCTCCTATGCGGCGCATCCGATCCGCCGCCTGTGGGAGCAGGGGGTGTATGTCACCGTCAACTCTGACGATCCGCCCATATTCAACACCGACCTGGTGGGCGAATATCAGGCCCTGGCCGATCATCTGGGCTTTTCGGCCGCCGACTTGGAGCAGCTCAGCCTCAACGCCCTGCGGGCCAGCTTCCTGCCGTCTGAGCAGAAAGCGGCGTTGGAGCAGGAGTTCCAGGCTGAGTTCGCCCGGCTGCGAGCCCAACATGTTGTCACAGGCCAGGGCGCAATTTGACAAACAACAGGAGTCAGGCTACAATATGGGCAGTTGCCGCGGTAGCTCAGTTGGTAGAGCATTTGACTGAAAATCAAAGGGTCCCCAGTTCAAGTCTGGGCTGCGGCACTGCAAGCGGGCGTGGCTTAGCGGTAGAGCATCTCCTTGCCAAGGAGAGGGTCGTGGGTTCGAATCCCATCGCCCGCTCTCGATTTTAGAGCTTGTCTGAAAACCACCAAGACACAAAGGACACCAAGGGCACTATGCGATTTTTATTCGTTTCCTTCGTGTTCCTTTGTGGCCTTGTGTCTTTGTGGTGAGCTTTTCAGACCAGCTCTTGGAACGCGTCTTGAGAGCTGATTCCCGCGAAGGACGCAGAGTATAGTCGGGCGACGTAGCCAAGTGGCAAGGCAGCGGTCTGCAAAACCGCGATCACGGGTTCAAATCCCGTCGTCGCCTCTGGGAAACCGGCTGATGAGCATCGAGCTGTCAGCCGGTTATTGTTAAGGGGCGGTGGCGGAAAGGCAGACGCTGCGGACTTAAAATCCGCTGGGGGCATACCCCGTGTGGGTTCAAATCCCACCCGCCCTATAGTGGTTTTCATGATGACTGAAGATACACCGACAGGCGACTTGCTTTTTGACGTTCTGACACCACTCGGCTTTCGCGTGCGCGTAACTCGAACCTACTGGGAGTTGATCATCACCGTCAAACATCCGGTAATGGCAGGACGCCAGGACGATGTGCAAGAAACATTGAGAAATCCAGATGAAGTTCGACAAAGCAAAAGTGACTCGAACGTGTACCTGTTTTATAAACCTGAACGTATCGGGCGCTGGGTTTGTGCGGTGACGAAACGACTCGATGGCGATGGTTACCTGATTACAACGTATCCGACCGACGCGATCAAGGAAGGAGTACGCATATGGCACAAGTAAAAGTCTATTACGACCAGACGGGGAACTCGCTTACCGTCTGGTTCGGCAATCCCAAAGAGGAATATGTTTGTGAGGAAACGGGCGACGAAGTGATCCTGATGAAAGACAAGTCTGGACAGGTAATTGGGTTTGAGAAACTGAACTTTCTCGTTCCAAAGCCTTCACACTTGCAGGTTGCATTTGAAACGGTAGCCGCCTGACATTGGAATACACGCACCACGACAACGCGGACTTTCCGCTGGGGGCATACCCCGTGTGGGTTCAAATCCCACCCGCCCTATCTATCAGGTCCTCCCTGGCCGGGGAGGACTTTTCCTAAAGGTTATAGCTGTGAGTTGACTTGCTTAGGGAAGTGGCGTATGATGCCAGAGCAGTGCACACTTCAGATCGGCCCTCAGGTGAGGTGAGGAGATGACGACGACGGTAGATGCTCGCGGGTTAGCCTGCCCGCAACCGGTGATCCGCACGCGGCAGGCCATGCTCAACGACGATCAGATTGTGACCCTGGTGGACAACCAGACGGCCGTGACCAACGTGTCACGGATGGCCGAAAAGGCCGGCTGGCAGGTCCATGTGGTGCCGCAGGGGGATGAATTCCGGATCGAATTGACCAGAGGGGCGACCCGGTCTCAGGTGGGACCGGGCGACGCGGCCTCCACCGGGGTGACAGGCGGGCCGCTGGTGCTGGTGGTTCCCGCCGACAGTATGGGGCGCGGCGATGCTGAGCTGGGCACCATTCTGATCCGGGGCTTTTTCCACACCCTGGGCGAGGTCCAACCCCAGCCGAACACCATCATCCTGTTCAACACCGGCGTCAGGCTGGCCTGTGAGGGTTCGCTGCTGTTGGACGACCTGCGCGCTCTGGAAGCCGACGGGGTTGAGATTCTGGCCTGTGGCACCTGCCTGAACCACTTTGGCTTGACCGGCAGGCTGGCGGTGGGGCAGGTGTCCAACATGTACACCATCGCCGAGACGTTATTGAGCGCCGGCAAGGTGGTGCATTTGTAGGGCAACTGCTCGCCGTTGCCCTACAAACCTGAGGTGTGCGATGGCTATTGACTGGGAGAATGTGCGGCTGACGGCCCTGACCTCGGCGGCCGGTTGAGCGTCCAAGCGGTCGCCCGACGACCTGGCGCAGGTGCTGCGCCCCTTGCGCGAGACCTTTCGCCCGGCGGACTTTCCCCACCTGCTGGTCGGCCTGAGTTCACCCGATGACGCTGCTGTCTATCAGGTGAGCGAGGACCTGGCCCTGATCTTTACCACCGACTTTTTCACGCCGGTGGTAGATGACCCTTACCTCTATGGGGCGGTGGCCGCAGCCAATGCCATGAGCGATGTGTACGCGATGGGCGGGCAGGTGGTGCTGGCGTTGAGCATCGCTGCCTTCCCGCCCAAGATGCCGGTCAGGATCATCCGCGAGATTCTGCGCGGCGCGGCGGAAAAGGTCGCCGAGGCCGGCGGGGTCATCGCCGGCGGGCATACGATTGACGATGACGAGCCCAAGTTCGGACTGGCGGTGATGGGCACTGTCCACCCCAGCCGGGTGGGCACAAAGGGCGGCGCCCATCCTGGCGACCATCTGTTGCTGACCAAACCGCTGGGGGTGGGGATTATCACCACGGCGGCCAAAGGGGGCGTGGCCCGGCCAGACCATCTGGAAGGGGCGATCCACAGCATGGTGCAACTCAACCGCCGGGCAGCCGGGCTGGCCCAGCAGGTCGAGTTTCACGCCATGACCGACGTGACCGGCTTTGCCCTGCTGGGCCACGGCTACGAGATGGCCAGTCTCAGCGGCGCCCGGCTGCGCTTCTTTTTCGACCGCCTGCCTTTCCTGCCCGGCGCGATGGACTATGCCGGGCAGTGGCTGTTCCCCGGCGGGGCGTGCAACAACCAGCGCACCTACGGTCCACACGTCACCTTTCACCGACTGGCGGAAGAGATGCAGATGTTGCTGTTCACGCCGGAGACCAGCGGCGGCCTGCTCATCGCCCTGCCGCCGGCCGAAGCCGACCGCCTGGAGGAACTGTGCCAGGCGGCAGGCCAGGCGGTGTGGCGCGTGGGCGAGGTGGTCGAAGGGGAGGGGGTCGAGGTGCAGGGACCGTAAATCCTCCCGCAGGTGGTGAAACCTGCGGGAGGATGCACTCCTACCATTCATAGCGCACAGTGTAGGTCACGGTCGCCTCACCATCAGCCTTGACCGGCACCCGGAACTCGATGGTCTGCGCGTCCAGCTTTTCATAGTCCTGGCTGTTTTCTAATATTTTCCACTCGCTCCAGCGGAACATGTGCTCAACCACGCGCACCTCTACCTCCTCGGCCTTGTGGTTGCGCAGGGTGATCTGGTACGACTCCTCCATCCAGTCCTCATCATAGTCCACCTTGAAGTTGGTCTGGACCCGCTCGCCGACGATGTCAAAGGCATCGCCGACATACAGCCGCACCCGCTCCTCTTTGGGGGTGTGGTCAATGGCATCTTCGCCGATCAGCAGCGTCGAGCCATCCACATCTTTCTTGAATATCCGCAGCGTGCCCCTGGGCAGGGGGATCCCCAGGCCCTCCTCCTCCCCGTTTTTGAACTCCAGCATGACCATGACCTTCTTGTTGGAGGTGGTGCCATAGGCAGCGTCCTGGATCGGCTGAGAGTAGCCCCAGAACTTTATCGGGGACCCATCGTAGACGAAAAACTTTTGGGCCGGCACACCGGTTGCGGTCACAAACTCGATCTGCTTGGTCTGCTGGTCCCTGACTGTGACCGGGCGTTGCACCTCGTAGAGATGGTACTCGAAGAAGGGTCGCTCCTCCACCTGGGGGGCCGGCACTCCGGTGGGCGCCTGGTAGGACTTTTCAACCCTCACCTCCCCCTCGGTCGGCGCGCGGTGAATGTCGCCGGCGATCAGCTTGAGCCGGGCGTCCCGGTAGCTGGTTCCACTGCGGTTGTCCAGCGACACCCAGCCGTTCAGGTCCAGGCTCTTTTCGTCGTCGGCCAGGACGACGGTGTAGCTGGCTTCCCAGTTGATCCCGCCGGTCAGGTAGGTGACCTCCACCTCCTGGCTGCCACTCCGGGCCGATTCCACCTGCCAGACCAGCGTTGGCCGGGTGATGAGCCCTTCAGGCAGGGCAGGGAAGGTAAACTCTTTGATCCGGTCCAGTTTGACCACCGTCACCTGCCCATCGGCGGCCTGCAGGATCACATCATTGTCGCCGCTGAGCAGCGTCCCCGTGTATTCCTGCCCATCTTCAGTCACCAGGCTGATCGGCTGGTCCACATATTTGCGCAGCAGCCTGGCCGAGCCGACAATGTCATACTCATAGTTCTGCTCCAGGACCACGGTGCCGGTGGGATCGGTCAGGGAGCGAAAGTGGACGCTGGTGGGATCGATCAACGCCGCCACATCGGCAAAGCGCACTTCGTTGACCCCCTGAGACAGCTCCAGGCTGCGGCGGTCTTTTACCAGGGCCAGGTCCTGGTTGTAGACCGCCAGTTCCACCCCTTCACTCCGGGCTACAGCCGGTGCCGGCCGGGGGGCCGCCCCCACTGCCACTGCACCCACCACCAGGGCCATCACACCCCAAAGCAACCACCGTTTTTCAGACATGAGTTTCCTCCTTTGATTTTTGGGTTGGACTGCTATTGTAGCAGACGTGAGCCTCGATTGAAAAGTTCCGAAGGAAAGAGCTTTCGAAGCAGGAGAACGGGGTTGCTCCCGCCGGGTCTGTGACCTGGCGGCCCCCACCGGCGGGGGTCACAGACCTCCGCTGAGCAACAAAGTGCCCCACGCCAGGGAAAGAGCCGGAAGGTCTGACCATCCCTTTGGCAGTTTGACCGTTCCGTGATATAATGCCTGTGCCGACACCACAGTCGAAGGGTTTGTGATCACCGGCAGAGGGCCGGCAGGAAGGAGTAACGGATGAGACCGAAAGGTGACGAAA
The DNA here is from genome assembly GCA_034434895.1 of Anaerolineae bacterium. Taxonomy (GTDB): domain Bacteria; phylum Chloroflexota; class Anaerolineae; order JAAYZQ01; family JAAYZQ01; genus DAOTXL01. The sequence goes on from DAOTYI010000041.1 coordinate 10,757, forward strand.
ACGGCGTGGTGTCTATCCCCCGCGCTGAATGGGAAGCTTTGCACGCCCGCCTGGCAGAGATGGAGGCTGCTCAAGCCGAGCAGCAACGGCTGGCCGAAGCCATCCGCGAAAGTGAGGCCAAATATCGTACCCTCTTTGAAGCGGCCACCGATGCCGTTTTCCTGGAAGCGTTGGATGGCCGTGTGCTCGACTGTAACGCCGCTGCCTGCCAGATGTTCGGCTATACCAGAGAAGAGTTCCGGGGCCTGACCGTGGCCGACCTGGTGCCCGAGCAGGTGGCTGCCACTCTGTCCGATGTCACCAGCGCCATCGCCGCGACCGGCGGCCTTTTTATAGAAGCCGTCAACAAGAGGAAGAACGGTGAGATCTTTCCGGTCCAGGTCAACATCCGGCTGGTCACACTGGCCGGAGAACCACAGGCCGTCGTCTACGTCCGGGACATCACCGAACAAAAGCGGGCGGAGCAGCAAACGGAAGAACGCCGTGTGTACCTGGAAAGTGTGCTGGCCTGCGCCCCCGATGCCATCGTCACCACCGACGCCCACCACCGGGTCCGGGAATGGAACGCAGGGGCAGAGAGGTTGTTCGGATATACCCGCCAGGAAGCGACAGGTCGGGACCTGGATGAACTGATCGCCACACCCGACGCGGCGGTATTCGAGCAGGCACACCGGTTCACCCGACAGGTCCTCAGCGGGCAGCCTGTGCCACCCACCGAAACGGTCCGCTACCACAAAGACGGCACACCCCGCGACGTCGTCGTGGCCGGAGCTCCGATCCTCAGCGGTGGGGATCTGATCGGGGTGGTGGCCGTGTATACCGACATTGCCGGGCGTAAGCGGGCCGAGGCAGCGCTCCACCGCCGCGATGCCGTCCTGGAAGCGGTCACTTCTGCGGCTGAACGGTTCTTGCGGGCAGCCTCCTGGAAAGAGGAGATCGCAGAGGTGCTGGCGCAACTTGGCTGGGCGGCCGAGGCCAGCCGCGCCTACATCTTTGAGAACCACACCGCTGCCGACGGCACCCTGCTGGCTTCGCAACGGTATGAATGGGCCGCGCCGGGCATCCAGCCGCAGATTGACAACCCGGAGCTGCAAAACTTTCCCTATCTGGCAGGGGGTTTTGAGCGCTGGCTGGTGATGTTAGGGCGCGGTCAGCCGATCTGCGGCCATGTGCGCGACTTTCCCCCCGGCGAGCAGGAGGTGCTGGCCGCGCAGGAGATCCGTTCAATCGCCATCATGCCCATCTTTGTCGGCCGGGAGTGGTGGGGCTTTATCGGCTTTGACGAATGTCGGGCCGAACGGGAATGGTCGGTGGCCGAGCTGGATGCCCTCAGAGCGGCGGCCAACACCCTGGGCGCGGCCATCCAGCGCCAACGAGCCGAAGAAAAACTCCATCAGCTTCAGACGTTCCACGAGAGTATCGTGCAGAACGTATCCGAGGGCATTGCTGTGCAGGACACCGACCTCAATTTTACCTTCGTCAACCGGGCAGCGGCGACCCTGTTGGGCTACGCCCCGGAGGAGCTGATCGGCCGGCACTGGACGATGGTCGTCCCCCCTGACCAGCAGCCGATCATCCAGGCCGCCGACCGACGGCGGATGCAGGGGGAAGCCGACCGGTATCAGGTGGAGCTGTTGAGCAGGGATGGGGTGCGGATTCCTGTGCTGATCAGCGGCAGCCCGCGCTTTGACCCGGAGACCGGCGATTTTGCCGGAACACTGGCCGTCTTTACCGACATCCGCGAACGGGTGCAGGCCGAGGAACGGCTGGCCCGCCACGCCCGGGAGATGGCAGCCCTGTATGAAACCTCGCTGGAGATCAATTCCCAGCCCGATCTGCCAACCCTGCTCCAGGCCATCGTGCGGCGTGCCGCCAGGCTGGTAGGGGTCCAGATGGGCGGTCTCTACCTGGTCCGGCCGGACGGCCAGGAACTGGAACTGCTCGTCAGCTACAACCTGCCCCGTGACTATACCGGCACGCGGCTCCGCCCCGGCGAGGGGCTGTCTGGCCGCATTCTGCAAACGGGAGAAGCGATCATGGTGCCCGACTATCGGGCGTGGGAGGGGAAGGCGGCCGTCTATGCCGATTGTCCCTTCCGCCGCACCCTGGGCGTGCCGCTCCGGGTCAAAGGGCGGGTGATCGGGGTCATCAACGTCACCGACAGCGAAAAAACCGGCGAGTTCAGCCCGGACGAGGTGCGCCTGGTGAGGCTGTTCGCCGACCAGGCAGCGGTGGCCATCGAAAATGCCCGCCTGTTGGAAGAAACAAGCCGCCGTGCCGTGCAGATGGCCATCCTCCACCGCATCGGGCTGGCCATTACCTCCGGCCTGGACCTGAAGGAGGTGCTCCACGCCCTCTATGAGCAGCTCAGCCGGATCATGGACACCGATGCCTTTTACGTGGCCCTGTACGACGAAAAGACCGGCCTCATTGACTTCCCCTTGCTGACCGGGCTGGACGGCCCGATGCAGATTGCACCCCAGCACATTGACAGCCGGCCCGGCCTGACCGGCTATGTTATCCGGTCCCGGCAGCCCCTCCACCTGCCCGATACCTGGGCCGTGCCGCCGCAGGCGCCCTATTCGATCATCAGGCTGGTCGAACCGTCAACCCGCTCATACCTCGGCGTGCCGCTGATCGTCCGCGAGCGGGTGATCGGTGTGCTGTCGGTGCAAAGCTATAAGCCCAACGCCTATACCGAAGCCGACGTTCAGCTTCTGACCACCATCGCCAGCCAGGCAGCGGTGGCCATCGAAAATGCCCGCCTGTTCCAGGAGACGCAACGCCAGGCCGGGGAACTGGCCCTGCTCCACGAGACGGCCGTGGCTCTCTCCTCCAGCCTGGAACCGGACCAGGTGCTGAGCACGCTGGCCGGGCGCATGGGACAGGCTGTGGGGGTCACCAGCGCCTACATCTGCGACTGGGATGAGGAGACGGCCACCAGCCGGGTCCTGGCCGAATGGTACGCCCCGGAAGCGACCGAGAGGGAACGCCAGTCTGACCTGGGGATGGTGTACGACCTGCGCCGCTTCCCCACCACCCTGCAAGCCTTGCGGGAGAAGCGACCGCTGACCATTCTGGCCTCCAGCCCCGATCTGGACGAGGGGGATCGGGAGGAGGCCGGGCAGTATGGCTGGCAGGCCTACCTGCTTGTGCCGATGGTCACCCGGGATCGGGTGATCGGCTATGCCGAACTGTGGGAGACGCGCTCAGAACGGGTCTTCACCCCGGCCGAGGTCCGGCTATGCTGCACCCTGGCCGCCGATGCTGCCACCGCCGTCGAGCGCGCCCGGCTCTTCCAGGCCGAGCGGCAGCAGCGTGAACAGGCCGAGGCGCTGCGGGAGGCAGCGCAGGTGATGGGTGCCAGCCTGGAACTCAACCAGACCCTGCGCCTGATCCTGGAACAACTCAAGCGGGTATTGGTCTACGACACCGCCTCGGTGTTCATCCTGCGCGATGGGGATGTGCCCGATCTGATCGTGGGCCTCGGCTATGCCGATGAGGAGATGACCAGCCAGGAGGCAGGCCGGTTGCTGCAAAACAGTCCCGTCTTGCAGCAGATGGCCCGCGACCTTCAGCCGGTGGTCAGCGCCGATGTGCGCCAGTTGGAGGGCTGGATCTGGGTGCCGGGGGCCGAACATGTGCGCTCCTGGCTGGGCATTCCCCTGGTGAGCCATGGCCGGATGATCGGCGTGCTGATGGCCGATCACTCCCAACCGGGCTTTTACGGGGCGGCTGAGATGCAAATCGCCCAGGCGATTGCGCAGCACGCTGCCCAGGCCATCGAAAATGCCCGCCTCTTCCAGGCCGAGCGGGAGCAACGGGAGCTGGCCGAGGCGCTGCGTCAGGCCGCCGCCGCCGTCAGCAGCACCCTCGACCCGGATCAGATCCTGGACCAGATCCTGGAGCAGGTGAGCCGTGTCGTCCCCAACGATGCGGCCAATGTCGCCCTGATCGAGGGGGACCGTAGCTGCATCGTCCGTTGTCGCGGCTATGAGCGTTTCGGCCAGGAGGTGGCCGGCCTCTCTCTCCCCCTGGCCGATACCCCCAGCCTGCGGCAGATGCTGCACACAGGGGCGCCGTTGATCGTCCCCGACACAGAGGCCTATTCCGACTGGGTGCGGGTGCCGCAGGTCGCCTGGGTGCGCTCCTATGCTGCCGCCCCGATCCGCGTTCAGGACCGGGTGATCGGCTTTCTCAGCGTGGACAGCGCCACGCCCAACTTTTTCAACCAGACCCACGCCGAACGGTTGCGCGCCTTTGCCGACCAGGTCAGCCTGGCCCTGGCCAACGCCGAACTGTTCCGCACCGTGGCCCAGAGCCAGCGCGATTGGGAGGTCACGTTCGATGCCATGCAGGATGGGGTGGCCGTGATGGACCGCAAGCGGCGCATTGTGCGCGCCAACCGGGCCTTTGCCCGCATCGTTGGGCAGCCTGTCTCCCGGCTCGTCGGCCAGTCCTATCGCACCGTGCTGGAGGGGATCATCTGCCTGAAATCGCCCTGTCCCTTCGAACAGGCAATGGCCAGCGGCCAGCCTGCCGTGTGTGCATGCGAATATCGGGGGCGGACCTTTGAGATCCAGATCACCCCTATCACCGGCGAGGGCAGCGGCCAGCCTGAGCACGATGGCCGGGCGGTGTATGTGATGCGCGACATCACCGACCGGATCCATGCCGAGGAGACCCAACGTCGCCTGATCGCCGCCGTGGAACAGGCCGCCGAGGCGATCGCCATCACCGACACCGGGGGCGCCCTCCTCTATGTCAACCCGGCCTTCGAGCGGAACACCGGCTATACCCAGGCCGAAGTCCTGGGCCGGACCCTGCGCATCCTCCACAGCGGCCGGCCTGGTGACACCTTCTACGATCAGTTCTTCCAGGCTTTGCGCAGCGGCCAGGTATGGCAGGGCCGACACCTCAGCCGCCGGAAGGATGGCAGTCTCTACACCGAGGAGGCAACCATCGCCCCAGTGCGCAACCAGGCGGGGGAGATTGTCAATTATGTAGCCACCATGCGCGATGTGAGCCGCGAGGTCCAGTTGGAGGAGCAGTTCCGCCAGGCACAAAAGATGGAGGCCCTGGGTCAGCTGGCCGGGGGCATCGCCCATGACTTTAACAACCTGCTGACCATCATCCACCTCAGCACGCGGCTGTTGCGCCGCCAGTTGCGCCCTGAAGACCCGCTGTGGGAGCATGTCCTGCGCATTGAGGAGACCGGGGAGCGGGCCTCCAAACTGACCCGTCAACTGCTCAGCTTCAGCCGGCGTGAGGTTGTTGAACCCCGCGTGGTCAACCTCAACCAGATTGTCGCTGACCTGAGCCGCATGTTGCAGCGGGTCCTGGGCGAAGAGATCGAGCTCAAGACCATCCTGGCCGAAACGCTGCGCCCGGTCAGGGTGGATCCCTCTCAGATTGACCAGGTGATCCTCAACCTGGCGGTCAATGCCCGCGATGCCATGCCTGGCGGCGGGACGCTGATCATCGAGACGGCCAACATACTCCTCGACCAGACCTATGTGGCCAGCCATGTAGATGCCCGGCCGGGGCCCCATGTGTTGCTATCCATCAGCGACAACGGGGTGGGCATGAGTGATGAGGTCAAGGCCCACCTGTTCGAGCCCTTTTTCACCACCAAAGAGCGCGGCCATGGCACCGGGCTGGGCCTGGCCACCGTGTTCGGCATCGTCAAACAGAGCGGAGGGCATATCCGCGTCTATAGTGAGGTGGGACAGGGGACAACCTTCAAGATCTACCTGCCCTGTGCCGAAGAGGTCGAGGCCCAGCCCTTCCCTGACACCCGGTCCGCCCTGGCCAGCAGCCTGGTGCGCGGCACCGAAACGGTCCTGATCGTCGAAGACCGGGATGAGGTCCGCGACCTGGCGGCGAAGGTGTTGAGAGCACACGGCTACCAGGTGTTGACGGCGGCCAACGGGCCGGAGGCGCTCCAGGTGAGCAGGCAGCATGAAGGCCCCATTCACCTGTTGTTAACCGATGTGGTGATGCCCCGCATGAGTGGCAAAGAGCTGGCCGACCAGATGCGGAATTACCGGCCGGACCTGCGGGTCCTGTACATGTCCGGCTATGCCGACCATGCCATTCTGGAGAATGGTGTCCTGGCCCCCCATGCGGTCTTTTTGTCCAAGCCGTTCACCGTCGAAGACCTGATGCAAAAGGTGCGGGCTGTGTTGGATGGCCGGATATAGACAGGGGGTGGGCGAGGGCAAAGGCCGGGGTGGGCGAAGGCAATGGCCGGGGT
>DAOTYI010000042.1:0-27205 GCA_034434895.1 Anaerolineae bacterium
CCTTCACCATCACGGTGACGGCAAAGCCGGGATATACGGTCTTTTTGCCGCTGGTGTTCAAAAGTACACCATAGCCGGCCTGTGGGTCCTTCAGCCCTGATCTTCCCGTTGCCCGTCGTCTCGGCGGCGGGCAACGGGAGCACCGGGCCGCACAACGGCAGGAGGGCGTGCCGGGGAGATGGGCAAAAACGCACCAGGCGGCGCGATGCCTGTGGAGTTCAGGACAGGCAGATGGTGCTCAACGCCCATTGGCATCCAGTTCAGGCGCGGGCGATTGGAAATCGCACCGGGTAGCCGAAGGCATTGCCTTCGGCTACCCGCCTGCGCGGACCTTGAGTCGCTCAGCCTGATGCCTGTGCGCTCAACGCCCCACGACCCGCTCGCGGCGTAGCCTCTCCTGGCACAGGGCCTGCGTCGGCGACTGTCAATCGCCGCTGAGTGTTGAAGCAGAGCAGGCGCAACTGAGCGGCTTCCGACAACGGCAGGACCTGGTCAATGTGGGTGTGGCTGCGGAGCAGCGCCCCGACCAGGCACATATAGTCATCGCTCAGCGGCTCGATCAGGTCCACCTGGAGTGGTTCAGGCCAGCGCGAAGACTCGACCACATCACCGGCGCGGAGGCAGAGATTTTTCTCAGCGCTCTCTGCGATCTCGGCGGTGAAAATGGCGCGATGGGACGAAGCCTCCTGGGCTCATTGCACAGCCGGAATTTTTGTCATCTGGGCCAGATTGTGGTATACATCATGGTATGACGGAGGGATGCCTTGCCCAAGAGCAAATAAGCCAGGCGGAAACAAATGGCACCGGGCACAGGTTCGCAGGAGAAGCAGTGGCCCAATCCTATCGTGCGCTGTTTGAAAATGTGCCCGAAATCGTATATGCCCTCGCCCCCGACGGGCGGTTCACCCTGCTTAACCCTGCTTTTGAGAAGACAACCGGCTGGTCGGTCCAGGAGTGGCTGGGGAAACCGTTTGAGGAGTTGATCCACCCCCAGGACCGCGACATGGCCCGCCGCGAGTTCCAGCGCGCCCTGCAAGGCGAGACCCGCAACTTTCGTGAGATGCGCGTGCGGGCCAAATCGGGCGAAGTGCTGGTGATGGAGGTGCTGGGGGTCAGACAGGTAAAAGATGGGCAGACCATCGGCGTCACCGGTTTTGCCCACGACATCACCCAGCGCAAGCGGGTGGAACAGGAACTGCGCCAGGCCACGCAGGAATGGCAGGCTACCTTCGATGCCACCAACGACGCGATATGGATTCTCGACCCGGACCAGCGCGTGCTGCGCACCAACAAGACCGCTGAATCTATTTTCCGGCGTACAGGGGCCGAGATGGTCGGCAGACGTTGCTGGGAGATCACACATGGCACAACGCAGCCGATCCCTGAATGTCCCCTCTTGCGGGCAAAACACAGCCTGCACCGCGAGACGATGGAAATGCAGATCGGCACGGGCTGGTTCCAGGTCACCGTGGATCCTATTCTGGACGTGCAGGGCGCACACGTCGGCACAGTGCATATCGTCCGCGACATCACCGAACGCAAGGGGGCGGAGGAAGCCCTGGCGCGACAGGCCTCGCAACTGACGCTGCTCAACGAGATCGGAAGCCAGGTGGCTGCCTTCCTGGATGTGGCCCAGGTGTTTGACCGGGCAGCACACCTGGTTCAGGAACGGTTCGGCTATCATCATGTGGGCCTGTTCACCCGATCTCCCACCGGGGACCGGGTGGTGATGCAGGCCCGGGCCGGTGAGTTTGCTTCCCTCTTTCCCCCTGATCACAGCGTGGCCTTGGGGCAGGGAATGATCGGTTGGGTGGCCCAACATGGCGAGACGCTGCTGGCCAATGATGTCAGTGCCGAACCGCGCTATGTGAACCTCTATCCTGACCGGCTGCCTACCCGTTCGGAACTGACTGTGCCGCTCCGCATCGGTGACGAGACGGTGGGGGTGCTCGACGTACAAAGCCCCCGGCTTCACGCCTTCAGCCACGACGATGTGACCGCCCTGGAGACACTGGCCGACCAGATCGCCGTTGCCATTCACAACGCCCGGCTGTATCGGCGGGCAGTTCAGGTCGCCGAACGCCTGACCGTGCTCCACCGCGCCAGCCAGGAGATCGCCCTGGCCTCCCGTGACCAGGAGCAGGTGTGCCAGGCCATCCACCGGGCAGCCGCCGCCCTGCTGCCGGCTGAAGCGTTTGTGATCGTACTGCGCGATGAGGCCGCCCAACAGAACGAGGCCGTGTACCTGGTTGACAAGGGGGGACGCTGGCCGGCACGCCGCATTCCTGCCGATCAGGGGCTGAGCGGCCAGGTCATTGCCAGGGGCCAATCGCTCCTGATTGACGACTTTTCGCCCGACATGGTGCCCAATGCCGTCCATTTTGGCGAACCGGAACAGGTGCGTGCCATCCTGGCTGTGCCCCTGCGCCTGGGAGAGCGGGTGATCGGCATGATCTCGGCCCAGAGCTATCAGCCGGCGGCCTATACTGTCGAGGCTCAGGCCCTGTTGGAGATGCTGGCCGCCCATGCCGCCGTGGCCCTGGAAAATGCCCGGCTGTTCCAGGAGACCCAGCAACGCCTGTGGAACCTGTCCCACCTGTTCGAGGCCAGCACCGCTCTGTCAACCTCCCTGGACCTGGAGACCGTACTGCACACCATTGCCCGGCAGACCCTCGCCGCCCTGGGCGGTGATGGCTGCGTCATCTCCCGCTGGGATCGGGAGCAGGATGTTCTGATCACCCTGCTGGACTATTCTCCTGACCCTGACCGGAGATCGCCGGTAGCACCGGGCACTATATACCCTCTGGCCCGCTTCCCGGTCTTGCGGCAGGTGCTGTCCACCTGCCGGCCGCTCGCCGTACGGGCGAACGATCCGGCCGCCGATCCGGCCGGGCTGGCATGGATGCGATCCAGGGGGGGCGCTTCAGTCCTGCTGGCTCCCCTGGTGATCGGCGACCAGGCGGTCGGCCTGCTGGAGTTCATGGAGACTCAACAGGAGCGCATCTTTTCCCCGACCGAGATCCACCTGTGTCAGACGCTGGCCAACCAGTCCGCTGCTGCGCTGGAACACGCCCGGCTATACCATGAGGCGCAGCGCCGCAACCGGGAGCTGACCCTGCTCAACCGGGTCATCGCCGCCACGGCCGCCGGCGAGAACCTCGAACCGGTTCTGAATACGGTTTGCCGCGAGCTGGCTCTGGCCTTTGGGGTGCCCCGGGCCACCGCCGCTCTGTTCAACCGGGAGAAAACTGAAGCCGTAGTCATGGCCGGGTATCTGGCCCCCGGACAACCTTCCTGGCTGGGTGAATGTATCCCGGTCGCAGGCAACCCCGCTGCCCAGCACCTGCTGATCCACAAAACGCCGCTGGTCTCCGAGGAAGCCCAGGCTGACCTCCGTCAGGCAGCTCTCCACGACCTGCTGCGGCGGCAGGGAATCGTGTCGTTGTTGCTCCTGCCCCTGTTGGCTGACGATGAGGTGGAAGGCTGGCTGGGGATAGAGGCCACAGAGCCTCGGACCTTCTCCCCTGAAGAGATTGACCTGGCTCAACGTGTGGCGGCCCAGGTATCCGGCCTGTTGGCCCGTGTCCGGTTGGAGGAAAAACGCCGCAGGCTGGAAGAGCAGTTCCTCCAGGCACAAAAAATGGAGGCGGTTGGTCGGCTGGCCGGGGGTGTGGCCCACGACTTTAATAACCTGTTGACCGTCATCCATCTCAGCACCCGCATCCTGGAGCGCAAGCTTCGCCCTGAAGATCCCCTGTGGACCTATGTACAGCGCATTCAGGATGCGGGTCAGCGGGCCTCCGGCCTGACCAAACAACTGTTGGCCTTCAGCCGGCGTGAGGTTATCACGCCGCACGTGTTGAACCTCAACCAGGTGTTGAATGAGTTGGACACGATGCTGCGGCGGCTGATCGGCGAAGACATTGAGCTGATCATGCACCTGGCAGATGACCTGTGGCCGGTCCTCTGCGACCCCACCCAGATCGAACAGGTGGTCATCAACCTGGTGGTCAACGCTCGCGATGCCATGCCCAACGGCGGCAGGCTGACCATCGAGACGGCCAACGTGGTGCTCGACGCGACCTATGCCATCCATCATCTGGAGGTAAAACCGGGGGACTATGTCCTGCTGGCCATCAGCGATAATGGCGTGGGCATGAACGACGAGGTCAAGGCCCATCTCTTTGAGCCGTTCTTCACCACCAAGGAAAAAGGCCGGGGCACAGGGTTAGGGCTGGCTACCGTGTTCGGCATCGTCAAACAGAACCAGGGTCATATCGGCGTTTACAGCGAGGTGGGCCTGGGCACAACCTTCAAAATCTACCTGCCCCGTACTGCCGAGAAGGCACTGATCCCAACGACACACCTGTCCCAGATGATGACAACCCGGGGCTCAGAGACCCTGTTGCTGGTGGAGGACGAAACCAGGCTTCGGGAGCTAATGCGCGACATCCTGCTCAGCCAGGGCTACCAGGTATTGGCCGCCCGGGATGGACTGGAGGCGCTCCAGATAGCCGAAGCCTACCTGGGGCCGATCCACTTGCTGCTGACCGATGTCGTCCTGCCCCGCCTGAACGGGAAGGAATTGGCCGACCGGCTATGCACCAGCCGGCCCAATATGCAGGTGCTGTTCACTTCCGGATACACCGATAATGTCATTGCCCACCATGGCGTGCTGCACGAGGGGGTCCATTTTCTGGCCAAGCCGTTCGAACTGGACACTCTGGCCCGGAAGGTGCGCGAAGTGTTGGATATCGCCAGACAGCAGACGATCGAAGGATCGGCCAGTCCGCCGATCTCCTGAGAACCCCTGCCCGGCGTGAGAGTCCTGGTTTGCACCGAGGGGATATTTTCAGGGCCGGGGCAGGATCAGGCGTGAAGCGCGCTCGAAGAAGAAATAATCCCAGGCCCAGTTGAGGAGCACAACGAGGCGGTTGCGAAAGCCGATCAACCGGACCAGGTGGACGATCAGCCAGGCCATCCAGGCGAAAAACCCTGTCACCTGGTGCCCCCCTGCCCTGACTACGCCCGCATTCCGGCCAATGGTCACCATGCTCCCCAGATCCCGATAGCGGAAAGGCAGAGGCTCCTTCCTGGCCATCTGCCGCACCACATTCCGGGCCGCCGCCGCCCCCTGCTGAATGGCCACAGGGGCCACCATGGGCAGCGGATGCCCATCCTCCTCCAGGTAGGCCAGGTCCCCCACAATATAGACCTCAGGATGACCCGGTACCTGCAAGGTGGGCAGCACCGTCACCCGCCCGCCACGGGCTGTGGGCAGTCCCCATGCGGAGACCTGCGGGTTGCCGCGCACCCCGGCCGTCCAGACCACCGTCTCGCTGGGGATGGCCGAGCCGTCTTGCAGGTACACCGCCTGGGGGGTGATGCGCGTCACTGCTGCCCGCAGGCGCACCTCAACGCCCATGGCGCGCAACCGGGCAAGGGTGTATGCCCGCAGTTTTTCAGGCAGGGCGGGCAACAGGCTGTCCAATGCCTCCACCAGCACAACCTGCACCTGCTCGACCTTCAGAGTCGGGTAGTCCTTGATCAGGGGGCCCCGGATCAGCTCGGCCAGGGCGCCGGCAAACTCGACGCCGGTGGCTCCTCCGCCAACAATGACAAAGGTCAACTCCCGCCGGCAGACCTCTGGCTCCGGCTCCTGGGCTGCCTGCTCAAAAAGGTACAGGATGTGATTGCGCAGGGCAATTGCCTGTTGCAAGGAATAGAGCGGGAAGGCATGTTGATCGGCCCCTTCCACCCCGAAAAAGTTGGGCACGCTGCCCGGAGCCAGGATGAGATAGTCGTAGGTCAGCCTCGGACCGTTGGTTTCGATCACACGCCCGGCCAGGTCCAACCCCTTCACCTCGGCCATGACAAAGCGGACGCCCGGCAGCCGACGCAGGATGCTCCGCACCGGGTAGCCGATCTCTGTCGCTTCCAGTTCGGCTGCTGCCACCTGGTAGAGCAAGGGCAGGAAGGTATGATAGTTGTTGCGGTCCACCAATACCACTTCAGCGGGGGAGGCGGCCAGGCTGCGCACCGCCGCCAGGCCACCAAATCCCGCGCCGACGATCACCACCCGCGGACGTTCCGGGTTGACCATTTTGAATTCCCCCTTCCAGGCGCTGTGCCTGGCAAATCTTTACGAATCGAGACCTGCAGGCGCATAGAAGCACAACAGGGTGCTGCCGTAACGACGTTGGTCGGTGAGTTGAAAACGGGTCAGCGCCAGGGTTTCAAATTCTTTAGGAAAGATCTGGACAACGATTATCCCTGTACTGCTCAGCCAGCCGGGATGAACCTGCAGGACGAGAAGGGTTTTGCTCCATAACCCCTGATATTGCGGCGGGGCGACATAGATCAGGTCAAAAGGCTCAGGCTCGCCGGCCAGGAAGCGGAATACGTCAGCCTGGACGACGCGGGCGTTGGCCTGCATATGGGTGCGGTACAGGTTGGCGCGGATGGTGGCTATGGCCTGCGGCTGTTTCTCGACAAAGACGGCCTGCGCGGCCCCCCGGCTGAGGGCCTCGATGCCCACACTGCCGGTCCCGGCAAACAGGTCCAGGACCCGGGCGCCGACGACCGCCCCTCCCAGGATGTCAAAGAGGGCTTCCTTCACCCGGTCGGAGATGGGCCGGGTGCTGCTGCCCGGAACCGCTTGCAGGGGGATGCCTCTGGCACTGCCTGCTATCACCCGCATCCGCTGTGCCCCCTCTCCTTTCCAGCCGCCGGTTTGCCGGTCAGTAGCAAGGCTTTCCAGGCACTCTTGCCGCCCAGGCGGCTGTGATGCAGGGCCCAACCCAGCAGGGCCAGCCCCAGGAGCTCCACGGCAATGATGGCCGGTCGGGTCGCGATCTCGGCGTAGGCATGGAGCATCGTCTGCGGCGTGCCCATAAACTTCCAATAATCGAACCGCCCCAGCAGGGGAAAGAGCAGAGTCCGGGGATAGTTCCACATCTGGTCGGCCAGCAGATGGCTGTTGCAGAGAAGGGCATAGGGCCGCCAGGCAGGCTTGAATCGGACAACGGCCAGGCTCAAAAGGAGCTGGCCCAGCAGCGTGTGGGCCGGCCCCTGGCTGGTCCCCGAACCGGACAGCAGGGTCAGGGACAGGGGCTTGTCAATCAGGTCTGGCAGCAGGGCGGCCAGGGCTGCCCCCCGGTAGTCTATGCCAGCAGCTCGCCCACGCGATTGCAACCAGGCCAGCGCTGCCCAGGTGTAGGCGATATGTCCGATGGGTAACACCGGGCCGGGTTCTCCTCGATCGGTTCTTAGCCGGGCCAGTATACCCTCATTCCCGGGAGAGGTCAAGTGGGCGGAATGACGCGGTTGCATAAATCCCGATTTTGCGCTATACTGGAGCCCAGGCTTAAGCCTGGGTTGCAGTGCAGGGAGTTGGTAGAAGTGGCTGTGACTGGAGATCGTGCGCTTGCATGGGCAACAGAATATTTTTCAGGGAGTGAGCTGGAGCTGGTAGAACGTGCCTACATCCAGGCGCGTGAGGCGCATGATGGGCAGAGGCGTGCCTCCGGCGAACCCTACATTGAGCATTGTGTGGAGGTGGCCCGGATGCTGGCCGATCTCGGCCTGGACCACCGGGCTGTGGCCGCCGGCCTGCTGCACGATGTGGTGGAAGATACAGGCTGGACCATAGACCAGATCCGGGAGCGGTTCGACGCTGAAGTGGCCCGCCTGGTGGATGGGGTGACCAAGCTGGCGTACATTGATACCATGAGCAAGATGGGCAGCCGCGACATGGAGGCGCAGGAGGCGGAAAGCCTGCGCAAGATGTTCCTGGCCATGGTAGATGATGTCCGCGTGGTCCTGATCAAACTGGCCGACCGGCTGCACAATATGCGCACCCTGGGCTCACTGCCTCCTGAACGGCGAGAGCGGATCGCCCGCGAAACGCTGGAGATCTTTGCCCCTCTGGCCAACCGCCTGGGCATCTGGCAGATCAAGTGGGAGTTGGAGGACCTGGGGTTCCGCCACTACGACCCGGATACCTACCGCCATATCGGCGATCTGATCGCCGAGCGGCAGGAAGAACGGGAAAGTTATATCCAGCGGGTGTGTGCCGAGTTGCAGGCCCGCCTGCGGCTGGAGGGGATCAGCGCCGTGGTCGAAGGACGGCCCAAGCACATTTACAGCATCTACCGCAAGATGCGGCGCAAGGGGGTGGAATTTGATCAGATCTATGATGTCCGTGGGCTGCGGGTGATTGTGGATTCGGTCCAGGATTGCTATGCTGCCCTGGGGGTGATTCATTCGTTATGGAAGCCGATCCCAGGCCAGTTTGACGATTTCATCGCCACACCCAAGGACAACATGTACCAGTCGTTGCATACGGCGGTGGTGGGGCCGGAGGGAAAAACCGTCGAAGCGCAGATCCGGACGCGGGAAATGCACCGCCGCGCCGAGTTCGGGATCGCCTCTCACTGGCGCTACAAGGAGGGGGGCAAGCGGGATGTTGCCTTCGAGAACAAGCTGGCCTGGCTCCGTTCTCTGATGGACTGGCGATCCGACGTTGAGGATGCCCGGGAGTTCGTGGACAGCCTCAAGACCGATCTCCTGGAAGAGCGGGTCTATGTCTTTACCCCCAAGGGCAAGGTGCTTGACCTGCCGGCCGGTTCAACCCCGATTGATTTTGCCTACTATATCCACACCGAAGTAGGCCATCGCTGCCGAGGCGCGCGGGTGAACGGCCAGCTCGTGCCGTTGACCTACCGGCTCAAGAACGGCGACCAAGTGGAGATCATCACCGCCAAACGTGGGGGGCCAAGCCGGGACTGGCTGCGTCCCGATCTGGGCTACGTTCGTTCGGCGCGCAGCCGGCAAAAGATCCGCCGCTGGTTCCGCCAGCAGGATCGAGAGGAGAACATCGCCTTTGGCCGGGAGCAGCTCCGGCGGGAACTGAAGCGGCTGAACCTGACCGACAGCGTGACCTACCAGGAGATCGCCGCCCTTTTTGATTACAAGAATGTAGACGATTTCTTTGCAGCCATCGGCTATGGCGATCTGAATTCGCAACGGGTGGCCGCCCGGGTCCTGCAGGTGCTGCGCCCCGACGAGATCTTTCCGGAGGAGGTAGCGCCTCCTCCAGCCATCACGCCGGAAGGGGTCCGGGTCAAGGGGGTGGGCGACCTGTATACCCAACTGGCGCAGTGCTGCAAACCCAGGCCGGACGACCCTTCCCCCATCATCGGCTATGTCACCCGAGGCCGTGGCGTGACCATCCATAAATGGGACTGCCCCAACATCCTGCTCCGCACCAGCAAGGGGGAGATGGAGCGGTTGATCGAGGTAGATTGGGGCAAACCCCAGGAACATATCTATCCTGTGGTCATCAAAGTCCGGGCCTGGGATCGGGATGGCCTGCTGCGCGACATCGCCACGGTCATTGCCGAAGAAGGGGTCAACATGCGCAAGGTCAACTCCACCTCGGTGCAAAAGACAAACCTGGCCACCCTGACCGCCACCCTGGAGATCACGAATATCGGCCAGCTCATCAGCATCCTGGACAGGATCGAGCGCCTGCCCAACGTGATCGAGGTGACCCGCCAGGCCAGCTAGCTCTTATGCCAGAGTAGGGCAACTGCGAGCAGTTGCCCTACTGGGTGAAGGGATCGGCGGGGATCTGGTCTGGCTGCAAAAGTCGCTCGATCTGGACATCAGGCGAGGCTTTGCGTGCTGTCAGCCAGTCGTTGAGGGCACTGTTTCTCCGCGAGGAAACCACCTCGGCCGGCAGCGGGCCGTTCTCATTCCTCTCCACCACCCGCAGCAGATAGAACCGGCCATTGCTCTCCACCACGCGCGCTGTGCCGGCCGCCATCGAAAAGATGGCCGTATCCACCTCCTCCCCATACCGGCTGCTCAACTGACCGGCAGCCACCCAGCCCAGGTCCCCACCGGTTTCGGCCGTCTGGGTGTCGGTCGAAACCTCCCTGGCCACCAGGGCAAAATCTTCTCCGCTTTCAACCCGTTTCAAGGCCGAATCGGCTTCTTCCCGGCTGTCAGCCTGGACCATCTGCACATGAACCACCAGGCCGGTGGTCATGACCTGACTGGCAAGGAACTCCTGCACCTTCTGCCGCAGCAGGCTATGCTCCACAATGGTCCGAAACGCCTTATCTGACAGCTTCATGTCAACCAGTGCTTCCTGGTAAACCTTATCCACATCGGCCTGGGATAGCGGTGTTGGCGTCGGAAGCCGGGTGGTGTCGGTGATCGAGGTGGACGGAGATGCGGATGCAGAGCTCCTGGCCTGGTTGTTGATCATATCGTTGATGGCCTGCGTGACCTCCTGGGCCGTGACCACCAACCCTGCCTCCCGGGCCTTTTCCTGGATCAGAGCATCTTCAACCAGCTCATCCAGGACCGTTTGGGGCACAGTACCCAGGTACGATTCCAGTTGCTGGAGTTGTTGTTCATACAAGGAGCGCAGGAACTCATTCTCCTGCAAGTTGGGGTCCAGCGTGCTCAGTTCCTGGTTCAGCATCCTGATGCTGTTGTGCAGGCTGTAGCGACGATAGGTCAACAGGCCCTCATAGCGTTCCAGCGGGATTTTGGTGCCATTGACAAGGGCAACCGGTTTGGAGGGTTTGACCAGCACCTCGCTGACCAGAGCAAAGCCGAGGATAAACAGGATGACCAGGCCCAATGCGCCAACACTGAGCCAGATAATGCGAAGTTGCCGGGCCTCTTTGCGGCTCAGGGCAATCTGTTTCCTGGTCTGCCTGACCGCCTGTTGTGGTTCCCCCTTGCGTGGCGGGCGCTTCCCGGCTGTAACTTTTTTCGCCATCGAATCCTCTCTGCCTTTTCGCATCCTTCGTGCCTATTACAACGATGGTTCATGTTCTGCACTCGCCGCAGAGGCAGAGGTCGTGGAGAAAACCGATAAAAAAACCTCTGCGAACTCTGCGTCTCCCCGGTGAACAGGCAGTGTCCAGGTCAAACCATCGTTGCAGGATCAGTAACGGCGCATATGCTCTGCCGTAAAGGGCAACAGCGCCAGATAGCGCGCTCTCTTGATGGCCACCGCCAGCCGGCGTTGGTGCCTGGCGCATGTGCCGGTCTTGCGCTGGCCTTTGATCTTGCCCCGCTCGGTCAAATAGCGCCGCAGAGTGTTGACATCTTTGTAGTCAATGGTCTTGACCTTTTCCAGACAAAAGGCGCATACTCGCCGCCGCCGGACAAAACGCCCCGGGCCGCCATACTTCCGACCCCGTGGACCTGCATATTCTGGACCTTCTTCTTCGAAATAGTCGTCGTTGTTCATCCTGTTCTCCTTTAGAAGGGAGGCTCGTCCCTGTCTGGTTCCTCTGTGCCTTCCTGTTTTGGACGCGGACCGAGCAGGATCATTTCGTTGGCGACCAGCTCGGTGCGAAAATACTTCTTACCGTCGGGTTGCTCCCAGCCTCGGGTGCGCAACTCGCCTTCGATATAAACCCGGCGCCCCTTGCTCAGGTATTGATTGCAGATCTCGGCCAGGCTGCCCCACGACACGACGTTAAACCACTCGGTCGCATCCCGCCGATCTCCGTCGGCTGTGGTCCAGGTGCGGGTGGCGGCCAGATTGAACGAGGTGACCGCCTGCCCTCCTGGCGTGTAGCGCATCTCCGGGTCCCGTCCCAGGTTGCCGATGACCATCACCTGGTTGAGACAGAGAGGGGCACCCTGATCCTCCTCTGCGATCTGCTCCTGAGACAGATTATCCGGGATATCCATCGGGATCAGCTTGTTAGCCACGATTTCGGTGCGGTAGCGCCGCTGACCACTTGCATCCTCCCAACTCCGCGTTTGCAGATGCCCCTCGACGTAGACCCGTTGGTTTCTCCGCAAACGCTGGTTGGCGATCTCTGCCAGATTGCCCCAGGCCACCACGTTGAACCATTCCGTAGACTCGCGCGTCTCGCCGGCATTGGTGGTCCACCGCCGGTTCGTTGAGATGCTGAATGAGGTGACCGGTTGACCGTTGGCCGTTGCTCGTATCTCTGGATCCTGCTCTACAAAGCCGATGATCATCGCTTTATTCAACCCTCGAGCCATATCCCACCACTCCTTTGCTCCATCATCCAGCTCATTCCTTGGGCCTCACGTCCTGCATTGGGGGCAGGTGCCGGGCACCGGGCATCAACCTGAACAGTTCCGGTGGAGATCAGATCTCGTCACTGCGGAGGAGCAGATAGCGCAGTACCTTCTCATCCAGCTTGAGGACACGCTCGATCTCGGCCAGGGCAGGGGGCGGGGTTTGGAAGGTCATGATGACATCATAGCCATCCAGCTTCTTTTTGATGGGGAAAGCCAGTCGCCGCTTGCCTCGGGCCTCTACCTTGATCACCTCGCCGCCGGTGCCGCCATGACCAGCCGAGATCAACTGGCTCACCTTGCCGATGGTGGCCTGTATGGCCTCCTCTTCTGCATCGGCATCGAGGATCAGGTACAGCTCGTATTCCCTCATGTTTGACCTCCTTTCCATGGGATTGCCTGTGGTCCACGCCACAGGCGGAAAGAAGAGGGACGGGTGCCTGACGGCCTGTCAGCCCCTCTGTACAGCGTCCGCAACTATAGCATAATCACCGCTTCTTGGCAAATGGGATGGCGGTCAAGGCCGGCCCCATCTACCTGATCCGAAAATCCCGCAGGATGCTCCCCCCGATAAACTCCCGCAAGATCGAATTGTCAGGAACCAATTCTGTCCCCAGCGGTTCGAACCAGTCCAAAAATGCCAGCAACCGCTTGGCCTCGACATAAGCCCGGTTGCCGGGTCGGACCTGCAACAGCAGTGGTTCGGCCAGCGGCTTGAGCACCGCCAGCTCGTAGACCAACGCTGAATTGAACATCACATCGGCGTGTTCCTGGAAGGGGAAGATCCAGCGCTTTTCGCCGCGCCGCACACTCTCCCAACGCTCAATGGTCTGCCGGGCCGAATAGCCCCGTTGGGCAGCGTCGCGCACGATGCGGCGGATGAGCCGCGTATCGGTGGTCGGAATGCGGTTGTGTTTGTCTATGTTGAGCTGGGTCAACGCCGAAACATAGATGCGATAGACCCGCTCAGCAGGCACATGGGGCACCAGATCGGGATTCAGGCCGTGGATGCCCTCGACCAGCACGATGTGATCAGGTCCCAGGCACACCGTCTCGCCCACCTCCCGCAACCCGGTCTGAAAGTTGTAGCGGGGCAGGGTCACCTCCTGTCCTTCCAGGAGCCGCAGCAGGTGTTCATTGAACAGGGCCACGTCCAACGCGCCTAGTGATTCAAAGTCGTACTCCCCCTGCTCATCGCGGGGGGTCTGGTCCCGGTTCACAAAATAGTTGTCCATCTCCAGGGGAAAAGGCCGCAGGCCGTTGGCCAGCAGTTGGATGCTCAGCCGTTTCGAGAAGGTTGTCTTGCCCGAACAGGATGGCCCGGCGATGAGCACCAGCCGCACTCCTGCCCCCTTCGCCCTCCCTTTCGCGCCATCGTTCCGGGCCGCAATCTCGGCGGCGATGCGGGCCACGCGCTGCTCGTGCAATGCCTCCGAGACCAGGACCACCTCGCGCACCCGCTCCCCGGCAATCGCTTCGTTCAGGGCCCCCACATCCGGGATGCCCATCAACTCCAGCCAGTCACCATACTCACGAAAGACCTTCACCAGCTTGGGATAGTCCACAAATGGATGGAGGTACATCGGCGGATCGCTGCGCGGGAAGCGCAGGACAAAGCCGGGTGGGTAGTCCTGCAGGCCAAAGACGCTCAGGTAACCGGTGGACGGCACCATATAGCCGTGAAAATAGTCGCGGAAACCGCGCAACTGATAGAGGGTGAGAAAATCCTTGCGGCGGCGCTGCAGGAGCCGGACTTTGTCGTCATCCCCTCGTGCGGCAAAGAGGGCAATGGCCTCGTTCAGCGGCACCCGTTCCTTCAGGATCGGTTCATCGGCAGCCACGATCTCCCGCATTCGGGCTTCGATCCGGGCCAACTCTTCAGTACTGAACGGCTCGCGGCCGCGCACCTGGCAGAAATAGCCGCCAAAGGTCAACGAATGGTCCACATAGACGGTGGCTTCGGGAAACAGCTCATGGACGGCGATCACCAGCAGGAAGGCCAGCGAGCGGCGATAGATCCGAAAGCCGTCGCTGTCGGCCATGGTGACCGGCGTCACCTCGATATCCCCCTCCACCCGGTAGGTCAGCTCGCGCAGGTCGTTGTCAATCAGGGCCGCGACCGTCGGCGCATTCGGGTCGGAGCCGGCAACGCGGATAAACTCCTCCAGCGGCGTGCCCACCGGCCCCTCGAACACCCGTCCATCGTCAAACCAGACCTGGGCGGTGTCCCGCGGCTGCGCCGGGCGGATGGCGGGGTTTGGGGTTTGGGTATTGTGCATTGCCTCCTGCCTCCTGCTATCTTGCCTCCTGCCTTTTGCCTTCCTGGATGAGCCAGCGGGCGATCAAGAGGAAGAGCAGGGCGATGAGACTGCCTTCCATGACCCGCACTTGGCCGATTGTCCAGGGGATGAGGTCCAGCATCTGACCGGCAACCTGGCCGGTGGCAAAACCGACGACGGCGGCCAGCCAGTAGAACAGCAGGTCGCGCAGGCGGCGGCCCTGCCACAGGTGAAAAAGGGCTGCCCAGGCCGAAGCCAGGAGGATGGAAAGGACCAGGGCCGGCATCTGAACCATGTCAATCATCCATCGTCAATCGAATGATCCCCCCGCCGAGCACCACATCCCCTTGATAGGCGACCACCGCCTGGCCAGGGGTGATGTCTCGCAGGGGGAGGTCGAATTCCACCCTGGCCTGGCCGCCGTCCAGAGGGCTCCAGGTGGCATCGGCCAGGGCAGCCTGGGAACGGATTTTGGCCTGCACCCGCAGCGGTTCGGCGGGCGGCTCTCCATTGACATAACTCACACTTTCCGCCAGCAGGGTCCGCCGGCCCAGTTCCCGCGCCGGGCCGACGATGAGGGTATTGCGTTGCACATCCAGGTGGAGGACATACAACGCCTCGGCGGCGGCGATCCCCAGCCCTTTCCGCTGGCCGACCGTGTAGAATGGCAGGCCCTGGTGCTGCCCGATCTCGCGCCCGGCCGTGTCGAGGATAGGGCCAGGCTGCGCCACCTGGGGGGCGTGCTCGCGCAGGAAACGCCGGTAATCATCGTCGGCCACAAAGCACAGCTCCATACTCTCCTCTTTGGCCGCCACCGGCAAACCCCACTGCCGGGCCATCCCCCGCACCTGCTCTTTGGTCAGGCTGCCGATGGGGAACAGCAGATGCTGCAACTCCTCCTGGCCCAGCATATAGAGCACGTAGGACTGATCCTTCTGCCGGTCAGCCCCCCGCCGCAGCCGGTAGCGACCGTCGGCCCGGTCCACCTGCGCATAGTGGCCGGTGGCCAGATAGTCGGCGTCGAGGGCCAGGGCGTGGCGCAGCAGGCGGCCAAAACGGATGTGCCGGTTGCAGGCCAGGCAGGGGTTGGGCGTGCGGCCCCGGCTGTACTCGGCGACGAAATAGTCCACCACGCAGGCTTTGAATTCGGCGGCATAGTTGACCAGGTAGAAGGGGATGCCCAATTGAGCGGCCACGCGGCGAGCATCCTCCACCGCCTGGGGGGTACAGCACCGGTTCTCCCCTCCGGCTCCGCCCGGGGCAGGCTGTTCGGCCCACAGGCGCATCATCACCCCGATGACCTGGTAGCCCTGTTCTACCAGCAGGGCAGCAGCGACCGAGCTATCCACTCCGCCGCTCATGGCGACGACCACCCGCTGGCCGGCGGCTCCCACCCTGCCTCCTCGCCGGTTCATGGCGCAAACAGCCATTCTTCGAGCCTGGCCAGCCGCTCCACCCCCTTGACCTCCTCGGCTAACAAGGGCAGGCAGGTGATCGTCATCCGGCCATCGTACTCTTCAGCCAGCAACTCCAGATAGGGGCGTTGCATGGCCTGCCGCCGGCGCAAAAACTCTGAATCGGCCCCGGTGATGACATGGTTGACGATCAGGTGGCGGATGGTCAACCCCAACCGATCGAACTCAGCCACCAACCGCCGCGCCTGGTAGACCCCCAATGCTTCCGGGATGGTCACCAGCACAAATTCGGCGTGGTCCGGATCGCGGAACCAGTTGGCGATCTCTTGCGACAACTGCCGCCAACTGTCAATCAGCTCCAGGAATGGAACCTGCCCGAGTTGGAGTTTGTCGCGCACGTTCAGGTAGATGCGGGGGGCCAGGCGCAGGTGGCTGAGGAACTTGTAGGGCAGCTCCAGCAGGCGCAGGGTATCCCCGGCCGGGGCGGTATCCCACACCACCAGGTCATAGCGGCCATCGCGCACCCGTTCCAGGATAAAGTCGAGCAAAAATTCTTCCTGGATGCCGGGGGCCATCCCGACATAATCCACCACTTCGTCGTAGGGCATGTCCACAAAGACCTGAGCGGCTTCATAGATCTCCGGGCCGAACTTGCGCTTCCAGCGGCGCATGACCTCATCAGGGTCAATTTCCAGGCCCCACAGGTTGGGGATGCCGGGGATGGGCGTTTCGACCGCGCCGATCGGCGTCTCAAAAATGTCCGACAGGCTGGGGGTCAGGTCGCTGGAGAGGATCAGTGTCCGTCGCCCTTGGGCAGCAAAGTGCAGGGCCGTCGCCGCCGAGGTGGTGGTCTTGCCCACACCCCCCTTGCCGCCGAACATCAGGACCCGCTTCCGGGTACAGGTCAGATCTGCAAGAGACATAACACCAGTATACCACAGCCGGCGCCGCTTTGTCGAAACAAAGCGGCGCGGTGGGTCACTGCCTACCCTCCCGCAGGTTTGGGCGCATTAAAGTGCGCTGCAATGGGCTGCTCGCCCTGTTGCCAGCCACTTTCTAACCTGCGGGAGGGTATCTGGCCCCTGTTTATCGGTTGTACAACGGGCTTATCCGGCGCAGCTTTTCGATAATGCCGGGCAGGATATCCAGCACGTAATCGATCTCTTCTTCGGTATTCTCCCGGCCCAACGTCAGCCGCAGCGAGCCGTGAGCCACCTCGTGGGGCAGGCCCATCGCCGTCAGCACATGGGACGGTTCCAGCGAGGCGCTGGTACAGGCAGAACCGCTGCTGGCTGCCACCCCCATCAGGTCCAGGTTGAGCAGGATTGATTCCCCCTCCACGTAACGAAAGACGAAACTGGCGCTGTTGGGCAACCGCTGCGTCGGATGGCCGGTCAGCTGGCTGTCGGGGATGCGCTCCAGCACCCCGACGATCAGCCTGTCGCGCAGGCGAGCGATCCGGCTGTTGGCCTCTTCGGCCTCATCATAGGCCAGCCGCAACGCCGTGGCCAGGCCAACGGCGTAGGCCACATTCTCCGTACCGGCCCGCCGGTTGCGCTCGTGGCCGCCGCCGGTTTGCATCGGCAGGAGGGGCACCCCCTTGCGTGCATACAACACCCCTATCCCCTTTGGCCCATAGAACTTGTGCGCCGACAGCGACAGCAGATCGACATTCAGCGCCTGCACATCCAGGCTGAGCGTGCCGCCGGCCTGGACCGCATCGGTGTGGAAGGGGATGCCCCGGGCGCGGGCCAGGGCCCCGATCTCGGCGATCGGCTCGATCGTGCCCACTTCGTTATTGGCATACATGATGCTGATGAGGGCCGTGTCGGGTCGGATCGCCTTTTCCACCTCGGCCGGGTCCACCAGGCCATAGCGGTCCACCGGCACATAGCTCACCTCGAAGCCGAAATACCTGCTCAACTGTTCCATCGTGTGGCCGATGGCGTGATGTTCGATGGCCGAGGTGATCAGGTGGTTCTTTTTCAGGCGGTGCCGTCGCTCAAAGGCCACGCCACGCAACGCCAGGTTGTCGCTCTCGGTGCCGCAACTGGTCCAGATCACCTCGGTGGGGGCACAGTTCAGGATTTCGGCCACCGTCTCCCGTGCCTGTTCCAGCGCCTGGCGGGCCTCCCGCCCCAGAGCATAGATGCTCGATGGGTTGCCGTACCGTGTCGTCCAATAAGGCAACATGGCTTCGACCACGCGCGGGTCCACCGCCGTCGTGGCCGCATGGTCCAGGTAAACCGATCGTTTTGTTTGTCCTTCCATCATCCTTCCTCTTCTGAGGGCAGGGCAACTGCTCACAGTTGTCCTGCCTCAAACAACCCGGTGCTCAAATATCGCTCACCGGTGTCGGGCAACACCACCACGACCGTTTTGCCCTCTCCCAGCCGCCCTGCCACCCGCACCGCTGCCCATGCGGCCGCGCCGGAGGAGATGCCGGCCAGAATGCCCTCTTCACGGGCCAGTCGGCGGGCTGTTTCGGCGGCCTCCTCGTTGCTCACCTGCACGATCTCATCTATGACGGCGGTGTTGAGCACAGCCGGGACAAAACCGGCACCGATCCCCTGGATCTTGTGTTTCCCCGGTGCGCCGCCCGACAAAACCGGGGAATCGGCCGGCTCCACGGCCACGATCCGGACGCCGGGCAGCATGTCCTTGAGAATTTCGCCCACGCCGGTGATGGTGCCCCCCGTGCCCACCCCGCCGACAAAGGCGTCCAGGCGGCCCACCTGGGTCAGGATCTCGGCGGCCGTGGTGCGACGGTGTACCTCCGGGTTGGCCGGGTTCTGGAACTGCTGGGGCATAAAGTAGCCATGCTCGCGGACCAGCTCTTCCGCCCTGGCGATAGCGCCTTTCATCCCCTCCGCCCCCGGCGTCAGGATCAGGTCGGCACCATAGGCCCGCAGCAGCGTCCGACGCTCCAGGCTCATCGTCTCAGGCATGACCAGGATCAGGCGGTAGCCCTTGACGGCGGCCACCATGGCCAGGCCGATGCCGGTGTTGCCACTGGTGGGTTCCACGATCACACCGCCGGGTTGGAGCACTCCTGCTTCCTCAGCAGCCTCGATCATGGCCCTGGCGATCCGATCCTTCACGCTGCCCCCCGGATTGAAACTCTCCAACTTGGCCCACACCGTCGCCGAGCCGGCCGGGGGCAATCGGCGCAGGCGGACCACCGGGGTATGGCCGATCAGCTCCAGGACCGTTTCCGCTCTGGCAGCATTCATGACTCTGTCGCCTCCTTCCTGTCCGCCGTCCACAAACAGGCCGCAGACGCCGGTCTGGCCTGGTCAAACGAAGCCGTGTAGGTCAGGTCTCTCACCTGCTTCTCCAAGGCCTCGACACGCTCTGCCAGGCACTTGAGCGTTTCCAGCACCGGGTCGGGCAGGCGGGCATGATCCAACAGGTCGGTGGGCTGCCGTTCGATCCGCCGTCCATTGAGGCGGACGATCCGCCCCGGCACACCGACGACTGTCGCCCCTGGCGGCACCGGCTCGATGACCACCGACCCGGAGCCGATCTTGGCCCCATCACCTACGGTGATGTTGCCCAGGATCACGGCATGGGAGCCGATGACCACACCGTTGCCGATGGTGGGATGGCGTTTGGTGCGTTCCGAGGAGGTGCCACCCAGGATGGCACCGGTGTACATCAGCACATCGTCGCCCACCTCCGCCGTCTCACCGATCACCACCCCGGCGCCGTGATCCACGAAAAACCTGCGCCCGATGCGCGCTCCGGGGTGGATCTCAATGCCGGTCAGAAAGCGGTTGAGGTGCGAGACGATACGCGCCAGGGTCAGGTGCCCGCGCCGCCACAGCCCGTGGGCCAGGCGGTGTAGCCAGCAGGCGTGCAATCCGGGATAGCAGATCAACACCTCGACCAGGCTCCGCGCTGCCGGGTCTCTGGCATAGATCGTCTGAATATCCTCACGGAGCAGGGCCAGCCAGCGCCGCAACCCTGTCTGGTCCCCCTGTTGGGCCGGCGCTCGAACGCCCGACCTGCCTGCTGCCTGGAGATTGGATATCGGGTTTGGGCATGGGGTATTGGGCATCGGGTATTTGTCGTCGGTCATTGCAGTTCCGCCAGCGTGATCGAATCCAGCACTTCGACCAGTCGGTCGCGCACCTGTTGCCACACCCCCCGGGTGCTGCACTCCTCTTCGCGGAGGCAGGGGACGCACCTGTGCTCAACCGTGCACTGGATGGGCAGGATGGAGCCTTCCAGGGCGCGGATCACATCGCCGGCGGTAATCGTCTGCGGTGTACGGCTCAGATAATACCCCCCCCGGGCACCGCGCTGGCTGCACAGCAGACCCGCCCGGCGCAAAGCAATGGCGATCTGCTCCAGATAGTTCTGGGAGATGCCCTGATTCCTGGCCACCTCGGCCAGGGATACCGGCCCCTGCCCAAAGAGGCGGGCAAACTCGCTCATAGCGCGCAGCCCATAGAGTTCCCTGGCCGATATCCGCACCCGCTCCTGCCCTCCTGTCCAATCCCTAGTAAAATGTCGGAATTATTGTACCACGGTGGTTGCCTGCTGTCAAGTCAGGGAGATCACAAGAGCCTCCAGCTTCACTTGCGCATTTGCCCCTTTTGAGGTATCATACGCCTGATGGCAAACAGCAGTGATACAGGCTGCTTCACTGGGTGAAAAAGACCACCGTGCTTGACATGTTTTTCAATCCGCAGGCCGTGGCCGTCATCGGTGCTTCTCGCACGCCGGGCAAGTTGGGATATGCGCTGGTCCATAACATTGTCCAGCACGGCTACCAGGGGGCTGTCTATCCCATCAATCCGGCTGCTGACCAGATCCTGGGCCTGACCTGTTATCCTGACATCCTGGCGGTGCCCGGTCCGGTGGACCTGGCCGTGGTGGCAGTTCCCGCCCGGCATGTCCCTGCCGTCCTGGTCGAATGTGGTGAAAAAGGGGTAAAGGGGGCCGTTATCATCTCGGCCGGGTTCCGGGAGACAGGCCATGTCGGGCGGCAGCGGGAGCGCGAGATCGTGGAGATTGGCCGGCGGTACGGGATGCGGTTGATCGGCCCCAACTGCCTGGGGGTGATTGACACCCTGTCCAGCCTGAACGCCTCGCTGGCCGTTGGCATGCCTCGCCGGGGCACAATCGCCTTCCTGTCGCAGTCGGGGGCGCTTTGCACCGCCGTGCTGGACATGGCTCTGGCTGAGGAGGTGGGCTTTTCCCATTTTGTCAGCCTGGGCAACAAGGCCGATGCCGACGAAATCGCCTTCATCGAGGCCTGGCGAGATGACCCGCATACCCGCGTGATTATGGCCTATCTGGAGGGGATTGAGGACGGCGCCGGGTTCATGCGGGTTGCCCAACAGGTCAGCCGCGACAAACCGATCCTGTGCATCAAGGCCGGGATCACTTCGGCCGGTTCGCGGGCTGTTTCGCTGCACACCGGGATGCTGGCCGGTTCAGAACTGGCCTACGAGGCAGCGTTCCGCCAGAGCGGTGTCATCCGCGCCCGTTCCATCCAGGATCTGTTCGATTATGCCATTGCTTTTGCCCGCCAACCACCCTTGCGTGGCGACCGGATCGCAATCATTACCAACGCCGGTGGACCGGGCATCATGGCCACCGATGCCTGTGAACAGGCCGGCTTCCAACTGGCTTCGTTCGCTCCCAGGACAGAGCAGGCTCTGCGTCAGGCCCTGCCCACAGCCTCCAGTGTGCTCAACCCGGTGGACCTGCTGGGCGATGCCCCCGCCGGGCGTTACCGGTCCGCGCTGGAGGCGGTGCTCCGGGATCCAAACGTGGCCGGCACGCTGGTC
Source organism: Anaerolineae bacterium (assembly GCA_034434895.1). Classification (GTDB taxonomy): domain Bacteria; phylum Chloroflexota; class Anaerolineae; order JAAYZQ01; family JAAYZQ01; genus DAOTXL01. Next base: position 21,580 of record DAOTYI010000042.1, read on the forward strand.
ATCCTCACTCCCCAGGTCACAACCCAGATCGAGGAGAGCGCGCGGGTGATCGGCGAACTGGCCCGGCAAAGCGACAGGCCGATCCTGAGCTGTTTCATGGGTCGGGAGAGGGTAGGGCCGGGCATCCGCCTGCTCAACCGTTACGAGGTGCCCAACTATCCTGTGCCCGAGCGGGCGGTGGCAGCACTGGCGGCTATGATGCACCACCGGCGCTGGCGTGAGCGCCCGCCCCTGGAACTGGAGACCTTTGACCTGGATGGCGACCGGTTGCGGCAGGCCCTGGCCGGCGCCCGGGCAGAAGGGCGGACAGTTCTGACCGATGTCGAGACAGGCCACATCCTGGAAGCGTGCGGCATCCGCACCCCCCGCACCTTCCTGGCCGGTGATGCAGAGATGGCTGCATACCTGGCCAGGGAGATCGGCTTTCCGGTAGCGGTCAAAGTGGCCTCGCCGGAGATCCTGCACCGCACCGATGTGGGGGCTGTCTGCCTGAACCTGACCACCCCTGAGGAGGTGAGCCAGGCCTTTGCCCTGATCACCTATCGTGCTCAGCAATACATGGCCGAGGCTGAAATCTGGGGTTGCCTGGTGCAAGAGATGGTGCCGGCCGGCAAAGAATTGGTTATCGGCATGATCCGTGACCCGCGCTTTGGCCCTCTGCTCACCCTGAACTGGAGCGGAGCCTATCGTGAGCTCTGTTCCGTCCCGGCATTCCGACTGGCCCCTTTTGGCCGGCGTGAAGCCGGTGAGATGATCGCCGAGATGGGGATCTATCCTCTATTGCAGGGGGTGCGTGGCGAGCGCCCGGCAGACCTGGAGGCCGTAGTTGAGACGCTGCTGCGGCTATCTCAACTGGCCCTTGACTACCCAGAAATCGCCGAGTTTTCCCTGGATCCCCTGGTTGTCTTTGAGGAGGGCCAGGGGGTGGTGGGCATTGATATGCGGTTGGTGTTGAGTTAGCAAGGAGCAAGGCGCAAGGGGCAAGGAGCAAGGGGGGGAGAATGACCACACTCTATATCACGTCCACGGAGACCTTTTCGGGCAAGAGTGCCCTGTGTGTCGGCCTGGCGAAGCGGATGCAGCGCGATGGGCTGTCGGTTGGCTATATGAAGCCGGTGAGCACGGGAGCGCGGCTGGCGGCGGGCCTGGTAGATGAAGATGCTGAATTCTTCAAACAGGCACTGGGCCTGCCTGATGCCCTGGAGGACATGGCCCCGGTGGGCATCGCCCCGCGCACTGTAGAGGCTATCTTGAGGGGGCAGGAAACGACCGACTATGTCGCCCGGCTCAAGGCCGCCTATGAACGGGTGGCCCACGGCCGCGATGTGATCCTGCTGGAAGGAGGAGCCAGCCTGCGGGAGGGTTACCTGATCGGCCTGCCTACCCCCCAGGTCGCCAGGATGTTCGAGGCTAGAGAGCTGGTTGTCGTCAAGTACGAGAATGACCTGCAGGTGCTGGACGATGCCCTCACCGCCCGGGTGCGGCTGGATCAATCGCTCATTGGGGTGGTGCTGAACGTCGTTCCCCGCCAGCGGATGCCCTTTGTCCAGGAACTGGTCAAACCGGCGTTGGAGCAGCGCGGCGTGGAGGTCCTGGCCGTTTTGCCCCAGGAGCGCCTGCTGCTGTCGGTCAGTGTGGGGGAGCTGGCCGAACTGCTGTCGGGCGAGATCCTGTGCGCGACCGACAAGGTGGATGAACTGGTGGAGCACCTGATGGTCGGGGCCATGAGTGTGGATTCAGCCCTGTCCTACTTTCGGCGCAAACCCAACAAGGCGGTGATCACCGGCGGCGACCGGCCTGACATCCAGCTGGCGGCATTGGAAACCAGCACCAAATGCCTGATCCTGACCGGCAACCTGCGCCCCAGCCCCATTATCCTCGGTCGGGCCGAGGAGGTCGGCGTGCCGATGATCCTGGTCCGGCACGATACCCTCAGCGCTGTGGAGGTGATCGGGCGCTTCTTCGGCAAGACCCGCTTTCACCTGCAAAAGAAGGTGGAACGGTTCGAGGAGATGCTGGAGGACCGGTTTGACTTTGAGCGGCTGTATGCGGCTTTAAATATCGAGCATAGGAGAGAAAATGATGACCGGAATTGAAGAGATTATCGCCCGCGAGATCCTCGATTCAAGGGGAAACCCCACGATCGAGGTGGAGGTGCAACTGGAATGTGGAGCTATAGGCCGGGCAGCAGTGCCATCAGGCGCTTCCACCGGCACCCACGAGGCGCTGGAACTGCGCGACGAGGACCCATCCCGCTATGGAGGCAAGGGGGTGCTCAAGGCGGTGGACCATGTCAATGACCTGATTGCCGACGAGTTGTGGGGCTTTGATGCCCTGGATCAGGTGGCTCTGGACAGGACCCTGATCGAGCTGGATGGCACGCCCAACAAGGGCCGGCTGGGGGCCAATGCCATTCTGGGGGTCAGCCTGGCGGTGGCCAAAGCCGCAGCCGAAGCGCTGGGCCTGCCGCTCTACCGCTACATCGGCGGGGTGTCGGCGCGGACGCTGCCGGTGCCGATGATGAACATCCTCAACGGCGGCAAACATGCCGTGGACGGCCCCGATCTGCAAGAGTTTATGGTCATGCCGGTGGGGGCTCCTTCCTTTGCCGAAGCGTTGCGCTGGGGAGCCGAAACCTACCATGCCTTGAAGAAGGTGCTCAAGAAAAAGGGCTACAGCACCGGCATCGGCGACGAAGGGGGCTTTGCCCCTTCCCTCAAGTCGAATGAGGAGGCGGTCGAGCTGATTATCGAGGCGATCCAGCAGGCCGGCTATGAGCCGGGCAGGGATATCTTTGTGGCCCTGGACCCGGCTGCCAGCGAGGTGTATGAGAACGGCCACTATGTGCTGAAGAAAGAGGGGCGCCTGCTCAGCGGCGAAGAGATGGTGGACTTTTATGAAGTTCTGGTGAGCAAATACCCTATCATCTCGATCGAAGATGGGCTGGCCGAAGATGACTGGGACACCTGGGTGCTGATGCAGCAACGCCTGGGCGGCCGCATCCAGATCATGGGCGATGACCTGCTGGTGACCAACGTCGAACGCCTGAAGCGGGGCATCGAGCTGAAAGTGGCCAATAGCATCCTTATCAAGCTGAATCAGATAGGGACGTTGACCGAGACGCTGGACGCCATTGAGATGGCCAAACGGGCAGGCTGGACGGCGGTGGTGTCGCATCGCTCTGGCGAGACGGAGGACACGACCATCGCCGATCTGGTGGTGGCGGTCAACGCCGGGCAGATCAAGACCGGCGCGCCCTGCCGCAGCGACCGGGTGGCCAAGTTCAACCAACTGCTGCGCATCGAAGAGGAGCTGGGCGAGGCGGCGATCTATGCCGGCCTGGGGGCCTTCTACAACCTCAGGCGCTGACAGGTGACCGAAGTCATTATTCCACCTCAATGGACAACTCTGGACCTGGTGGATCAACGCGGCCTGGTGATGATCATCGGCGCGTCAGACACCGGCAAGTCCACGCTGGCCCGCTACCTGTTCCAGCTATGGTGCCGACAGGGCCGCCGCGCCGCCTATCTGGACGGCGATGTGGGCCAGAGCACGTTGGGGCTGCCGACGACGATGACGGTGGCGTTGACCTCTGCGCCGGGCGAGGACCGGTTCCCGCCACAAGGCCACCGGGCATGCTACTTTGTAGGGGCCACCACGCCCCGAGGCCACATGCTCCCCACGGTGATCGGCGCCCATCGCCTGCTGCAAAAGGCGTTGACCTGGGGCGCGGAGGTGATCGTCATGGACACGACCGGCCTGGTGGACCCGACAGAAGGGGGCAAGGCGCTCAAGCAGTGGAAGATCGAACTGCTGGCGCCATCGGTTGTGATCGGCCTGCAACGACGGCGGGAGCTGGAGCCGATCCTGTGGCCGTTACGCCGCGATGGGCGGGTGCGCTGCCTGGAGCTTTCCGTCTCACCGCACGCTGTGGAACGGCCCCGCGAACTGCGCATCGCCCGGCGGAGGGAACGGCTGGCCGCCTACCTGGAGGCGGGCCGGCCCCACCTGCTGGAGTTCAAGCGCATGGCCGTCTACGATCTGGAGCGGCTGGCGGTGGGGACCCTGCTGGCCTTCCAGGATGCCGAGGGTCTGGCCTTGGGCCTGGGTGTGGTGGAGGAAACCGACCGGCTGGGAAGCACGGCCATCGTCCGCACGCCGCTGCCAGACCTGGAAGGGGTATGCAGTGTGCGTCTGGGGGCGGCCCGCTGGGACCTGGCCAATCAACGGGAATTTTAGGGAATCGGGGTTGGACACACAACGATGAAACCGAAACTGCGTCCGGTTGAAGCCTATCCCATTCAGCACCAGGGCCAGCCGATGTTGCTGCTGCGCGATCCACTGCGGCTGAGCGACACCCAGATCGCCCTTCCCCGGCCTCTGGCTCCGCTGCTGGGGTTGATGGATGGCAGCCGCGATGAGGCAGCCCTGGAGGCAGCACTCCTGCTCCGCGCCGGGGTGCGGCTGGCCCCCGGCCTGCTGTCCAGGCTGCTGGCCGACCTGGATGCGGCCTGCCTGCTGGACAACGAGCGTTTCGTGGAGGCCAGGGCCAGGGCGCTGAGGGCCTACCGGGAAGCCCCTTTCCGCCCGCTGACCACCCTGGACGGCTCCGGGACGGCAGCCGATCCCGACCAGGCAGCAGCCCGGTTGCAAGGCTACATGGCGGCCCTGCCGCCTGCCGCGCCTCGGGCGGACGACAGGCCGATCCGGGGTGTGATCAGCCCCCACATCGATTACCAGCGCGGCGGGCCGGTCTATGCCGAAGTATGGCGGGCGGCGGCCCAGGCAGCCCGTGCAGCAGAACTTGTCATCCTGTTCGGCACCGATCACCAGGGCAGCGAGGGGACGGTGACCCTGACCCGCCAGTCGTATGCCACCCCGTGGGGGGTGTTGCCCACCGACGGCCAGGTGGTGGAGGAGCTGGTCAGGGCATTGGGGGAGGAGGCAGCCTTTGCGGAGGAGCTCCACCACCGCACCGAGCACTCGGTCGAACTGGCAGCGGTGTGGCTCCACTTTGTCCGTGACGGCCGGCCGGTGCCGGTCGTGCCGATCCTGTGCGGCGGCTTTGGCGGTTTTGTGGCCGGCCAGGGTGACCCGGCGACCCACCCCCCCTTTGCTGCCGCGCTGGAGGTGCTCCGCCGGGCGATGGCTTCGCGGCAGACGTTGGTGGTCGCCGCTGCTGACCTGGCCCATGTAGGCCCGGCCTTTGGCGACCCCCACGGCCTGGACTTTATCGGCCGGGCACAACTGCGCCGTGCCGACGAACGGCTGCTGCAAACCATCTATGCCGGGGATGCAGCGGCCTTTTTCGAGCACCTGAAGGCGGAAGGGGACCGGCGGCATGTGTGTGGCCTGCCCCCCATCTATCTGACCCTGCGGCTGTTGGGCCAGGTCAGCGGCGAACCGGCCGGCTATGCCCTGTGCCCTGCCGACCCACAGGGGCTATCGTGGGTGACGGTGGCCGGAGTGGTTTTGTACCAGGTCGGCGCCACAGGCCCCGCAGCCAACGGCAAGGGGTAGCCGACGGCTTGGAGCATTGGGTAGCCGACGGCTTGGAGCATTGGGTAGCCGACGGCTTGGAGCATTGGGTAGCCGACGGCTTGGAGCATTGGGTAGCCGACGGCTT
>DAOTYI010000043.1:0-51914 GCA_034434895.1 Anaerolineae bacterium
AGCCTCAGGCAAACAAATGGGAGTGGAGCCTTCAGGCGGAAAAGGCCGGCTAAAGCCTCGACTCCAGCCTGTAGTCCGTGCCATCTACAAGTTCCAGCTTGCGCTGGAGCCGCTCCCGCCGGTGGTACAGTCCGGCCAGAGCCTCCCGGCGTTGTGGACCGGGTGGCCAGGTTTCGGCCAGGGCGATGCCCTGCTGCGTCCAGGCCAACGCCTGGGCAAGGTCCACGTCATGCCATTCGTGGTGTTTGGCCAGCTCCTCACAGGCGTACACGGCCCCATCCAATTCGGCCAGTTGCTGCCACCAGGGCAAGGCCTCCTCCCGGCGCCCCTGCCGCTTCAACAGATAAGCCAGGTCGCGCCGGGCCATCTCCCGCACCTGGGCCAGGCGGCAGGTCTGGGCCGCCTGAGCATAGGCGGCTTCGGCTTCGGCCAGCCGTTCCGCCTCCTGGAGAAGGCGGGCCAGGCCATACAGCTCCTCGCCGGATAGGCTCTCATCGGGCGGGGAGGTCAACAGGCTGCACAGCCGCGCCGTCAGGGTCACCAACGACAGGATGTCCTGGGCATTGTGATAAAAGACACGCGGCATCTCGCGGGCGTCGCCGGTGCGGGCGTATTCCACGTACAGGCTGGGGATGAGCCAGCCGGGCACATCCTCCTGGCTGCGCCGTACCCCCAACACCTCGGCCTCCAGCGAGGACAGGGCGCAGGAATCGAGGCGATATTTCCACACGCGCCTGGCCGACGGCAACAGGTCCAGGTGGGGAGCCCCGGTCAGGCGCGGCACCTGGTGGGCCAGGAGGAAGCGTGTCTCCAGCAGGGGCAGGTCAAAGCTCTTGCCGTTGAAGCTGACCACCGCCTCCATGCCTTCAAGCAGCTCGCCCAGGGCGCAGAGTTGGGCCGGCTCCTCACTATAGTCGCGCATGAAGAACTGGTGGACGGTGAACTGTTCCCCCTCAAAGACGCCCACCCCCACCAGGAAGGTATAGGTGCCGGTGCCGCCGACCAGGCCGGTGGTCTCGGTATCCACAAAAGCGGCCCGGCGGAGATCCACCGTGGCCAGCCGCTCGTCGTGGGCCAGGCAGGCCGCGACCGCCGCCGGATGGGCCAGCAGATCGGCCAGGGCGTGATGGCCGTGACGATAGAGCAGGTCGTAGCTCTGGCGGTGCAGGAAAAAGGGGCCGAGGTCGGTGTCTATGACCTCGCCGGGGAGCAGTTGTTCGATAGGCCGTGGCCGGCGACGTGGTTGTGGGATCAGGTGGCGTGCACCCTGATACACCCCCAGGCGTCTCAATCGCTCGCGGAGGTCGGTGCTTTCCATTCGGTCTCCTCGCCGTCTGTCGGAGCCAGTCTGAAAAGCTTACCACAAAGGCCACAAAGGAACACGAAGGAAACGAATACCCTTGGTGTCCTTTGTGTCTTGGTGGTTTTCAGACAAGCTCTCAGAGGGGCAGCCTGGAGTCGGGGTTACAGCCTCCACTCCGACAGGCTGCCCGGCGCGGATTATACCACCCTTTCCGGGCATTGGCAACAGCATTTGCCTTTTTCGCCGGGTTGTGGTAGAATGATAACAGCCGGAAGGGGAGGGAATGTCTGTGGGAGTTCAAAACCGACCACCCCATACCGCTCGCCAGTCGTCGGCGGCCAAGGGCTTCATGGGGGCTCGCCCCCGCCTGCACCTGGTCTGTCCCGGTTGAGTCCCTTGCCGCCCGGTCCAGCTAAATCCGAGCGAGGGGGCCTCCCTCGCTCGTTTTGTTGAGAACAAAGGAGAAGATCATGGCCAAGAAAATCTTTATCGGCGTGGCCTGGCCTTACGCCAACGGCTATCAACATCTGGGGCATCTGGCCGGGGCCTACCTGCCGCCTGACATCTTTGCCCGCTACCATCGCCTGGCGGGCAATGAGGTGCTTATGGTCTCCGGCTCCGACGCCCATGGCACCCCCATCACCGTCCGCGCCGACGCAGAGGGGGTGCCGCCACGGCAGATCTTTGAACGCTACCACCAGGCTTTTCTGGAGAGCTATCAACAGATCGGCCTGACCTTTGACCTGTTCACCCACACCGACACCGAGAATCATCACCGCGTCGCCCAGGACATCTTTCTCAAAATTCTGGAGAACGGCTACCTGTACAAAGAGGTGCAACGGCAGCTCTACAGCCCACGGGAGGGCCGCTTCCTGCCCGACCGGTATGTAGAGGGGGAGTGTCCCTACTGCGGCTATGCCGATGCCCGGGGTGATCAGTGCGACCATTGCGGAAAACTTTTGGAGCCGACAGAGTTGATCAACCCGCGCAGCAAGGCCAGCGGTGACAGGAACCTGGAAATCCGGGAGACAGAGCACTATTTCCTGGACCTGGCCAGGCTGGGCGATGAACTGACAGACTATCTCAGTCACGGCAAAGAGCACTGGCGGCCCAATGTCATCAACTTTGCCCGCAACTATGTGCAGGACCTGCACGGGCGGCCCATCACCCGCGATATTGACTGGGGCATTCCCCTGCCGCTGCCCGGCTATGAAGGCAAGTGCCTGTATGTCTGGTTCGAGGCGGTCATCGGCTACTTTTCGGCCAGCATCGAGTGGGCCAGGAACCGGGGCACGCCCGATGCCTGGAAGAGGTGGTGGTACGATCCGGAGGCGCTGACCTACTACTTTATCGGCAAAGACAACATCCCCTTCCATACCGTCATCTGGCCGGCCGAGTTGCTGGCTGTGGGCCGGCTCTACCACGATGACCCTGCAGCCCGGTTGAACCTGCCTTACGATGTGCCGGCCAACGAGTACCTGAACTTCCGCGGCGGCAAGTTCAGCAAAAGCCGGGGGGCGGTTGTAGATGTGCCCTACTTCCTCAGCCGCTACGACCCCGATCCGCTGCGCTATTACCTGACCGCCGTCGCCCCCGAAACCCGCGACACCGAGTTCTCGTGGGAGGATTTTGTCGAGCGGAACAACAACGAACTGGTGGCCACCTGGGGCAACCTGGCCAACCGGATGCTGAGTTTTGCCTGTAAGCGCTTTGATGGCCGGGTGCCGGAGCCGGGCGAATTCGATGAGGAGGACCGGCGGCTTTTAGAGAAGGTGGAAGCCGGCTTCCAGACTGTGGGGGAATTGTACAGCACCTGCAAGTTCCGCGCTGCTCTGGGAGAGGCGATGGCTCTGGCCCGCGAGGCCAACATCTACCTGGACCGCAAAGCGCCCTGGTTCCAGATCAAGGAGGACCGGCAGGCGGCGGCGACAACGGTGTATGTCATCCTGCGCGTCGTGGACAACCTGAAGACGATCCTGGCTCCTATCCTGCCCCACACCGCCCAGCGGCTGCACAGTTACCTGGGCTATGACGGGCAGCTTTTCGGGCAGCAGCAGGTGGTTGAGTACCGGGAGGAGGGGCGCAGCCACCGGGCCTTGACCTATGACCCCAGCGGCGCGGTCGGCACCTGGGCACCGGGCCGACTCCCACCCGGCCAGGCGCTGCGGGAGCCGGCGCCGCTCTTCAAAAAGCTGGACGAGAAGGTGGTGGAAGAGGAGACGGCGCGGCTGGAGGGGTGAATTAGATGCTCTGTGTTGTTGAGTCCCGATGCTCCGCTTCCTGACCGCCGGTGAATCCCACGGGCCGGCGTTGCTGGCGATTTTGGAGGGGCTGCCGGCCGGATTGATTCTGTCGGAGGAGGAGATCGATCTCGAGCTGCGCCGGCGGCAGCAGGGGTTGGGCAGCAGCGCCCGGATGCAGATGGAGCGCGACAGGGTGCAGATTGTGGGTGGCCTGGCCAACGGCCTGACCACCGGCGCGCCCCTTGGCCTGCTCATCGAAAATCGGGATGTGCGCCCGCTGTCCGGCGAAGCGGTGACGGTGCCGCGCCCCGGCCACGCCGACCTGGCAGCGACGCTCAAGTATGGCTACAGCGACATGCGTCTGGCCGCCGAACGGGCCAGCGCCCGTGAGACGGCGGCCCGGGTGGCGGTCGGCGCCGCCTGCAAACGGCTCCTGGCCGAACTGGGGGTGACCGTCGGCGGCTATGTGACCCAGATCGGCCCGATCGTTGCTCCCCTGCCGGAGGCGGTGGACCACCTCCCCTTCGTTGTCCGCTTCATCCGGGCAGAGGCCAGCCCGGTCCGCTGCCCCGACGGAGAAGCCGGCGCAGCCATGGCCGGGGCCATCGCCGGGGCCGAAGCCGAGGGGGACACCCTGGGCGGTGTCTTTGAGATCATCGCTCTGGGCCTGCCGCCGGGGCTGGGCAGCCACGTCCACTGGGACCGGCGGCTGGACGTCCGGCTGGCAGCGGCGCTGCTGAGCATCCCCGCCGTCAAAGGGGTCGAGTGCGGTCCGGCCTTTCAGCTTGCCGGGCAGCGGGGCAGCCGGGTGCATGACCCCATCCTGGTCGAAAAGGGCACGTGGCGGCGGGTGACCAACCACGCCGGTGGGCTGGAGGGGGGCCTCAGCAACGGCCTGCCGCTCCACCTGCGGGCGGCGATGAAGCCGCTGCCCACCGTGCAGCCGCCGCTGCCGTCGGTGGACCTGGCCACCGGCCAACCGGCGACCGCGCCCCCCATCCGCTCCGACTGCTGCGCCGTGCCCCGTGCCGTCGTCGTCGGCGAAGCGATGGTCGCCTTTGTGCTGGCCCAGGCCGCGCTGGAAAGGGTGGGGGGCGACACCCTGGACCAGGTGCGCTGCCGCTGGCAGGCATTGGCCGCTCCGCCCGGCCCCGCGATCCGGACGGAGAGCAACCAACAGCCCCTGATCCTGACCGGTTTCATGGGCACCGGCAAGACTGCCGTGGGGCGGATGCTGGCCTGGCGTTTGGGCTGGACTTTCGTGGACATGGACGCAACCATCGAGGCCCAGTTTGGGCTGACGGTCGGCCAGATTTTCGCCGCCTATGGCGAAGCAGCCTTCCGTCAGGCGGAGGCTGCTCTGTGCCGCGACCTGGCCGGGCAGCGCGGGCTGGTGATCGCCACCGGCGGGGGCACCCTCCTCTCGGCCGAAAACCGACGGGTGATGATCGCTTCCGGCCCGGTGATATGCCTCGCCGCCCGTCCGGAGGTCATTGCTGCCCGGCTGGCCGGCGTGTCCGACCGCCCGTTGCTCCAACCTGCCGTCGGACAGAGCCTCCAGGAGCGCATCGCAGACCTGCTGGCCCAACGCCGGGAAGCTTATGCCGCCCTGCCCCATCAGGTGGATACCTCCGACCTGGGTCTGGAGGAGGTGGCTGAAATGGTGTTGCGGATCTGGCATCAGAGCTGCGGGGGAAAGGTCAACCGATGAGGAGGATCCTGGCCCCTCCCTCGCTGGGCAGCTATCCGGTGTGGATCGGCCACCGCCTGCTGCCGCGCCTGGGCCATCTGCTCGCCGGGTGCCTGCCGCCTGGCCCTGTCGCCCTGGTGAGCGACGAAACGGTGGCAGACCTCTATGCCGGAGCTGCTTCCACAGCGTTGCGGTCGGCCGGTTTCCGCCCCTTTCTGTGTCTCCTGCCCGGTCCGCCCGGCGAGGGGGTCAAGACGCTGGCGACCGTAGCGGCGTTGTACGACCGCTTCCTGGACAGCGGGTTGGACCGGGGTGGTTGTGTTGTGGCCCTGGGCGGCGGGAGCGTCGGCGATCTGGTCGGATTTGCAGCGGCGACCTGGCTGCGCGGGCTGCCCCTGGTCCAGGTGCCGACCACACTGCTGGCCATGGCCGACGCCAGCATCGGCGGCAAGGTGGGGGTCAATCTGCCGCGCGGCAAGAACCTGGTTGGGGTCTTCAAGCAGCCGGCCCTGGTTGTTGCCGACCTGGAGACGCTGGCCACGTTGCCGGTGCGACAGGTACAGGCTGCCTGCGCCGAAATCGTCAAAACGGCGCTGGTGGGCGACGCGGCGCTGTTCGCCCACCTGGAACAGCATGGCCCGCAGCCGCTGGACGAGGTGGTGGCCCGCTGCGTCGAGATCAAGCTGGCCCTCGTCGCCCGCGATCCGGAGGACCAGGGGGAGCGCCAGCTACTGAATCTGGGACACACCTTTGCCCACGCTCTGGAGACCGCCTCGGAGCACCGCCTGAATCATGGCGAGGTGGTGGCGGTCGGACTGGCCATTGCCGCCAACCTTTCCTGCCGCCTGGGGCTGTGCCCGTCAGAAGTGGCAGAGCGGGTCCTCGCCCTGCTGGAACGGCTGGGGCTGCCGTCAACATTTGAGGGGGTGACGCCCGAAGCCCTTCTGTCGGCGATGGCCTGCGACAAAAAGCGCCGGGCCGGGGCGCTGCGGTTTGTGCTGCTCCGCGACGTGGCTGCCCCTTGCCTGATCCCGGCGGACCAGGTGCCGGAGACAACACTCCGGGCGGCATTCAGTCTCGACCTCTCGCCGGATTGGTGACTGCCTGATTTGGGGGAGTGAAGCATGAAGATTCTGGTGCTGCATGGCCCCAACCTGAACCTGTTGGGCGAGCGGGAGCCGGAGCTGTATGGCCGGCTGACCCTGGCCGAAGTTGACCGCCGGCTGGCCGACTATGCCGCCGAACAGGGCATTGAACTCAGGACTTTTCAGTCGAACCACGAGGGGGCGTTGATTGATGTCCTGCACGAACATCGGCAGTGGGCCGACGGCGTGCTCATCAACCCCGGCGCACTGGCTCACTACAGCTATGCCCTGCGTGATGCGCTGGCTGCCCTGCCCTGCCCGGCAGTGGAGGTCCACCTGAGCAACATCCACGCCCGCGAACCGTTCCGCCGCTGTTCGGTCATCGCCCCTGTCTGCCTGGGTCAGATCGCCGGCCTGGGCTGGCAGAGCTATCTGCTGGGCCTGCTGGCTCTGGCCGGGTATCTAAAAGGAGGGCCATGAACCTGGAGGAGTTGCGGCGGCAGATGGATGAGATCAACCTGGCGCTGTTGGAGCTGTTGAACAGGCGGGCGCAGGTGGCACAGGCCATCGGGCGACTCAAACGAGCACAGGGGCTGCCGCTGTACGATCCGGAGCGGGAGGAGGCGATGCTCGCTTCCCTGATCGCCTGCAATCGGGGGCCGCTGAGCGACGAGGCGGTCCGTGGCCTGTTCCGGGAGATCATCCGGGCGTCGCTGGCCCTGATGCAACAGGAAAAGATGGGGACGCTGCTGGTCTCGCGCCGTCCCGCTGTGGAACGAACTGTGGTCCAGGTGAGGCGGGTGACGATCGGCCAGGGGCTGCCGCCGGTGCTGATCGCTGGCCCGTGCGCCGTCGAGAGTGAGGAGCAGTTGGCTGCCGTTGCCGGGCAGGTGCGGCAGGCCGGGCCGAATGTCATCCTGCGCGGCGGAGCCTTCAAGCCGCGCACCTCGCCCTACAGCTTCCAGGGCCTGGGCCAGGCGGGCCTGCGCATCCTGCGTCGGGTGGCCGATGCCTTTGACCTGCCGGTTGTCAGCGAGGTGCTGTCTCCCGGCGATGTGGAGTTGGTGGCGCACTATGCCGACATGCTCCAGGTGGGCGCACGGGCCATGCACAATACGCCCCTGTTACGGGCGGTGGGGGGCTGTGGCCGGCCGGTGCTCCTCAAGCGGAGCTACATGGCCACTGTGGAAGAGTTCCTGCTGGCCGCCGAGTACCTCCTCGGCGAGGGCAACAACCAGGTGGTGTTGTGCGAGCGGGGCATCCGCACCTTTGAGCCGTACACCCGCTACACGTTGGACGTGGGAGCCATAGCCCTGCTCATCGGGATGACCCACCTGCCGGTGATCGCCGACCCTTCCCACGCGGCCGGCCGCCGTGACCTGGTCATCCCCCTGGCCCGGGCGGCGCTGGCCGCCGGGGCAGCCGGCCTCATGGTCGAGGTTCACCCCAACCCGGCCGTCGCTCTGTCGGATGGGGCACAGGCGCTGACCTTCAACCAGTTCGAAGAACTCCGGGCGTTGTTAGCCGGCCAGGCCGCCGGTCAGACCTGAAAGCTCTTCCCTTGACAAACAGGCCGAATGGCGGTATAATGCTATGCGAAGGTCGGGGAGGGATGTTCTATGAGTCAGCAGCCACCCACCATCCGCCAACTGCCCCTGTTTCCGGGAGAGGAAGCGCAGGTCGTTTCCGGCCCGACCACCGTCGAACCAACCGAACTGACGGCCACTTCTCCCCTCAGCCTGGCCGTCGAGCAGTTCCGCGACCACATGCGCCGGCAGGAGTACACCGTGAATACCCAAAACTCCTTCCTGGGCGACCTGGGCCTCCTGAAACGCTATCTGAAGGGGGATCCACCCATCGGTCAGATCAGCACCAGGACCCTGCAGAGCTTTCTCCACTGGCTGCAATATGAGCGGGGCAGGCCGTGCAGCCCCAAATCCTATGCCCGGCGGCTGACGACGCTCAAGGTCTTTTTTTCCTGGCTGGCCGACCTGGGGGTCGTGCGCCCCGACCCGGCCGCCCCTCTGGTCCACAAGCCGGTGCAGACCCCCCTGCCCACCATCCTCGATGACCATCAGGTGGAGGAGGTGCTGGCCGTCACCCGGAGGTTGATGACCGGCGACAAACCGGACCCCCGGCCCCACCTGCTGGTCACGCTGTTGTTGCACACCGGCATCAAAAAGCAGGAGTGCATGGCCTTGAAGCTGACCCACATTGACACCTCTGACCCAACCGGGCCGGTGATCCAGATCCGCTACGACCGGCCGCAGATGCAGTACAAAGAGCGGCGCTTGAAGCTGCCGGCCGAATGGGCGCGGACCCTGGCCGCCTACCGCCAGGTCTATGAGCCCCAGGAGTTCCTGTTCCCCTGCACGGCGCGCAACCTGGAGTATGTCCTGGCCGACGTGGCCAGGCTGGCCGGGTTGCCGGCGGGGCTGTCATTCGAAATGTTGCGCTGGACCTGCGCCGTGCGCGACTATCGGGCGCGGATGGACGCCGAACGGCTACGGCGCAAGCTGGGGCTGTCGGAGATGAGCTGGCGCGAGACGGAACCCAGGCTGGTGCGCCTGGCCGAACCGCCGTTGTAAAAGAGCAGGGCAACAGCTCGCAGTTGCCCTACTTCAAGGCCAGGATGAGCACCCCATCCTGCTCATAGACCGTCTCGTAAGCCGGGCTGCGGCGCAGGGTCTCGGCGTCCAGCAACGGTCCCCCCACCTGGCCGATGTAGACATGGGTGATGCCCTGGGAGCGCAAGAACTCTACCAGCTCTGGATCGTCCAGCCGGCCGGCCTCCAGGCGGCGGGCCAGGGCGTTCACCTGCTCCTGGTAATCGGGCGGGTCGGCGGCCTCCATGCTGTAGGTGGCAGGTGGCACCGTGTTGGCCCGCCCGGTCAGCAGGGGGATCCACCAGCCGGCATCGGAGCCAAAGATGTAGTGGCCCCCAAAGGAAAAGAAAGAGTTGACCAGGAAGCGGGCGTGAGGAGGCGTGTTTTCCCGGATCCAGGCCATGGCCTGCTCGTCGGCAGGGGTAACCAACTGGTAGGTGTGGTCCAGCACATCGGACCGGGCATGGGCTCCGACCAGGCTGAGGAGTGCAGTCAAGGCCAGGGCTATTCCCTGGACCCGGTGGCGGCGGGCGGCCAGTTCCAGCCACTCGCCGGCCAGATAACCCAGCAACATCGCCGTCGGCAGGTAGAGGCTGATGATGACCGTAAAGTTGTTGACCAGGCCGCTGTCCAGGCCCAGCCGGTACAGGTTGGCCAGAGCCAACACCAGCCCGGTCCAGAAGGCGATCAGGCTGGCCGGCGAACGGCGGACCAACGCCCAGGCCGCACCCAGCAGCGCCGGCCATACCAGCCAGCCGGGTGAAAAGTGCCAGTTGACCCGGAAGGCATTATACTGCTCGTACAGGCTGGCCGATGCCTCGCCCCGCTGATAGGCGGCCAGATTCCCCGGCAGCAGGCCGAAACCGAGCCGCCACAGCCAGGGCATCGCCAGTGCCAGGGCGATCAGGCCTGTGCCCGCCAGGCGGAGGAAGGGCACCGACCACAGGCGGGGCGCGTGGCGGGTCACCAGCAGACGGTAGATCAGGTAGGGTGGCAGGAAAGCCAGGTAAAAGAGGAGGATGCGATAGTGCGTCAGGCCCAGGCCGGCCACGGACAGGGCAGCCAGAGCCACCCGACCGGCGTCCCACCGCCCGGCCTCGACCGCTTCCAGCGTGAACCACAGGGCGACCGGCAGGATGGTCAGGCCGGTGAGTTGCGTATAGCGGCCCCAGTTCACGTAAAACAGGGGCATGGTCGTCAGCAGCCCGGCGACAAGCACCGCCCCGACACCGGCCCAACGCCGTCCATCACTCAGCCGCACCGCCAGCGGATAGAGGGCCAGGGCGGCCAGGGCGTTGATGAACTGGCCGACCAGCACCACCGTCCGGGGGGTAGAGTTCCCGGTCAGCCAGCCGGTGGCCCACTGGAACAGGGCTACGTCGGCATGAAAGCCAAAGTGGTAGGTAAAGGAACGCAGCGGGACATAGGGTTGCCACGATTCGAACAGGCCCCCGTTGTCCAGGATCAGTTGGGCGATCATCGTGTGCTGGTAGGAATCGCCCCAGAAGCCAACGTTGACCCCGCGCACGACCCACAGCCGCACCCAGAGGGTCAGGGTTGCCACCAGCATCAGCGCCACCAACGGTGCGTCCAGCCACGCCAGCCTCTCGCGCCCCGATCCTCTTCGCCACCAGGTCCACCAGCCCGGCCCTCGCCGCCACAGGATCACCCCGGCGCTGAGAGCCAGCATGGCCAGGATGGCTCCCGTACCGACCTGCCACCCGACCAGGTGGAGAAACAGCAGCCCGACCGGCGTCAGGGCCAGGGTCAACCCGGCAGCCAGCACAGGCCACAAAGCCACATCGGAGTGGTTGGGGACGCGGGGCCACAGCAGGCTGAGCAACGCTCCCCCCGGCAACAGAAAGAGGAACGGTGCGGCCAGCGTCGCCGCGAAAGTGCCCCAGGTGATCTCACCCACAACTCCTCCCTACCTCAATGACCTGTTACCGCAGAGACGCAGAGATCCCTTGTCTTTCCTCGAAGCCTCCAAGAGCCAAGGGTGTATGACCAATTGTTGAACCATTCACCACAAAGGCACGAAGGCAAATTCTTCGTGTCTTGGTGCCTTTGTGGTCAGCCTGCCGGGTCAACGGCGTACCCCCCTGTGATCGAAGGCAAAATCGGTGTCCATCCGTCCCATCCGTGCTATCCGTGTCCCATCAGGGGTCAACCTGTTATGAACCATCCCAGACCTTCCAGGTTTCAAAGATAGTAGTAAGGCAGGATCACGGTCCACCAGGCCACCATATCCAGCGCCACCAGGCCCAACAGGCCCAACCAGGCAGCCTCTTTGCGCCGGTGACGCGGCAGGAGTTCGGCCAGCCCGGCGCACAGAAGCAACGCTGTGGGCACAACGGCTGTGCAGGCATAGCGGGCCGACGGCCAGAACAGGAAACGGGTGACGAACAGCGGATGGACACGCAGCACCGTCCCTCCCCAGCTCATCAGCAGGACGACGCCCAGTATCACCCCCAGACGATTCTGCCATGCCCCGGACAGACCTCCGGTTCTGAGGCGGCGCACCAGAGCCAGGCCGCTGCCGACGATGCCCAGGGCGGTGAGCAGGGCCAGCGGATAAAAGTAAGCGCCGGGCAGACTCAGATGCCCCCAGGCGAATTTCCCCCAAAAGCTTTGGAACAGCAGCCACAGTTCCGGGCCGTATACCCAGCCGGTCCGGGACCACTCGCCCAATGAGTGGACCACATGGACAATGGGCTGCCGGTACAGGCTGCCATCGCCGGCCCAGGCCCGCAGGCCGACCCACGCCCTCTCCGCCGAACCGTTGCGCACCAGATTGACCAGCGGTTGGCCGCCCCATTGCCCCGTCGTGGCCTCGGCTGTCTGGAATCGGGGGGCCAGGTGCAGGGGCCTCTCACCCTCCACCAGCACCACCCCATCCGCCTGAAGGGTCGGAGCGGCGGTCGGCTGTTGGGGCAAGAGGATGGAAATGGCCACACCAGTGGCATCGGCGCTGAGGGTGGTGGTAAAGGCGTAGAACCGCCACTCGGGTGTCACCTCAACCCGGTGCCAGACCCCGGTCCGGCCATCGTCCAGGCTGAGGATGGCGAGACCCCCTCCCCCTTCAGGCACCCGGAGCCAGGCCCCGGCGGTCACGACACGCCCCCGCAGTGCCCGGCCCTCCAGGCGGTTCAATTCCTGAAAGAGCACACGGGGATGTTCCTGACCGGCGGCCGACAGGGCCAGAACCGAACGCCCCAGCGGGGCCTCCGCAACAACACGATTGGGGGAGGTCGGCTGGTCGGTGCCGTACCAGTGGGCGGCATGTTGGCCCCAACTGCAAAGCAGAGCCACGGCCACCAGGGCCAGCAATATCGCTCCCCACCCCAGCCGGCGCCGCCACCACGGGGGCAGGTAGCCAACGCCAAGAAGCAGCAGGATGGACAGGGCCAGGCTCCCCGCCGTGCTTTTGGTGGCCAGACAGGCGGCTGCCAGAAACAGCACCACCCCGACCCGCCCTGGCGATGGCCCCCACCGCAACAACCGGGCGCTGGCCCACAGCAGCGCCGAGACCGCCGCCGCCG
Organism: Anaerolineae bacterium; assembly: GCA_034434895.1. Classification (GTDB taxonomy): domain Bacteria; phylum Chloroflexota; class Anaerolineae; order JAAYZQ01; family JAAYZQ01; genus DAOTXL01. The sequence goes on from DAOTYI010000043.1 coordinate 12,470, forward strand.
CACCGACATCGTTGTTCACCGCACTCATCAGATCGGTGAAAGGCGGCAACAGAGCCACAAAGGCAGCCACGGCCACGGCCAGTCCCGGCCGGCGGGGAAAGAGCCCGGCCGTCAGCCCATAGGCCGCCGCCACGACGACCAGGTAGAACAGCACCGATCCCAGGCGGGCCAGATATAGCTGTGTCTCCACATCCTGATGGGCGGCCAACAACTGCGGCAGGGCCAGCAGCAGGTAGTAGAGTGGCGGGTGCTCCAGTTCGCTGATGCCGATCCAGGGCGGTTCCTCGGACCAGAAGTCAAGGGCCGGGGCCCCCAGGTCTTTCCAGAAGCCGGCCGCCTGCATGGAGGAGGCGATCTCGCGCCGCATCTTCAGATCAGAATCCCCCACCTGCGGCAGGCGGCCCCGTTCGGCAATGAGCCGCACATACTCAAAATGGGTCGGCTCATCATAGTGCTGCCAGGGAGGGATGGCAGCCAGATAGAGGAGGCCCCGGATCAGCGCCAGGGCCAGGATCAAAAGCAGGGCTCCTCGCTGCCGGGCAGGGCAGGGGCCAGGCACCTTCAATAGGCCCCCTTGCTCTTTAACACTGCGCCCACGGTATGCCACAGGATCTGGAGATCGAGCAGGAAGGAATAGTTCTGAATGTAAAAGAGGTCTTCGTCGGTGTAGAGGTGCATCGGTTTGTCGCTGCGGCCGTTCACCTGCCACCAACCGGTGATGCCCTGGGGGACAGAGAAGCGCTGCCACTGCCACGGCTCATATTTTTCCACCAGCCAGGGCAGTTCCGGCCGTGGGCCGACCAGGCTCATCTCCCCCTTGAGGACGTTGATGAGCTGGGGAAGCTCGTCCAGGCTGGTGCGACGGATGAACCGGCCAACGCGGGTCACGCGAGGATCGTCGGGGTGCTTGTAGAACAGCCTGCCATCCCCGCGGACGCGCACTGTTTTGAACTGTTGCTGCTCGGCACCCTGGATCATGGAGCGGAATTTATACATCCAAAAGATCTTGCCCTGCTCCCCCACCCGTTTTTGCTTAAAGATGACAGGGCCGGGCGAGTCAAGACGGACGGCGATGGCGACCAGCAACAGGACAGGGGAGAGCAGGATCAGCAGGAGGCTGCCGACGATCAGGTCGAATGCCCGCTTGATCCGCCGCTCAAAGGGATCCAGCGTCGGTTGTCGCAGGGTGATCATCGGCACGCCGGCAAACTCTTCGGCCACAGTGCGGAACAGCGTTATCTTGATGTGGTCCGGCACAATCCGCACCCGGGCCGGCAGCGATTTCATGCCATCCAACAGGCGGAAGAAACGGTCGTAGGCCTGTACCGACAGGGCCACCACGATCTCCTCGATCCCCTCCGCTTCCACGACCCGGGCCACCTCCTCGACCCGGCCCAGCACCGGATAGCCCTCCACCTCTGTGCCGGGCGGCAGGTCGTCATCCAGAAAGCCTGCCAGCTCCAATCCGGTCCAGCGGTGGCGTTCGATCATATGCACCGTATCGCAACCGACCGGCCCGGCCCCCACGATTAACACCTTCCGCCGGTTATACCGGGGTTTGTCCACCAGCCTCAGGCCGAGCCGCACCAGAAGCCGGGAGCCGATCAGGAAAGCCAGGTCCAGGGCGTAAAAGGTGAGGATCTGGAGCCGTGAAACGTGGGGGAAGGTGAAAAAGAGCACGCCTGCCAGGGCCAGGGTAGCCAGAGTGATGACAAGAAACAGGCTCTGGGTCTCATCCACAGCACGCCGGTCGCGCGCCCGATAGAGCGGTGACAACAGCAGGGCAACGCTCCAGATCATGGCCACCAGCAGATAGACGGTCAGGCCCGGATGTGCCTGGGAAGTGGCAAACAGCAGCGGACTCGAGACGACAGCCAGCAGCAGGGCCGATTCTGTCAGGATTAGATCCGATCCAAAGCGCAAAAGGGTCAAGTGGGCTCTGAACCGCTCCGACATCCTTCCTTCTCCTCTCTCCCATCACCCGGTACTGGTGGGGCAGGGCGATGGTCTCTTCTCCCGGCCCTGATTATACCCCAGCTTTCGCCAAAAGGCAATATCCGCAGATGACCATTTAGAGCCTGTCTGAAAAACCACCAGGGACACAGAGGGCACCCTATTTGTTGATCAGATGCATCGCAGAGACGCAGAGAACGCCGGGGAGACCACGGAAATCAGGCTGGATTTGAAGCTTCAGCCGGCCTTTTCCGCCTGAAGGCTCCACTCCCATCGCTCACAAAGACACCAAGGCTCAGAGTCAATAAATCTTTGTGCCCTGGTGGTGACCATGCGGTTACCACGCGCCAAAGAATTCCGCCAGGCGTGTATACAGCACCCGCTGGTTCCTGGGCCTGACGATGCCGTGGCCCTCATCGTCAAAAGCCAGCAGTTCATACTCGACCCCGGCCTGCTCCAGCGCCTGGCGCACGACCCGCACATTTTCGGGCGTGACGTTGGGGTCCTGCAACCCCTGAACGATCAGCAACCGCCCCCGGATGTTGTGGACGGCATAGAGGGGGGAACGCTCCCGGTAACGCTCCGGCACCTGTTCGGGCGAGCCACCCATCATCTCTTCGCTCAGCGGGCGCAGGTCAGGGCGGGTGGTCTGGTAATCCACGACCAGGTCGGTCATGCCACAGATAGGGGCTGCGGCGGCCACCACCTGGGGAGGAAAGTGGGTGATGGCCCACCAGGCCGAGTAGCCGCCATAGGAGGTGCCGGTGATGCCCACCCTGCCCGGTTCGGCGATCCCGGCAGCGATCAGCGCCTCGATTCCGGCACGGATGTCCTCCTGCTCGCGGCCGCCCCAGCCGTCGGCTTTGATCGCCTCGCGGTAGGCGCGGCTGAACCCGGTGCTGCCCCGGTAGTTGGGGTCCAGCACATGGAAACCCTGCGAGACAAAAAACTGGATCTGAGCATTGATCCGGTCCTGGCTGTGCCAGGTCGGTCCGCCGTGGACATAGACGATGGTCCCCCGTGGCTCGCCCCGGGCCCGGTAGAGCCAGCCCTGCACCTCCAGCCCGTCGGCCGAGCGCCAGCGGAAATCCTCGGCGGGGGCCAGGTCTGCTGGGCGGAGCCAGGTGCGCTCCCAGACGCAGGTCAGGCTCACCAGCGATTCCGGGTCCGCGGCCTGAAGGGAAAAGCGCACCAGATCGGCCGGTTGTTGCGAGCTGTAATAGTGCCCGACCCACTCCCCTTCGCCGACCGGAGCCAGCGGGATCAGGTTGCCGGGGAGAGGAGGCAGGGGGGTCTCCTGGCCGCTCTCCACATCCAGCAGCGAAGCCCGGACCCGGGCCTGCCGGTATTCGAGAATGACAGCCTGGCGGCTGCCGTGGGGCACATAGGCCGACTCGATGTTGCGGGCCGGGTCATCCAGCAGCCAGCGCAGTTGCCCCCCTTCCATCTCCCACACGCCGACGCGCTGGTGGGTTTCTGTCTCGGCCAGAACCAGGGCACGCTGGCCGTCGGGGAACCAGGTGGCCTGCGCCCTTTTGTCGTCGCCGACATTGATGATTTCGCGGTCCTCCCGGCCTTCGATGTCCACCAGCCACACCTGCCGGCCGGCGGGGTGCCGGTCGGCGCGGCGGTAGAGGAGATGCGTGCCCGGCTCGTTCAGCTCCGGTTCGTACCAGCAGCCGCGTTGCGGGCGGGCCAGGGGCACGCGTTGACCGCTCTCCAGGTCGTGACGGTAGAGCCAGGTCGGCTCGATCTCCCGGCCGGCGGCCTGGTCCCAGTTGGCGGCATAGACCAGCCAGCGGCCATTGGGGTGCAGTTGCCCGCCGCGCAGGAAAAAGCTGGGCGACGGCTCGGTCAGCGGCTGCATGACGCCCGGATGGTCCAGCTCCACGCGGAAGAGTTGAGCCCGTTCATCCCCATCGCGGTCCTGAGCAACCAGCAGCGCCCGGCTATCGGGCGTCCAGGAGACGACCAGTGTGTCCTGGTCTGTGTCTGTCAGGCGGATGGGCGGGGCCGAACCGTCGGTCGGCGCGGCATAGACATCAGCCGCCGGGCCGGTGCGATACCAGGTCCAGGCGGCCCAACGGCCATCTCGTGAGATCCTGGGTTCTTCCAGTGTCGGCAGACTGAGTAAAGCCTCTAAAAAGCTGTCCCTATTCATGCTCATCCCCTCCTGATAGGCCGCAAGACCCGTCCTGGCCGCTCATCGGTCTGCTGGCCGTCACGCACGACAAACCGTCCGTTGACCAGCACATGGCAGATACCGGCCGGGTAGCGGTGCGGCTCGGTGAATGTGGCCCTATCGGCGATGGTCGCCGGATCCAGGACAACCAGGTCGGCAAATGCCCCTGGGCCGACCACACCCCGGTCGCGAAGGCCAACGCGGGCGGCGGGCAGGCTGGTCATCTTGCGGATCGCCTCCTCCCAGGTGAGCACACCCTGCTCCCGGACATAGCGGGCCAACACGCGGGGATAGGTGCCATAGGCACGGGGATGGGGCACCCCCTCGGCCAGAGGGCCATCGGCGGCCAAGGCCTCGGCATCGGTGATAATGGCGGTCTGGGGATGACGGAGGATAGTGGTCACGTCCTCTTCATCCATGCCAAAGTGGACCATCGTCGCCTGCGCCTCCGACTCGACGATCAGGTCGAGGGCGGTCTGCAGGGGATCGGCGCCAGCGGCAGCAGCGATCTCAGCCAGGGTGTGGCCCGCCAGTTCAGGGCGCGAGGGGTGAAACGAGAGCAGAAACTCCTCCCATGCCTGGTCCTCGGCCATGTTTTCCCAATCGGACGGGCTGCCGCTGGTGAGCATCCGGGCGATTTCGGCCCGGGTCTGGGGGTCGCGCAGGCGGGTCAGCAGCGCCGCCGTGCCCCCGGCGTGAAAGGGGGGCGGCACCAGCGCGTCCAGCGAGGTGGCCGAGGCGGTATAGGGGTATTGGTCCCACCCCAGGTCCACCCCCTCAGCACGGACGGCCTCCAGCCAGGCCAGCAACCGTTCGGCCCCGCCCCACAGGGAGCGAGCGCCCAGCTTCAGGTGAGAGATCTCCACCCGCGCCCCGGTCGCCCGCCCCACGGCGACCGCTTCCTCCAGCGCCGCCATCAGCCCTGCTGCCTCGTTGCGCACGTGGCTGGCGTACAGCCCGCCCTGGGCGGCGGCGACCCGTGCCAGGGCAGCCAGCTCCTCATGGTCGGCGTAGGAGCCGGGGGCGTAGAACAGGCCGCTGCTCAGGCCCAGCGCCCCTTCCTCCAACGCCTGGGCAAGCAGCCGGGCCATGGCCGTCCGCTGCTGGGGTGTGGCCGGCCGGTCGGAGCCGCCAACGACAGCGTAGCGCAAGGTGCCGTGGCCGACCAGCGTGCCGAAATTCAATGCCACCCCCTGGCGCTCCAGGCGGGCCAGAAATTCGGCCATCGTCTCCCAGTCAGGCTCCAGACCCAGGCGGTTGAGAAAGACAGGCAGCTCCTCTCGCGCCTGACCCAGCAGCGGTGCAGCGGAAAAGCCACACTGACCCGAGATCTCGGTGGTGACCCCCTGGCGCACCTTGGATGCGCCGCGTCCGTCGGCCAGCAGGCTCAGCTCCGAGTGGGCATGGAGGTCCACAAAGCCAGGGGTGACGAACAGGCCGGAGAGGTCGAGCGCCTGCTGCGCTTCACGCCCACGCAACTCACCCACGGCGACGACCCGGTCGCCGACGATGCCCAGGTCGGCGGGGCGAGCCGGAGCGCCGGTGCCATCAATCAACGTGCCGCCACAAAGAAGCAGGTCGAACATGATAGAGTCTCCTCCTGGGCCGCCATTCAACACAGCAGGCAGGCCACCTGGTGGCCCGGGGCAACCGGGCGCAGGGGTGGGTCAATTTCCCGGCATTCGGCAATGGCCTGGGGACAACGGGGGTGGAAGCGGCAGCCGGGTGGGATGTCAACCGGGTTGGGAATTTCACCTTGCAGGATGGTGCGTGTGTGGCGGCGGCGCGGGTTGGGGACAGGGATGACCGAGATGAGCGCCTGGGTGTAGGGGTGGCGCGGACGGGAGAGGAGGGCCGCTGTCGGCCCCAGCTCGACGATGCGACCCAGGTACATGACCGCCATCCGCCTGGTGAAAAAGCCGGCCGTGGCCAGGTCGTGGGTGGTGTACAGGATGGTGATCCCGCGCTGCCGGCGCAGTTCATGCAGCAGGTTGAGGATGTCGGCGCGGATGGAAACGTCCAGCATCGAGACCGGCTCATCGGCAACCAACAGGTCCGGCTCCAGGACCAACGCCCCGGCGATGACCACCCGTTGTCGCTGCCCGCCCGACAGCTCGGCCGGGTAACGTTTCCAGAAATGGCCGGCGGGGACCAGGCCACAGGTCTCCAGGGCAGCCTGGACGCGGGCTTCAGTCTCGTCACGGCTGCGGGTCAGGCGGTGGATGGTCAGCGGTTCGGCCACGATATCGAAAACGGTCTGGCGCGGGTTGAGCGCCTCGTAAGGGTCCTGGAAGACCATCTGCGCTCGCTGGCGCAGGCGCATGACTCGCTGGCGACGGCTCAAAGCAGCCAGAGGACCTTCGACCTCCAGCGAGGGTCCATGTCCCTGCGCCCATTCGGCCACGTCATAGCCATCGAAACAGACGCGGCCCCGGCTGGGCCGTTGCAGGCCCAGCACATTCATGCCGACTGTTGTCTTGCCCGACCCCGATTCGCCCACCAGGGCCAGGATATCGCCCCGGTCCAGGGCAAAGCTCACCCCATCCACGGCGTGCACAATGCGGCGCGGCTGACGGCGCACTATGGCTGTCACCCCTCGCGGCAGGGGGAACTCCTTATGCAGGTCCTCGACCTGGAGGAGCGGAACCCCCTCCGCCTGCGGCCAGCCACACCCCATCCCAGGCCCGCCGGGCGGCGGTCCGGGAACAGGATTCAGGGCCGGAAGCGACGATGAGCTGGTCATGGTTCCGCCTCGGCCTGGTAGCAGGACACCCAATGGCCGGATGCGATCTCGATCGCCGGCGGCGGTGCAGCGGCACAGACCTGGAGGCGGCGGTGGCAACGCGGCTCGAACCGACAGCCGGGCGGCAGGGCATCCAGGCGGGGGGGATTGCCGGGAATGGAGGCCAGAGCTGTACCCGGCTCCTCCACATCGGGGAAGGCCTGCAACAGGCGTTGGGTGTAGGGATGGCGCGGGGTGTTGAAAATCGCATCGCTGCTGGCGTACTCGGCGACCACCCCGCCATACATGACCAGCACCTCATCGCAGCTTTCGGCCACAATGCCCAGGTCATGGGTCACCAGCACCAACGCCAGGCGCAGGTCGCGCTGCAAGCCTTCCAGCAACTCCAGGATTTGAGCCTGGATCATCACATCCAGTGCCGTCGTCGGTTCATCCGCAATCAGGATGCGGGGGTTGCAGGCCAGGGCCATGGCGATGACCGCTCGCTGGCGCATCCCGCCACTGTACTGGTGGGGATACTGCCGGCCCCGATGGGCAGGGATGCCGACCAGCTCCAGCAGTTCCCCGGCGCGTTGGCGGGCGGCCTGCACCGACCTGGCCAGGCCGTGCCATGTCAGCGCTTCGACGATCTGACTCTCAATGGTGCGCACCGGGTTCAGGGCATTCATCGCCCCCTGAAATACCATGGCGATCTGATGCCAGCGCACGCGGCGCATCTCGGCCTCGCTCAGGCGCAACAGGTCTCGCCCTTCGAACAGCACCTGGCCGCCGACGATGCGCCCTTCCTGGGGCAGAAGGCGCAGCAGAGCCATCATCACCGTCGTCTTGCCACAGCCGCTTTCACCCACCAGCCCCAGCGAGCGTCCCTCTGCCAGGTGAAAGCTCACTCCCTCTACAGCGTGCAGAGGCGTGCCCCTGTCTGTCAGATAATCCACCGCCAGGTCCCGAACTTCTAACAGCGCCAAGCCCTGATCTCCAATCTCTACCCGCTGTTCTGGATATTGACCATCCGCCGCGCATCAAACAGGTGATGGCTGCGCAGCCGGGGATTGACGATCTGGTCCAGGGTATTGCCGATGAGGATCAACGACAGGCTGACCCAGACAATGGCAAAGCCGGGCGGCAGCAGAAACCACCACGCCTGAGCGCTGATCGCCCGCTCGAAGGCAAAGTTGAGCATTGTGCCCCAACTGATCAGCGTCGGATCGCCCAGGCCCAGAAAAGCCAGCGACGACTCTTCCAGGATGGCCACCGAGATGTCAAGCACGGCCTGGGCGATGACCAGGGGCAACACCTGGGGAAAGATGTGATGCCAGATAATGTGCATATGGCTGGCGCCGATGGCCCTCGCCCGGAGCACATATTGCCGCTCCCTGACCGTCAGCACCTGCGAGCGCACCAGCCGGGCGGTATAGGTCCAGCCCAGCAGGCCGATGACCAGGATGATGTTCAGCAGGCCACGGCCCATCACGGCGATGATGACCAGCATCAGCGGCAGGTCGGGGATGACCATGAGGAAATCCACGACACGCATCAGGGCATTGCCGACCCGCCCGCCGAAATAGCCGGCCACCAACCCCACCGTCGTGCCGATGATCATAGACATAAACGAGGCGGTAAAGCCGACGATCAGCGACACCCGCGCGCCGTAGAGGAGCTGGCTGAGCACATCCCGGCCGGCGTCATCGCGGCCCAGCAGGTGTTGGGCGTCGGGTGGGGCCAGAATGTCGGCCGGGGTGACCTGGAGGCGCGCCTGGGGGTCGTAAGGGGCCAGCTCCGGGGCCAGGAGGGCGACACACACCACTACCAGGAGCATTCCTGTGCCGATAACGCCCATCGGATTGCGCACAAACTTGCTGATGGCTGCCATCGTGTCCCTGGTGTCTATTCCGCTTTGACGCGCGGGTCGAGAAGGGTATAGAGCAGGTCGGCCAGCAGGTTGGCCAGGATGACGCTCACGGCCAGGAGCAGAAAAGTTCCCTGCAACACCGGGTAGTCCCGCTTTTGCACCGCCTCGTACATCAATCGGCCCAGGCCCGGCCAGGAAAAGACCGTCTCCACCTGGATCGCCCCCCCGACCGTGTAGCCAAAGGTCAGGGCGATCAGGGTCACCATCGGCAGCATTGCATTCTTGAGAGCGTGGTCGCGCAGGATGCGGAGGGTGCTCAACCCCTTCGCCCTGGCCGTGAGGATGTAATCTTCGGCCAGGACCTCCATGACGCCGCTGCGCATGATGAGGAGATATTCGCTGGTGTAGACGATGGCCATGGTGAGGGTGGGCAGGATGAGATGCCGCCCCACGTCGAGCCAGTACTTCAGCCCATCTTCAGGCTTCAGGCCCGGCGTGGCCATCCCCCCAACGGGCAAGTGGCCACGGGCCAGGATAAGCAGAATGATGCCCAGGAAGAAGGTTGGTAACGCCCAGGTAAAGAGTGCCCCCAGCAGGATGCCCGTATCCAGCCGGCTGCCGCGCCGCCAGGCCGCTACCAGCCCCAGGGCCATCCCTAGAAAGATGGCCAGCAGATCGCCGCCGGTGACCAGCACCACGGTGCGCCACACCCGTTCCTTCAGCAGGTCAGACACGTCCCGCCGGGTGGCAAACGAGATGCCCAGCTCGCCCCGCAGCAGGTTGCGCAGATAGGCGGTGAACTGGGTGTCGAAGGCGCCCACCAGATCGCCCTGCCGCAATCGCTCGCCGTTGAACCAGATCGGCTTGTCCAGGCCGAAGGCGGTCTGGATCCGCTCCTGGGCCTGGCGGGTCATGCGCGGGCTGTGGATGATCAGCCTGACCGGGTCGCCAGGCAGGATGCGAAAGAGGAAAAAGTTGAACACGACGACCGCCAGCAGGGTCATCGCGGCGAAGGAGATCTTGCGCAGAAGGTAGTTGCCCTGTTTCATCCCTGACCTGGTGGGCCTATGGCACCGGTCTGGCTGTCAGCAGGGCCGACTTCCACAGGATGTCACCCGGCTCCAGGCCAAAACCGGTGAAGCGGTCGCGGCGGTAGGCCTGCACCGTCTTGGCGTAGGTCAGGACAATGTAGGGCCGGTCGTTGAACAGCTTTTCCTGCATCTGCCAGATAAGCCGACGGCGTGCTTCCCGGTCCACAGTGACAGCCTGTTGCCGGTACATCGCCTCGAACTCTTGATCGCAATAGCCGCTGTCGTTCCAGCCTCCCTCCTCCCGCTGGTCGCAGGTAAAGATCAACATTGCAAAATCGGGGTCGGGGTCCAGCCCCCAGCCCCAATAGATCAGGTCAAAATCATAGGCGGGGTAGAGGCCGATGAGGCTGTCTTCGTCCATCGGCTGGGGCGGGGCCGAGATGCCGATCTGGGCCAGACCGTTGGAGATGATCTCCAGGATGCGCACCGGCGTGGCTTCGTCGTTGCCATAGAGGCGGTATTCCAGCGGCCTGCCCTCCCTGTCCTCGCGGATGCCGTCGCCGTCGCTATCTTTGTAACCGGCCTCTTCCAGAATCCGGGCCCCCTCTTTTGGGTCGAAGGGGATGTCCTGCACGTCGCTGTTGTGCCAGTCGCCCATCGAGGTAGGGACGATCACGCTGGCCGGCTCGGCGTAGCCCAGGTAGGCGACATTGACGATCTGCTGCTTGTCAATGGCGTAGGCGATGGCCAGACGCACCGCCGGGTCGTTGAGGCTGGCCGGCTGCGTGCCATTCTCATGAGAATTGAGGATCAGCTCGTCAATGGAGGTAGAGTCCATGATCGGCACTTCGATATTCTTCTCCGCCTGCAAGGTGGCGATGGCGGTGTTGGGGATGGCATCGCCAGCAGCAACATCAATCTCGCCGGCGATCAGCGCCTGAACGACCGCATCCTCGGTCGCATATTCGCGCCAGATGATGCGGTCAATGGCCGGGGCTCCTCGCCAATAATCAGGATTGGCTTCCAGGATCAGGTACTCCCCTTCGACCCAGTCGGTCAGCCGGTAGGGTCCGGTGCCGATGCCCGCTTTCAGATCTTCAAACTCCAGGATCTGGTCTGGGGTCATGCCCTCCCACACACTGCGGGGCAGGATCCAGACATACATCAGCAGGTATTCCATATTGCCGACCGGCTCTGACAGGGTGACCTGGAGTGTGGTCGGGTCCAGGGCAACGATCTCGGCAAAATTTTTCAGGTAGAAGGCAAAAGTTTCAATCTGGTTCTCGATGGTCCAATTGAGGCTCCAGGCTATATCCTCGGCGGTGCAGGGGGTGCCGTCATGGAACCTGACGCCCGGACGGATTTTGAAGGTCCACACCAGGCCGTCGTCAGAAACCGTCCAGCTCTCGGCCAGGCCAGGGATAAAATGGGCAATGCCGGCCTCCTCCACCAGCGTATCATAGATCAGGTAGCGCAGGGTGTAGTTATACCAGCCGATGGCCGGGTTCACCGTATCCCAGATATAGGTCGTGCCCACACGCAAGGTCACAGGCTCTTTTGTCGCAGACGCAGGCTGAGGAGTCAGGGTCGGCTCCGGCCCTTGCGTTGGCTCCGGTGCCTGGGTCGGTTCGGAGGCGGGTCCACAGCCCGTCAGCCCGGCCCCCAGCAGGGCCAGGATGCTCAGAGTTGCCAGAAGATGCCACACTCTGTTTCTCACCATCCCCTCCTTTTGTGTGAGCGCAAGGCCACCGGCCCCCGGCGGAAGCAGGGCCCCTGGCCCCTCACGATCGCCTGGGGCGCTACCGCCCACAAGCATTTTAACACACAACCCCCTGCCGCGCAAACAAGACCTGCCAGGGGTTTTCGAAGCAGAACATGGGCGTGGGGCACCGCCATCGCTCGGCGGGGGTCTGTGACCAATGGCATCAAGCTAAGGCGCAGGCGATTGGAAATCGCACCGGTAGGGACAGAGCGCCGCTCCGCCCCTGGCCCTCAACTTTGGCTTTTTGCCCGTGGCCCCTTGCATGGGCCCCTGACGGCTTCCACGGCCCCAAAAAGAAGATTATTTTTAAAATTTTCTTTTTGTTCTTTTGGACTCGCCGGAGGCGGGTTTTGGAGATTTTCCCGCCCCACTCTGAAAAAGGCCAAACTCCAGGGAGGCGTCCACCGGCGTGGACGCCTGGCCGCAGGCCCCTGAGGGGTGACTTGAGTCGCTTACCTTGATGCGTATGGGGTTGGGGGATAAGGTGAGGTCGAATCGAACGTTGTCGAGATAGCCACTGAGGTCATTGCGGCTATCAAAGCCTTTCGCCGTGGTCGTTCCCTCGGCTTTCCCCTCAAGGATTTGATTGACGAAGGACGACCATGAGCGCGCTGTTCGTGCTGGATGCCTCTATTCTCACCGCAGAGACGCAGAGAACGCCGAGGAATTATAGTAGGGCAACTGCTCGCAGTTGCCCTACTGTAAAGGAGGCGGTAAAAGGCTCCCCCTGCCTTCCAACAACGCCACCAGTCTGACCACCGCATCTTCAACCTTTCCCATCTCTGGCCCCCCGATCGCCCCCTCTTCCCTTTCTTCGGCAGACCCCTGGCACACCCCGGCGCTGCGCAGAACTGCGTCGGCCGCCCCCAGGGCCAACAGGTAGCCCCCTTCCCCTGCCACCTGGCGCAGCAGGGTGTAGACCCGTGGCTCGGCGCTGAGCTGGCGGGCCGCCTGCACTCCGCCCGGCAACACCACCGCCCGCGGCCGCTCCCCCTCCATTTCGCTGAGGGTCGCGTCCGGCGTCACCAACAGGCCATACGCCCCCCGGATCGGCCCGGCCATCAGGCCAACCACGATCACCGGCAGGCCTGCCCGCCGCAACAGGCAGGTCACCACCGCCAGGTCGGTCTCCTCAAAGCCGGGAGCCAACAGCACAAACACCTGACCTTTCCTCGCCCTGTGCATCCCCCAACCTCAGCACACAAAAAATGACCCTGTCTCCCCTGAATGCCTGCGGTCCAAAAGGGGAGACAGGGCCGGGGGGAAAGGGTGCTCCGCCCGTTGGACCTTTCAGGTCTCAGAGCACAAAGGAGTCCACCGCCTCTTTCAGTATACCACCAAATCATCTGCCTGCATCTGCCACTTTCCGCCAAACCCCGCCGATTTCCGCCGCAGTGAATGGAGGGCAACTGCTCGCAGTTGCCCGACGGCCAGGAGGGGCTTGACAGCCCTCCCAAGATGCCATATAATGGCGACGGATGGATGACCGATGACCGAAGGGGGGGGCATGGAACCGACGCCTGATGGATTGTCCCTGGCCGTCCGTGATGCGTTGCATCGCTGGTATGCAGGAGAATATGACGCCTCTCCCTGGACCGAGATGTTCCTCGTCACCCAGCGGTTGGCCGAACAGCCCATCCCCAATCGGGATCTGGCGGTCAAAGAGGTCCTGCTGGAGGCGTTGCGCGCCCTGGACAGGCAGGCAGGCGGGGATGCAGCCCGGCTCCTCCGCCTCCGTTTCCTGGATGGTCTGACGGCCCAGGAGGTGGCCAACCGTCTGAACCTTACCGAGGATGTGGTGTACAAACGCCAGCGCGCCGCCCTCCGCGACCTGACCGAAGCCGTCTGGCAGGCTGAGCAGGCGGCCCGCACCGCCAGGGTTGCCCGCCTTGCCGCCCGGCTGGAGTTCCAGGAGCCTCCCCTGCTCTTTGGCGTGGAGGACAAACTGGCCGAACTGACGGCCCTGCTGACCGCCGCAGGCCCTTCCTGGCTGGTGGCCGTGGTGGGCATGGGCGGCATCGGTAAAACCTCCCTGGCCGATGCGGCTGTGCGCCGGGTGGCCGGCTCCCCCTCCTTCGCCGACATTGCCTGGGTCAGCGCCCGACAGGAACGCTTTACCCTGTGGGGCGGTCTGATGGAAGAGGCTCACAGAGGGCCGGCCCTGACCCTGGAGGGGCTGACGGAGGCCCTGATCGAGCAGTTTGGCTTTCATGACCTGGCCCAACTGCCCCTGCCCCGCAAGTTGACCGGCCTGCGCGCCCGGCTCAAAGCCCGGCCCTACCTGATCGTCGTGGACAACCTGGAGACAGCCGCCGACTATCATGCCCTGGTCCCCGACCTGCGCGACCTGGCCAATCCCAGCCGCTTCCTCTTCACCTGCCGTCACTGTCTGCATGACCATCCCGGCGTTTACAACCTGAGCCTGGACGAGCTGTCGGCCGCCGATAGCCTGGCCCTCCTCCGCCACGAGGCCGGCGAGCGCGGTCTGACCGACGTGGCCGCTGCTCCCGACGAACTGCTGGAGCAGGTTTACCAGGTGGCCGGCGGCAACCCCCTGGCCCTCAAGCTGCTGGTGGGGCAGATGTATGCCCTCTCCCTGCCCCAGGTGGTAGAGGACCTGCGCCAGGCGCGAGGCCAGACCGTGGAAGAGCTGTACCGTTTCATCTACTGGCGCTCCTGGCACCTGCTCAGCGATGAGGCCCGACAGGTCCTGGCCCTCATGCCCCTGGTGGCCGAAAGCGGCGGCGGCCTGGAGCAGATCGCGGCCCTCAGCGGCCTGGCCGCGGAGCCGCTGGCCGCCGCCCTGAGGCAGCTGGTCACCCTCTGCCTGGTCAACGTCCGGGGCGGTGTGGAGGCGCGCCGCTATAGCATCCACCGCCTGACCGAAACGTTCCTGCTCAACGAGGTGCTCAAGTGGCAGAATGCGGGATGAGGAATGCGGAATGAGGAATGCGGAATGAGGAATGCGGAGTGCGGAATGCGGAATGCGGAGTGCGGACTGATTGGCCCCTCTTTTTCCGCCAGCAGGTAAAGGCCAACGTCCACTTCTGGCTGTCCAGGCTGGCCACCTGTCGCGCCCAGGATGAAACGTTGCTGCGGGAACGATCCAACATCGTAAAGGCGCTGAGCCTGGCCTTGAAGTTGGAGGCAGCGTGGGAACCGGCGCTGGACCTGATGCTGGCCTTTCACCCCTTTGTGAACTGGCAGGGGGGAGGAGCCGGTTGGGAGTCGCTCCTGGAGGCCGGCCTGACGATCAGCCGGCAGCGGGGAGATGTGGGCCGGGAGGCGGCGTTGCTGGATCGGCTGGGTGAGTGGAAGCAGAGCCAGGGGGATTGGGCGGCGGCCATCGCTTGCCACGAGGCAGCCGCCCGGCTCAGCGCCCAGATCGGCGATGAGGCCGGCCGCGTCCGTGCTCTGACCAACGCCGGTCAGGTGTATCACCTGCGGGGACAACACACCCAGGCCCGCATGGCCCTGGAACAGGCGCTGGCCGGCTGCCGGGGCTGTCAGGACCTGACCGGGCAAGCGTTCGTGCATAACCACCTGGGCCTGATTGCTCTTGACCAGCAGCAATGGGATCAGGCCCTGTTGCACTTGCAGCGGGCGTATGAATTGTGGGCGAAGGCACAGAATCTGGGGGGCATGGCCCAGGCCCAGTACAACCTGGGCAACCTCTATCTGGTGCAGGGTGACCGGCCCCAGGCGGAGCGATGCTATCGCGCAGCCATCGCCCTGTATGAGCAGACGAATGCCGGTATTCCGTTAGCCAGGGCCATCATGGCCATGGGCAATCTCTCCTTGCAGCAGGATCGGCCGGACCAAGCCGAACAGTTCTACCACCAGGCCAGGGAGAGGATGCAGGCAGTCGGCTACACCCTGGGCCTGGCGCAGGTATTCAACAACCTGGGCCTGGCCTGTGCCCGGCAGCAGCGATGGGCCGTGGCCGAAGACCACTTCCGACGCTCCATCGCCCTGTGGCAGCAGCTTGACCAGCCGGTGGGCCGGGCCAATGCCGAGGACAACCTGGCCGAGCTGTACCTGCACCAGCAAAGATGGCAGGAAGCGGCGGAGCTGCTGGCCCAGGCCCAGGAGCGGCTGGCCGGCCTGGAACGCACCGGCCGGGTCGCCAGCCTGCTGGCCGACATCGAAAAGCACCGGCAAAGGGCCGAACGGTTCAGAACCGGTTGACACCCCTCATCCTCCCACCCCCTGTTCCGACCGGGGTCCACGCCATGGCCACCAGTTCCAGCGTCCTAACAGCACGGCGATGGACGAGACGAGGATGACAACCACAAAGGCATCCAACAGCACCCCCACGGCGATGGCAAAGGCCAGTTGCACCAGCCCTTGCAACGAAGAGGAGAGCATGGCTGCAAAGGTGGCCGCCATGATGATCCCGGCCGAGGCGATAATGCCGCCGGTGTGCTGCACCGCCCGCCTGACGCCGCTCCGCACATCGCTGCCGGCCACCTCTTCCTTGACGCGCCCCATGATAAAGATATTGTAGTCCATCCCCACCGCCATCAGCAGCACAAAGATCAAAAAGGGGACAAACCAGGTCAGGCCGCGATCCAGAATCCCCCCGAAGACCAGGCGGGTGATCCCCAAAGTGGCGCCATAGCTCAGCAGGATGGTGAGCAGCATATAGATTGGGGCGACCAGGCTGCGCAGGAGGAGCACCAGCACCAGCAGGATGCCGGCGAGCACCACCATCATGACCCGGACAAAGTCACGGTCCATGACCTGCTGGAGATCAAGGTTGGTCGCGGTGCTGCCACTGACATAGCCGTTGCTGGCCTCTTTTACCCTGTCCCTCAGCCTGGCGGCGGTGTTCAACGCCTCCGGGCCAAAGGGGTCACTGTCCAGGATCACCTGCAGCCGGGCCGCACTGCCATCGGCTGTGGAATAGGTGTCCAGCAGCCGATCGAGTTCGTCAGCCCAATGGGTCGTCCCCCCCGCGCCAGAGGCTAATAGACCGGTTTGCCCCTCCAACTCTGCCAGGGCCCTGGGGATGAAAAAGTGATCGCCCTGCCCCTCCAGATGATCGCGCAAGGCAAGCAGAGCAGCCTGGAAGCGGTCCAGTTCGGCCAGCAGCGGGGCGGTGATCGCCTGCGCTTCACTCCCCAGCAGGTTCTGGGAGGGGAGGCAGGTCGCCTGGGGCAGTCTGGCCTCGACCGCCGTTGCCAGTTGCTCCAGGGCTCCGGCCAGTTCCTCCCCTGCTGCCGAGATGGTGGGCAGCGGATCGGCGATCAGCAGGCCGGAAGAGGCAGGGTCGGCCAGGACTGTGGAAGGGACAAAAGTGGCTTCCGGCAGTTCACTGTGGACAAACCCGGCGACGAGGGCCAGATCCCCGGCAGCGGCTGCAATCTCGTCCAGGACGGGGGTCAGATCCGGCCCCAGGCTCAGTGCCCCCATGGGCAGGTCCTCGGGGACAAACAGGGCCTCGGGCAGGGTTTGCGCCGCCACGACCGACAGGTCGGAGAAGGCGTTGCTCAAATCGGCCAGCAGTTCACCGATCTGGGCGATCGTCTCCCCCATCCGGGCCAGGTCAATCGTCGTCAGCCGGGCGCTCAGGTTGTTGGCGGCTGTCAGAGCGGCCCCATACTCGTCGGTGGCGGCCAGCGAAGGGTAGGCCTGGCCCAAAGCGGTGTAATAGTGTTGCACCACTTCGGCCGGCGTGGCAGCCTGGGCGGCCACAACAGGCGCGGTCAACAGGGTGACCAGCATGACGATCCCGATCCAGTAGGTTTTTTTGCACATCGTTTCCTCCTGTTATTGTGTGATTGGTCGTCGGCCAGGTGAAAAGCCCAGCCGTTACACAGGTAATACCGACCGGTCGGTATCTATTTACCACAAAAGGGCAGATTTGTCAAACCGACCGGTCGGTATGGTTTTGTGAAAAAGGGTTCCAGTTCCTTCAGGTCTTGACGCAGGCTGACAGCCATAGTATAATGGTATGGCAACCAGGCCAACTCGAAAGGAAAAGCCGATGCCCCCTTTGGTATGGGTCGCTGTTGCCTGGGCTGCCGGTCTGGTGACGGCCCGCCACTGGCTGGTGCCTGCGGGGATCAGGCCGGCCTCGCTGCTCCTGCTCTGCGCCATCCCTCTGGCGGCTGTTATTCTGTGGCGTAAGGACCGCTCTGTGCGGCTGTCTGGCTTTTGTGCCCTGGCTTTGCTGCTGGGGGCGCTCCGCTATCAGGTGGCCCTGCCCGACCTGAGCGATCCCCACTTTGTGGCCCACTACAACGATGCCGGCCAGGTGACGCTGGAGGGGGTGGTGCAGGGCTATCCCGACGTGCGCGACACCTGGGTCAACCTGAAGCTGCGCAGTGAGTGGCTTGAGGTCGAAGGGCAGCGGCTCCCGGTCTACGGCCTGGTGTTGGTCCGCGCCCCTCGCTTTCCAGAGGTCCACTACGGCGACCGGCTGCGGGTGTCGGGTCGGCTGGAGACGCCGCCCGAGTTCCAGGGCTTTTCCTACCGCGACTATCTGGAACGGAAGGGGATCTACTCGCTGCTCGGCCACCCGCAGGTCGAACGGCTGGCTTCCGGTCAGGGCAATCCTGTCTGGGCGGCAGCCCTGGCCGTGAAGGATCGCGCCCGCCGGGTCATCGCCCGGCTGGTGCCGGAACCGCAGGCTTCGTTGTTGCAGGGGATTTTGCTGGGCATCGAGGCCGGCATCCCGGACGACCTGTATGACGAGTTCAACGCCACCGGCACCAGCCACATCATCGTCATTTCCGGGTCCAATATCACCCTGATCGCGGCCCTGTTGGCCACCAGCTTTGGGCGCATGTTGGGCGGGCGCCGGGCCTACTGGTTCACCGTGGCCGGCATTGCCCTCTATGTGTTGTTTGTGGGCGCCGATGCAGCCGTGGTCCGTGCCGGGGTGATGGGCGGGCTGTATGTGACCGCTCGCCATCTGGGGCGCCGGGCCACAGCCTATGTGTCGCTCTGTGCCTCCGCCATCCTGCTGACAGCCATCCAACCCCTGGCCCTGTGGGATGTCGGTTTTCAGCTCAGCTTCGCCGCCACCCTGGGGCTGATCCTGTTCACCCCGGCCATCGAGCGGCTGTTCGAAAAGGCCCTGGTGCGGCTGGTCTCGCGGGAGAGGGCCCGGCAGCTCCTCCGCTATCTCAACGACCTGCTCATCGTCACACTGGCCGCTCAGGTTCTGACCATTCCCCTGGTCATCTACCACTTTGGCCGGCTATCTCTGGTCGCCCCTCTGACTAACCTGCTGATCCTGCCGGTGCAGCCGCCGATCATGATCTGGGGTGGGGCGGCCACTCTGGTCGGGCTGGTGTCTTTTCTGCGGCCGGTGGCCCAGGTGATCGCCTGGCTGCCGTGGCTGTGCCTGGCCTACACGACGACCATCGTCCACTGGATGGCAGGCTGGCCTCTGGCTTCCCTCCAGATCGGCCGGGCCAGCGCGGGCCGGCTGGTGATCTACTATGGGGTCCTCATGGGGGCGGTATGGGCCTTGCGCCAGCGGCAGGGGTATGCCCGCCGTGCCTGGAGATGGATGATGAGCCGCTGGTCCACCTCCCTCATCGTCGGCGTGCCGCTGGCGGCGGCCATTCTGGCCTGGCTGGCGGTGTTGCAACTGCCCGACGGCAGGTTACATGTCGCCTTTCTCGACGTGGGCCAGGGGGACGCGATCCTCATCACCACCCCACAGGGCCGACAGGTATTGGTAGATGGCGGCCCCAGCCCCACCGCCCTGGCCTCTGCTTTGGGGAAAGAGATGCCCTTTTGGGACCGCTCCATTGACCTGGTGGTGATGACCCACGCCGATGCCGACCACATCGGCGGTCTGGTGGAGGTGCTGGACCGGTACAGGGTGACCGGCTGGCTGGATAACGGTCGGCCGGATGAGGACCCTCTCTTCCGTGAGTGTCAGGCTCTGCTGACCAGGGCCCATGTTGCCCGCCAGGTCGTGTACGCCGGCTACCGGCTGGACCTGGGGCGAGGGTTGGGGCTGGAGGTGCTGCACCCGCCGCCGGGGCTGATGGTCGGCACCCAGGCCGAGGCGAACAACAATTCGGTGGTGCTGCGGCTGGAATGGGGGCAGGCCCGCTTCCTGCTCACGGGCGATCTCGAAGCGGAGGGGGAGGAATGGCTGTTGCGCTCAGGTCTGCCCCTGGCCGCCGATGTGCTCAAGGTCGGCCACCACGGCAGTGGCGGCTCCTCCACGGCCGGGTTCCTGGCGGCGGTGAGGCCCCGCTACGCCGTCATCTCGGTCGGGGCCGACAATCGCTTCGGCCACCCCGACAGGGCCGTGCTTGAGCGCCTGGCCCAACTGGGCGGGGTGACCGTGCTGCGCACCGATGAGCAGGGCACCATCGAGTTCATCACCGATGGACGGCGGCTGTGGGTGCGCACCGGCCATCGCTGAGGCTCGGCTCCGTCCCCAACCGGACCGCCACCATCGCCAGCCCCAGGTATAGCCAGAAGATTGACACCGAATGGGGAAAGTTCAGGTTGAAAAAATAGTGGTCAAATAGCCCACCCACCAGGATGCCGACCACCGAGGCGACCAGGCCCAACAGGATGGCGTCCAGGCCACAATCACGGCTTTCCCGGACCAGGGGCCAGGCGCGCCGCACCTGGACGAAGAACAGGGCGAGCAGGAGCAGAAACAGGGCCAGCCCGATCAGGCCCATCTCTTCGGCGATGAGCAGATAGACGTTGGACACGCCGATATACAGGCTGCTTTCCGGCGTGCCGGCAAAGCCGACCCCAATCCACGGATGCCGGCCGATCAGGATCAGCGCATCCTTGTACTCCCCCAGACGCATCAACGTCGCCAGGTCCTGAAGCTGAATGCCCTCGATCAGGTGCTGCACGTAGGTCTGGGTCTGGGGCAGGAGCAACAGCAGCATGGCTGCCCCCACCATGGCCGGGAGCAGCTTGCGGTAGCGCACCAGGGCCAGCACCCCCACGCCCACCGCCAGGCCCAGCATGGAGCCGCGCGAGTAGGTCAGATACAGGCACAAAAGATCGGTCAGGACCATCCCGGCCAGCAGGGGCTGGTGCAGAAGTGGCCTGTGAGCAAAGAGTTGGGCCGTGGTCAGGGTGGTGACGAGGATGAGCAGGCTGCCGAGCACGTTGGGATCGGTCGAGGTGGAGATGGCCCGCTGGGGCAGGTCGGGATTGTCCTCAATGTAGCGCAGGACGCCCGCGCCGGTCGGATATCCCACCCGTCCCAACGCCGACAACAGGCGGATGCTCAACTCCTCCGGCAGGAAATAGAGGACCACGCCAAGGCAGGCAGCGGCAAATCCGGCCAGGATGAGGACCCGGACCAATTCCTGAAGCTGTTGCCGGCTGCGTACACAGTTGACGACGACAAAAAAGAGGGCGATGCTCAGCAAGATCTCGACAAAATGGCGCAGGAGATATTGGCTGAGGGAGGCATGGGCCAGCCCGGCCACGAAGGAAGCACAGGCCAGGAGCAAAAAGATGACCAGGGGCAGACCCAAAGCCGTGCCGATGAATCTCCCTGCCCGGCCGGTAGCAATCCGCACGATCCAGACGAAATAGAGGGCCAGCAGCGCCAGGTCCAGAAAGGTCGGCGTAAAGCCGATCTTGAACGGCAGCGCACCAAAGGGCAACAGGCAGATCAGGCCGATGATGGCCATCAGGCTCCATTGCGTGTCGCGCAGCATCAACAGCCCACCGGCGACAGCCACCACCCCGGCGACAGCATAGAGGGGGGACAGGATGGCCACGTAGGCGCCCACAACCAGGCCGGCGGCCACGCTCAAGGCGATGGTCACAGCCAGCACCAGGCGGCGGTCACCCCCAACGACTATCCTCTCGATTCCCAATTGGCCGTTCTCGATTCACAACTGACGGGAGTGGATGGGAGTCGAACCCACCAGGGCTGCTTCTGCAGCACCCCCCAGACGGTTTTGAAGACCGCGGAGCCCACCGGGACTCAACCACCCCCACACATTCTACCGCGTGCGCCGACGCCACTCTTTCTTGACACTCAGCTCCTGTAACTGCTCCGCCGTTTCCACATCCATAAAGTCGCGGAGCAGACGGCTGAACCTGGCCGGCTCATCCAGCATGGGGAAATGCTGGGCGTCGGGCAGCACGATCGCCCGGGCAGAATAGTGATTGCCCTCCAGTTCATCAGCCTGGGAGGGGTCAACCACCGGGTCTTTGCCGCCATAGACGGTGAGGAGCGGCACCTCAATCTCTTCCAGGACCTCTCTCAGGTCGAGCCGGGCCACCGCCTGGATGGTCAGCGCGACGGCGTTGTGGGCCATCTTGGGCAGGCTGCTTTCCACTTCCGGGTAAGGGTGCTGCCGCTGCCAGAACAACCGCGCCAATGCATCATTGGAACCGGCAGTGAGCAGCTTGCGGTTGATATAGTCGGCGTTCAGCGGCAGGCAGACGGCCATGACCTTAGACACCCGGTCCGGATACCTGGCGGCCAGCCTGGTACTGATGGCTGCGCCCAGGGTGTGGCCGACCAGCGGGGCACGCCAGATGCCCAGTTCATCCATGAAGGAGATGATCAACTCGACGTAACTGTCCACATCATACCTTTCCCGGCTCTTGTCCGAGTCGCCAAAGCCCCACAGGTCCAGGGAGTAGGTGCGGTGATCGATGGAAAAGAGATCCATCACCGGGACCCAATAGCGCCACGAACCCAGCCAGCCGTGGATAAAGAGGATCGGCTGCCCTCGGCCAAAGGTCTCATAGTGTACCAGGCTGTTGTTGATCAGCAGGCCGCTCATCCGATCACCTTTGTACGGGAGAGCATGCATCGCCCCTACTGATGGCGTTCCAGAATAGCTGCCACTCGGCGGTACAGCTCATCAGGCGCAAACGGCTTGAGAATATACTCCTCCGCGCCCAGTCCCAATCCATACTTGATCTCAGCCTCCTGGCCACGTGCCGACAAAAAGACGATCGGGATGTGTCTGGTAGACTTGTTGGCTTTGAGCTGCTCGCACGCCTCATAACCGCTCATTTTGGGCATGCGCACATCCAGCAGAATCACATCCGGCTGCTCCTTGATGGCCATTTGCACGGCGTTTTCGCCATCCTGCACCTGAATGACTTTGAAGCCGGCATACTCCAGGCTGTAGGCGATCAGCCCCCGAATATCCGGTTCATCTTCAGCGACCAGAACTTTTTTCTCCGCTTTGACCACACTTATCTCCAGATTTCTATCCACACGCCCGGCATTGTGATAGGGCAGCCCCCCTCATCGCAACCATTTGCACACTGTGACGGTGGTGCCCACGCCCGGGCGCGATCTGATCTCAAAGCGATCCATGAGGCGTTTGATGCCGACCAGGCCCTTGCCTGCGCTCTGTGTTGTTGCGGAACCCTCGCCCATCACCCTCTCGACATCCTCAATCCCCGGCCCCCAGTCTTCGCAGATGATCCCCAGGCCCTGCCGATTGTTGGAAGTCAACCGCTTCAGCGTGATCTGGCCGCTGTGCGCATACAGGACCACATTTCGCGCCAGTTCCGAGACGACAGTGGCGATGCGAGCCTGGTCAATGAGGCCAAACCCCATCTCCCTGGCCAGGTTCCGGGCCTCGACACGGGCAGCGACGATGTCGAGATCACTGCTGATGGGAATGCGCTGCTCCTCAACCACAGGTCTGCTCCTTACACATCCAGCGATGCTGTTCCACCCCGGTTCACCCTGCCACCTCCTGCCTTTCCTTAGAGCCTGTCTGAAAACCACCAGGACACAAAGGACACCTTGCTTTTTATTCGTTTCCTTCGTTTTCCTTTGTGGCCTTTGTGTCTTTGTGGTAAGCTTTTCAGACCAGTTCTCACCGCGTGCGTTCGGCCACGGCCAGGGTGAAGCGAAACGCACTGCCTTTGCCTGCTTCGCTCTCCACCCAGATCTGCCCGCCATGCAGTTCAACCAGCGATCTGGCGATGGACAGGCTCAGCCCCCGCCCCGGATGGTGCTGGACCAGAGGATGATCGGCGCGGAAAAAGCGCTCGAACACCCGGGGTTGATCCTCCGGCGCAATGCCGATCCCTGAATCCAGAACCGAGACCACAACCTTGGCCTGCTGCCCCTGCCCACCGTCCTGGAGCCGGGCCTCAATGGTGATCTGGCCTTTGGGCAACGTGTACAGGTAGGCGTTCATGAGCAGGCTGTTTAACACCTGGCCGATCCGCTGCCGGTCGGCATAGACCGGCGGCAGCCGGGAGGGCACCCGGACCACCAGCCGCAGGTTCTTGTCCATCAACCGTTTCTCGAACGAGGAGGTGAGCTGCGCCACCACCTCGGCGAGGGAGACCGGTTCGAGGTGGAGCCGGGTTTCCCCTGTTTCCAGCCGCGAGATGTCCAGCAGGTCTTCCATCAAGGTGATGAGACGGTCGGTATTGCTTTCGATCCGGCGGACGATATCGGCCTGTCGCTCCTCCAGATCGCCCATGGCTCCGGAGAGCAGCATCTCGTTGTAGCCTTTGATGGCCGTCAGGGGCGAACGGAGCTGGCGGGCCATCGTCGCCACGAACCGGCTTTTCGCTTCATGGAGCTGCTGGGCCTCCCGATACAGGCGGGCATTCTCCAGGGCAATGGCGACCGGATGGGCGACGTTGCTCAGCCGTTCCACATCTTCCTGGGTGAAGGGGCCATGAACCTTGTTCAACAGTTCCAGGACGCCGATGCAGCGGTCCTGCACCAGCAGCGGCACACACAGAATGGAACGGGTGACAAACCCGGTGGCCTGGTCCACCTGGGTATAGAACCGATCGTCGGCATAAGCATCGTTCACCACCATTGGCCGGTGTGCCAGGGCTACCTGCCCGGCGATCCCCTGCCCCAGCTTCAGGCGCAGGCCGCGCAGCGGCTCGATGGTGCCCAGCCAACTGGTGACGAACTCTAACTCCTGGCTGTCCTCATGCAGCAGCAACAGCGATCCCCCTTCCACATGGAACATCTGGCCGATCTTGGCTGCGACCAGATCAAAGATCTGCTGTCGATCCAGGGTAGAGGTGACCGTCCGGGTGATGTCGTACAGATAGGTCAGTTCCTCCACCCGCTGGGCCAGCGCCTTGTCGGTGGCCTGGTAGGCCTGCGCATTCTCGATGGCGATGGTCGCATAGTCGGCCAGGGCCTGAAGCATGGCCTCATCGTTGGCGGCAAAGGGCCGTTTGTCGCGGTGATTGGCCACCAACAACACCCCGACGGTGCGGCCCTTGATGCTCAACGGCACGGACAGCAGGGCGCGGGCCTGATAGCCAGCCGCAATCGCGATCTCCTCCCCGGCGTCGCCTGCCAGGCGCAGCGGCTGTGAATCCCGGAAGACCCGGCCGACCAGGCTGTCCTCGATGCTCAGCCGCAAGATCTGCTCGCGCCTCTGCCCTGACCCTTTCCCGGCGCACAGCAACAGCGTGCCGGTCTGTGGTTCCAACAGCCACAACGCCCCCTGGTCAGCACGGGTGATGAACACGGCCGCTTCCACCACGCGGTCCAGCACCTTATCCAGGTCCAGCAACGAGGTCACCGATTTGCTGACCCCGAACAGCACCGTCAGCTCTTTGACCCGCTGCTCCAGGTCGCGGCGGGCCTGCTCCAGCTCCTGGCTCAGGCGTTCCCTGTCGCGCTGCAACTGCACCTGGGCCAGCACCCGCTCTATGGTGGCCAGGCCCCACTCGACATCGAACGGCTTGATCAGATAGTCCCTGACCCCCAGGCGGAAGGCCTGCACCGCCATAGATTCGGAACCGTAGGCGGTCATCAGGATCACCGGCACCGTCTGTTGCTGTTCGGCCAACTGTTGGAGGATCTCCAGGCCGGAGATATCGGGCAGTTGGTGGTCGAGCAGGACCAGATCGGGCTGTTCCTCGGCCAGCAGACGCAGGGCCTGCTGGCCGGTGGCGGCCGCCAGCGGACTGTAGCCATGCTCCGGCAGGAAATCCTGGACCAGGAACGAGCGCAGCCTGGCGTCGTCCTCTACCACCAGGATCCGTTCATGAGCCATAGGCCCCCTCCGCTGCCGGGGCCTCAGCCGGCCCAGGTCCTGTCCCGCCGGCGGTGGCCAGAGGCAGGGTAAAGCCAAACGTGCTGCCCTCGCCGACCTTGCTTTTGACCCACAGCCGACCGCCATGGAGCTCCACCAGCGACCTGGCGATGGCCAGTCCCAGGCCGGTGCCCGGTTGCTCCCGCACCAGCGGGTTTTCGCTGCGGTAGAACCGCTCAAAGATGCGCTCTATTTCCTCTTTGGAGATACCGATGCCGGTATCGCTGATCGTGATTTCGGCCACCCCATCTTTCCGGCTGGAGACGATGGTGATCCGGCCTCCGGCCGGGGTGTAGCGGCAGGCGTTGCCGATCAGGTTGGTCAGGATCTGCACCGTCCGCTGCGGATCGGCCCTGATCAGGCCCGTGTCGGGCGACAGAGCCACCTGAATCTGGAGCCCTTTGTGCTCGATCAGTTCGGTCAGAGAATTCAGCGTCTCCTCCACCGCCTGGGGAAGGGAAAAGGGTTCAGGGTGAATCGTCAACCGCCCGGTTTCAAGTTTGGAAACGTCCGACAGGTCCCCGACCAGCCGCATCAGCCGCCTGGTATTCGTATAAGCGGTCTGCAGAAACCGTTGCTGCCTGTCGTTCAGTGGGCCAACCCGGCCATCCACCAATAAGTGCAGGTAGCCGTGGATGGAGGTCAGGGGGATGTTCAATTCGTGATAGACGGCCGAGATAAAGTCGCGCAACTCCCTGGTGCGCTCCTGGACCTTTCTTTCCAGCTCCTGGCTGAAGGCATGGACCTCTTCATAGAGGCGGGCGTTGGCGATGGCCGTGGCTGCCTGGTTGGCCACCGTGCGCACCAGGTCCAACTCCTGGCGCCGATAGAGGTCGCCGGAGAGTCTGGCTCCCAACAGATAGACACCCACGAGCCTGCCCCCACTGGCCAGGGGCAGCACAAGCTGAACGCCGCTCTCTCTCCAGGTGGATAAGATCGGGTCCGCCTGTTCGCTGTCGAGCAGGAGGATCTGGTCGGTCTGGGTGAGGTGGGTGGCCAGGGGACTGTCCACCGGCAGGGACAGGGCCTCCTTTGCTTCAGAGCTGTCCGCTCCCCTTCGGGCCGATTGGCCGGCATCGGCAGGATCGGTCAAAACCGGCAGGGGCTCCAGGCACGTTTCCTCCTGATTGAGCACCAGACACCAGGCGCCCTGGAGCAGCAACTGACGAGGCAGTTGCTGGAGCAGCAGCCGCGCCAGGTCGGCAAAACGGATGCTTTTGCTCAGCTCTTCACTCCACTGGATCAGAACACGCTGATAGTCCACCTGCTGGCGGAAAAAGGCCCGGTCTATAATGGCCTGAATCCTGGCTCGCATCGGGTTGACCAGGATGCCGATGAACAGGGCCGACAGGAACACGATCAGGGGATAGGCGCTGCTGCCGGCGGCGATGCCCAGGGCAGTGGACAGCAGGCTGATCAACAGCAGGTAGAGGGCGGCCAGGCAGGCGGTCAACAGGCCATAGACCATACTGCGGTTGACCACCAGGTCAATATCCAGCAGGCGGTAGCGCAGGATGGCAAAGGCGAAGGAGACAGGCAGGCAGATGGTGCTCAACAGCATCAGATAGTGCAATTCATAGGTCTGCTGCCGGAGCACCGTCAGCACAATGTCCGCCCCGCTCACCACGACGACACAGCCCAGGCCCCACATAATCCATTGGGCCTGACGTTTCAGGGTCGCGTCCGTGGTCGTGGTGTACAGGTAGCCCATATAGGCCAGTCCAAAGGTGGCGCTGAGCGCCAGATAGCCGAAACCGATCTTGTCACTCAACAATGAATAAAAGGGCGCAAAAAAGATGCCGGTGCCGGCCCTGACCGCCTGGTGAAAGGCTCCCACGGTGAAGGCCATCAGGACCAGGCTGGGGAGGTAGAGCAGGAACCACCAGCGGCTCCTGGCCAGCCACCGCTCCTGGGGGAAGGAGAGGAAGAAATGGATCACCAGGCCGGGCGCCAGAGTCAGGGCCACCGCCTGGAGATAGATGAGGGTGGTCGTTTCGGTGCCCACCAGGGCCAGATAGACCCCCAGGGCGATCGCCGTGAAAAAGAACAGGCGCGCCGTTCTGCTCTGGAACCGTTTCAGGCCGACCAACGTCGCAATCGCCAGGAAAGAAAGGGCCACCAGGCTCTGCACAACCAGGGCCAGGTCCAGCTTCTTGTGGTAGAGCACAAGGGGAGCCAGGGTGAGGGTCTCGGCGCCCCGTTCCACGGTCAGGATGACCTGGCTGCCTGCCCGCTGACGGTTGATGAGCCGCCGATAGTCAAGCACATTGGCCACCTGCTGCCCGTTGACGGCCACGATGCGGTCCCGGAGCTCCACCCCCAATTCCCGGCCCCGGTCGTGCACTTCAAAGATCTGCAGGTTGGCGTCGTAGTAAGCGCCCAGGATCTCCCGCACCGGATAGGCAGCCGCTTTGGAATAGATCCCCACGGCCTGGACGGTCAGGGTGCCTGCCGCCAGGAGGATCACCAGGAGGTGATGAGGCAGGTTCGCCAACGTTCTGTCCGTCTGCCGACTCATGCTGGTTGCCTCTCCTCAATGGCTGCCTTGATCTCCCGGACAAGCATGTCAACCGACAGCGGCTTGGTCACATATTGCGCCGCCCCCATGCCCAACACCCGCACTCGATCCCGCTCCTTGTCCACCGGGCTGGCGGTGATAACGATGATCGGGATGGAACGGGTGGATTCCTCCCCCTTGAGGCGTCGGATCACCTCATAGCCGTCAATCCCCGGCATGCGGATGTCGAGCAGGATCAGGTCTGGCTGGAGTTCCGGCGTGCGTTCCAACGCCTCGCGGCCGCTGGCCGCCGTCCACACCTGGTAGCCGTGGAACGACAGAGCCTGATCCAGGAAGTTCAGAATATCGGGATCGTCGTCTACGACCAGCAGCCTGAGCGGTTCGCCTTTCTCATGGGGAGCCAGGGCCCGGCGCACACTCTCCAGCAGTTTCTCCTCGTCAAACGGTTTCACCACATAATCCACCGCCCCCAGGGCATATCCCCGGTCGGCCTCGGTCAGGACAGAGATGATGATCACCGGGATCAGGCTGGTCACCGGATGTTCTTTGAGCTGCTCCAGCACCGCAAAGCCATCCTGATCGGGGAGCATGATGTCCAGGGTAATGAGCTGAGGTTGCTCCTCTTTGGCCAGCCACAGGGCATCTTCCCCGCTGCCGGCCAGGAGCACCTGATACCCCTCCCCTTCGAGGTGTCGCCGCAGGAGCAGGGCCAGATCACGGTCATCTTCCACCACCAGGATCTTGGGACGCCGCCCGACGGCCGGGGGCGGTTCCACGGCAATCAGGTCGGGGTGGACGATCTCCGCTTCGGGCAGTTTGGCGCCGGCCAGGGGCAGGGTAAAGCTGAACACGGAGCCAACTCCCAACTCGCTCTCGACCCAGATTTCGCCTCCCAACATCTCAACGAACATCTTGACGATGGCCAGGCCCAGGCCGGTGCCACCGGCTTCCTGCACCAGCGGGTGATCGGCCCGGTAAAATCGGTCGAACACCCGGGGCAGATCGTCCGGCCCGATGCCGATGCCGGTGTCGGCCACATCCACCTGCAGGAACCCATCCCGCTGCCGGAGCGACACGGTCACGCGCCCCCCGCTGGGCGTGTATTGCCAGGCGTTGGCCAGGAGGTTGTTCAAGACCTGGGTCACCCGGTCGGCGTCGCCTCGCACCTGGGGCAGCCCTGGTACTTCCATCCATTCCAGTTTCAACCCCTTTTCCCGGTACTGTTCCTGGAAGGCACGGACAACCTGGGTGATGAGGCTGGCCAGGTCCAGCGGTTCGATGGTCAGGCGAATGCGGCCGGTTTCAATGCGCGAGATGTCGAGGATGTCGTTGACCAGGGCGGTCAGGCGGTCGGCGTTTGACTTGATGATCTGCAAAAAGCTCCGCTGGGCATCGCTCAGACCCCCCGCCATCCCCAGGAAGAGCAGGTCGGTGTAGCCCTTGATGGAGGTCATGGGGGTGCGCAGTTCATGAGACACGGTGGAGATAAATTCGTTCTTGAGCCGTTCCACCTCCGCCTCCCGGCTGATGTCGCGCAACGCGGCCACCAGGCCAGGCGCGCCGCCCAGTTCGGTGATCAGCGGGGCGATGGTGACGGCCAACACCCGCTTGCCGGCGGTGAGGCGCACCGTGCTGACCTGGGTCCGGGATGGGTCATCGGCCGGGGTTTCCAGCCTCTGGCGCAGCTCGGAGTAGAGGGCCTGGGCCAGCTCCCGGTCGGTCGCCGTCTCCCCCAGGCCCAACATGTGGCGGAAATGCTCCCCCTGAAGCGCGATGGCCGAAAAGCCCAGGAGCTCCTCCGCCGCCGGGTTGACCAGCAGCACCCGTCCATTGTGGTCAAGCACCAGCACCCCGTCGGCGATTGATTCCAGGATGGCCCGGCTCTTGGCTGCCTCGGCCTGCTGCGCCTGAAGCATCCGGCCGAGCTGGTCTGCCTGGTCGGTGATATAGGCGTACAGGTCCGAGTTGTTGACGGCGATGGCCACCTGCACGCCGGCTGCCGTCACCAGTTGCAGGTGTTCTTCGGTGAAATAGCCCACCTGCGGATGGCCCAAGGTCAGCACCCCCAGGATGTCGCCTCCGCCCACCGACAGAGGGGCGGCCACCACCGAGCGGATGTGGGGGTCCTGGCCATCGGTGGTCACCCAGCGCGGATCGGTGGTGATGTCGGAGATGAGCACCGGTTGGCGATGTTCCAGGACCCAGCCGGCCAGCCCAAAGCCACGCCGCAGCGGGGTGCGCTCGTTCAAGGGGATCAGGCCCGGCTTGCGTTGGAGGGAAGCCCGGAGGTGGAGGTGGCCGGTTTCCTGGTCCACCAGGGTGATGGTCCCGTGCTCGACCCCCATCACGTCGGCAAAGAGCTGCAAGGCGCGTTGCAGCACCCGCTCCAGCTCCAGCGAAGCCCCCAGCTCAGAGGTGATGCGATAAAGCGCCTCGGCGCGGTCGCGCTGCAACGTGAGTTCCTGCATGGCCTGTTCCAGGTCGCGGGTGCGGGCTTCGACCCGTTTTTCCAGTTCGCTGCTAAAGTTCACAATCTGCCCGTAGAGTTGGGCATTCCGCACCGCTGCAGCCGCCTGGGCGGCAATGGTGGATAGCAGCTTGAGGTGGTCCTGGCTGTACACATATTCCCGCTCGTAGCTCTGGACGGCGATGACACCCACCACCTGGTCAGCCGCGATCATCGGCACACCCAGCCAGGAACGGCAGGTGCCGGCTGTGATCTCCTGCCCCCTCTCCCGATAGATCCCGGCCACGCCGGTAGGCAGCAACAAAGGCTCCCTGGTGCGGATGATCCGGCCGGTCAACCCCTCTCCTGCCTTCCGTGGCCGCCAATCCTCCCGCTGCTCCGGGTCTACAACAAAGGGGAAGGTGATCTCATCCCGTTCTTCATCGTAGAGGGCGATATAAAAGTTGGTTGTATCCATCAGGCGGCTGACCTGCTGGTAGACCGTTTGCAGCAACTGATCCAGTTCCAGGGTGGAGCTGAGGGCCTGGGACATCTCGTTCAGGACGGCCAGCTCGTTGATCCGCCGCTCCCGCTCCTGGAAGAGGGAGGCGTTCTGGAAAGCGATGGCCGCCTGGTTGGCAATCGTGGTCAGCAGGCGCAGATGGCCTTCGTCAAAGGCATCCTCCTGCTCGTAGCTCTGCACGGCCATGGCGCCGATGACCCGGCCCTCGGCGATCATCGGCACGCCCAGCCATGACCGGGCGGTGGCTCCGGCGCGGGTCAGGCCATGCTCTTCAACAAAGGCCTCGATATTGCGGCGCAGCAGCAACGGCTGGCCGGTGCGGATCAGGTAGCTGGTGAGGCCCTGGCCCAGCTTGAGGGTCAGGGGGGCTTCCCGCCGGCCGTTCTCCACGACAAAGATAATGTGGATCAGTTCCCGGTCTGCATCGTACAGGGCGATGAAAAAGCTGCGGTTGTCCAGCAGTTTGCCCACCTGGCTGTGGATCAGGGTGGACAGTTGATCGACATCCAGAGTGCCGCTGATGGCCCGGCCGATCTCGTTGATGGTCGCCAGTTCGGCCACACGGCGCTGGCTCTCCTGGAAGAGGCGGGAGTTCTGGATGGCGACGGCCAGTTGATCGGCGGCGATCTCCAGGGCAGCGGCATCCTCTTCGCTGAAGGCGTTGGGCTGATCCGCCTCTGCCTCCAGCACACCCACCACACGGCCGGCGATCCGGATCGGCACCGACAGAGTCGCCCGCGAATCCCAGCCGGTGACCGGCAGGTTGCGCTCGTCCGCCAGGGAATCGGGACTGAGGACCGTCTTGCCGCTGGCCGCTGCCAGGCCGATGAGGCCCGTTCCCACCTTCTGGCGGTAGTTGGGCGGGATGACCGGCCAGAATTCATCGTTGGCAGCAGCCACATACAGCTCCTGCGCCGCTTCATCCACCAAAAAGACGGCCACCCGGAAATAGCCCAGGATCTGGTGCAGCGCCCTGACCGTGGTGTCCAGCACCTCCTGGAGTTCCAGTTGGGCAGCGGTGCGGCGGCCGATCTCGTTCAACAGGGAAAGGCGCACGGCTGCCTGCTGCGTGCTGGCAAACAGGCGGGCGCTCTCCAGAGCCACCGCGGCCTGGTCGGCCAGGGTGGTCAGCAGCATCTGGTCGGCCTCGGTCAGGGCATATTTGGCGGAGCTGTCGGCAGTGAGCACGCCGATCACCTGCGGACCGGCCAGGATCGGCACCAGCATCATCGAGCCGATCGGCACCGGGCCGGGGACAAAGCGGGGTTCCTGCTCCGTATCGGGGATGAGCAGAGGGGTGCGGGTGGCTGCCACATGGCCGACCAGGCCCTCACCGGGGGCAAAGCGCAGGTGGCGCATGTCCGCCAGGCTGACGCCATAGCTGGCCGTCCCGACAAATTTGCCGTCTGTCGGATCGGCCTGGAAGATGGCGCTCGATTCGCAGGGCAGCAGGCTGCACACCGCCCGGACCACGATGTTCTGGACCTGAAGGGGGTCCTGGACCTGGGTCAGGGTGCGGCCCACCTCGTTGATCAGGGCCAGGCTGTCGCCACGGTGCCGGGCATCGCTATACAGGCGGGCGTTCTCCACGGCGATGGCTGCCTGGTTGGCAAAGATGGTCAGCGCCTCCAGCGTCTGGCGTCCTGGCCGCCGCCCATCGCGGGGATCGTCCACCGAGATGATGCCCACCAACCGCCCGCCCACACCCCACAAGGGAACCAGGAGCATGTCGTGCGGGTGCCATTGCCCCTCGTGCCACTCCTCGATTTCGGGCATCGGGGTCACGGTGTGGACCCCGGCTCCCCACTCCGCTTCCTTCTGGAAGGGGAAGAAGTAGCAGGCTCCCTGGCGGTACTCCTCCCGCAGAATCTGAAGATACCGCTCCACCGGCTGGCGGATCCGTTTCATTTCCTCAAAGGTATCCAAGGGCAGCCCGGCGGCCACGGCCCGCCGCAGCAGAGGCGGTGTCCCCTCCACAACACTGATGACGACAAGGTTAAAGCCGACCGTCTCCTGGATGGCGTAGGCGATCTCCTCCAGCGTCTCTTCCAACGGCACATCGGCGCGGAGTTTTTGCCCCACCCGCAGCAGGCCCTCCATCTGCGCCGTGCGCTGGCTGAGGGCGGTATTGAGCCGCACCTGTTCCTCAAACCGGATCGAGTTGCCGATGGCAATGGCCGCCTGGTCGGCCAGGGCGCGCACAAACTCCTGATCGTCGGCGTTAAAGGCCGCGGTCCGGGTGTGATACAGGCTGATCAGGCCCACAACCTCGCCGGCATATTGAACCTGCATGCCCCCGATTTCGGTCACCGGCTGGGCGGTAAAGATGGGCACGATCAGCGCCGAGCAGGTGTCAGGCCGGATGCAGGCCAGGCAACCATCGCGAGGGATATTCTCCACAATGCGGGCCTGGCCGCTGTGGAGCACCTGCAGGATCAGGCTATCCCGGTCGGGGTCCAGCAGTTCCTGTTCGATGAACGCCCGTTCCTCGTCCGAATAGCCCAGGGCAGCCCGCACAGTCGGCCGCCCGGTGTTGGAGTCCAGGAGCACGACGTTGCCATGGGTGGCCCCGGTGGTGTGCAGGGCCGATTCGAGCACAACCTGGAGGATATGATCCGACTCCAGGGTGGCGTTCAGTTCCCTGGTGGTGCGTTGGAGAGCCACCAGCTCATCCACCCGGGCCTGGAGGCGCTCATCGGTCTGCTCATACAACCGGGCATTCTCGATCGCCACGGCTGCCTGGTTGGCCAGGGCCTGACACAGGCGCAGGTCGTCGGCCGAGAATTCACGGGCCCGACGACGCTCACACAGCTCGGCCAGCCCCACCACCCGGTCACGGGTGACCAGCGGGACCATCAGCAGTGACTTGTGCCCGAACTGCTCCAACAGGGCCCGTTCAGCCGGATCGGCCTGGGGATCGGCGGCCTGGATCACACGGGGCTGGCGGTCGCGCAGGACCTGGGCGGTGGTCGGATATTCATCCAACGAGTAGGAGACCCCGATGTCACTGGTATACGGCAGGTCTGTCCATTCGGGATCGGCTGCCTCGGAGACCAGGGTGCGGACCTGGTTCCCGGTTGGGTCCCAGTCGGAAAGGGTGCAATTGGACACATCCAGGGCGCGGGCCATCTGGCGGGCCACCGCCCGCAGCACCTCGTTCAACTCCAGGCTGGAGGAGATGGCGGCGCTGGTCTCGTACAGGATGGCCTGCTCCCGGAGCTGGCGTTGCTGGAGTTCAAAAAGCCGGGCGTTCTCGATGGCAATGGCCGCCTGGTCGGCAAAGAGTTGCAGGGCGGCGACATCCTCTTCGTCGTAGGCCGCCACCCGGTCGCTGGCCAGCTCCAACGTGCCGACAAAGGTCTCGCCGACCTTCAATGGCAATCCGATATAGGACCGGACCGGGGTGTCGGGTTCGACCACCTTGGGCTGCACATCGGTGCGGGCCGTGGTGTCGGCGATAAGCAGGCTCTGCTGATGGCGGGCGATCCAGCCGGTGAACCCTTCGTTCAGGCGGTAGATGCCGCCGCTGCGGGCCTTGTAGCGTGGATCGCCGGCGCTGGCCCGGGTCACCAGCGCCTGTTCCCCCTCCTGCCACAGGCAGATTTCGGCAATGTAATAGTCCATCAGCTCCTTGAGACGGGCCAGGATCAGGTTCAGGGTGCGCTCCAGGTCCAGGCTGGCGCCGATCTCCCGGCTGATCTCGCCGATGGCCGACAGCATCTGCGTCCGCCGTCGCTCCTGCTGGAACAGGCGGGCGTTCTCCAGGGCGATGGCCGCCTGGTTGGCAAAGGTCTTGAGGGTGTCGAGCTCTACGGCGGTGAACTGGTGCGGTTGAGCATAATACACGGTAAACTCGCCCAGCGGTGCTTCCCGGCCACGCAGCGGGACGTCGGCCAGGGCGCGGAAGCCTTCGGCCCGCGCCAGCGGGATAAAGGCGGCCATCCGTGGGTCGGTTTCAATGTCGGTCACCACCAGCGGCTCCTCGCCAAGGAGGACCTGGGCACGGCTGTCGGGCGTGACCTCAATATTCTGGGCGCCGGCCACATATTCGTCGCTCAGGCCACGGCTCATCCGCAGGCTGACACGGCCACGCTCCAGGACAAAGATCGCAGCTTTCTGGCAGCCGGTGACCTGGATCACCGAATCTACAATGGTCTTCAACACCTCATCCGGGTCAAGGACCGAGCTGACCACCGCCGACACCTGGTTAAGGGTGGCCAGGTCGGCGGCCCGCTGCCGCTGTTCCTGGAACAGGCGGGCGTTCTCCAGAGCGATGGCGGCGTGGCTGGCCAGATGCTCCAGGAAATGCAGGTCATCCTGGTTAAAGGCACCCACCCGATCGCTTTCCAGGTGGAGGACACCGAGGACCCGGTCTTCACACTGAATGGGGACCGCGACGGCGGAGCATGTCGTCGTCGCCAGGGGGACACACTCAGGGGTGGCACTCACATCCGCCATCAGAAGAGGCTGGCCGCTGTGCGCCACCCGGCCGATCATGCCCTGGTCCGCAGGCAGGGAAGCCATCTCTGACCATTCAGCCGGCCAGAAACGGATCTCCGGCGGCTGTCCTTCGGCCCGCAGGATGGCGATGGCCCCCAGGGTGGCCTGACAGGCCTGGGCAGCCCGCTGCAACACCAGGTTGATGGTCCGGTCATAGTCCAGGCTGGTGCCCAGTTCGTGGTCAATCTCTTCGATGGCAGCCAGCTCTTGCAGCCGCCTGTGCAACGCCTCGTCGGTCTGCTCGTACAGGCGGGCGTTCTCTACGGCGACGGTCGCCTGGTTGGCCAGCGCCTGGCAGATCTGGATCTCGTCGGCGGAGAAGGAGCGCTCGCTGCGGCGGTGAGCGGCGACGATAAAGCCGCGCGGCTGCTCCTGGACATACAACCCCACAAACAGACAGGAACGGATGCCAAGCGCCTGGAGCATGGGACGAAGCCTGGCGTCCAGGCGGGGGTCGGTGTCAACCGATTCGATGGCCACATAGCCGGTCTGACGGATCAGGGCACGCAGCCAGGGGTGCTCCAGGACGTTATAGCGGGTTCCTTGCAGGTTCGAGAGTGTGCCTTCCGGGTCGTGGAGGGCGCGGAGCACGGTCCAGCCCTGGCCCAGCCGGTCGGTTTCGTGCAGGAACACGCCGCACACATCCACGCCCAGGGCAGCCACCGTCTGTTCGGCGATGGTGGACAACACCTGCTGAGTATCCAGCGTGGCCAGGCTGCGGCCCACCTGGTAGAGGGTGTTGATCTGTCGCAGGCGGCGGTGGGTCTCCTCGTACAGATGGGCGTTCTCCAGGGCGATAGCTGCCTGGGCAGCAAAGGTGGACAGCAGGTTCAGGTCTATCTCATCAAAGGGGGTGCGGTCCTGTTTGTTGATGACTTCGAGAGCGCCGATGACGCAGTCCCGGCTAATAAGGGGCACACACAGGATCGAGCGGGTCTCAAAACCGGTCATGGTATCCGGCGCAGCCGACCAGCGCCGGTCGGTATGCACATCGTTGACAAATTGCCCCTCTCCCGTCCGGATCACGGCCCCGGCAATCCCCTCACCAGGGGCCAGGCGCCGGCCGACCAGCGATTCACCGGCCGGGCCGAGGGCCACGCGGAAGACCAATTCACCGGGCTCCTCCCCCAGCCGGCAGGGGCTATCCAGGAGCAGGAGTGAGCTGGCCTCGGCATTGAGGATCTCCATCGCCTTGGCCGTCACCAGATTGAGCACCGACTCCAGCTCCAGGGTGGAGGTCACGGTGCGGCCCACCTCATAGACGGTGGACAGTTGCTGGAGGCGCTGCGAAGCGTCGCGGCTGATTCTCAGTTGCCGCGCCTCCATCGAAACGAGATAGTTCACCGCAAAGGTCAGGATCAGATAAATGAGCAGATTCCAGACAGCCTGGAAGGGGAGTGATATACCCAGGAAAAGCCAGGAATAGATGGACGGCCAGGTGAAGATCAGCCATAGCCCGGCGCTGAGGGCCAGAGCCAGCCATAAGCCGAAGCGCGCCGCGACGATCCCGGCCAGGGCAAAGCCCAGGATGCTCCCCCAACCGGACAGATCGCCGCTGAGATAAAAAGCGGTTACACCCAACGCGACATCAAAAAGGCTAAAGGCCACATGTTTCCACCTGCCCGGTCCAGGCCACGGCGAGATCAGGTAGGCAACCGCGTGCACCACCAGAATCCCACCCAGGGCGAGCGCCGGGAAGAATTCCTGGCGGACCAGCGCCGCGATCAGCAGCAACAGCAGGGCTGCTCGCTGGAACCAGAGCAAGGCGCGTTCGATGCGGCTTTCAAGCCAGGCCGGCAGGTTACGACCGTTCATGCCCCACACTCACAGATTGGCCCTTTAGACCCCCTGTTGGGCACGGCGCCGGGCTTCGGCGGCTACCTCTGTGATCTCCCGGATGTCGGCAAAGGGGGCGGTGTCGTGGTGGATCAGGCCGACCGCCAGGGTCATCAGCGGCGCTTTTTGGATATCCCCCCGGCCATTCACCACCTCAATATAGCCCCGCTCCCGGTCCCGGAAGTTGTAGAAGGTCATGACCTCCTCGTTGAAACGCTGGATCAGGCGGTTTTTGATCGCGGGTGAGACCTCCGGGGAGCTGATGATGATAAAGTCGTCGCCCCCGATGTGGCCGATAAAGTCGGTGCCGGTGCCCAGTTCATCCACCACTTCGGTCAGCAACATGGCCGTGAAGCGCAGCACATCGTCGCCGGCCACAAAGCCATAGACATCGTTAAAGTCGTTGATGTGGTTGATGCCGATATAGAGCACCGACCAGCCTTTGCGGCGCATGATCTGGCGCAACTGATCCTCGATGAGCTTGCTGCTGGGCAGGCCGGTCACCGGGCTGGTCAGGCTCAGCCAGCTAGAGCGGTGCAGGGAGTTCTGCACGCGCAGCAGCAAGAGCTGGAGGTCGAACGGCTTGGTGATATAGTCGTCGGCACCCAACTCCAGCCCGGCGATCTGATCGCTGCGCTCATCCCGCTGGGTGAGGAAGATAATGGGGATGTGGCTGGTGCGCAGATTGGCGCGCAACTGACGGCAAACCTCATAGCCGTTGATGTCGGGCAGCATGATGTCCAGGATGATCAGATTGGGCAGTTTGCGGCGGCAAATCTCCAGCGCCTCCTCTCCCCGGGTGGCGACGTTGCTCTCGTAGCCCTGAGAATCAAAATAGATGCGCAGCATGTTAGAGATGTCAAAATCGTCTTCGACAATCAGCAGGCGTCCTTTGCTCATCCTGTGTATCCTCCCCCTCTGTCATGTGTCCTGTTTTCGTGTGGCTGCCTGCCCCCATTGCGCGGGTCACAGGCCCGCCGAGAGCCTTCAGGGCAGGGAATCATGCTTTCGTGCTGCATGGGCCTTCTTTCTGGTTTCTTCGATCTGTTCATCGCTCAAGGGCTGTCCGAAACTGCGAAACCCGGCCAGCCGAATTCCATGCCTGGCGGCCATACGGGCCATCTCCTCGACCCGTTCCAGGGAGATCTCCCGGCCCAGGCTATAGCTTTCAAAGCGGCCTTCCAGGACCAGGGCGGCAGTTTCGGCCATGCAGCCATAGGCCTGACCCGGCGGCAAGCCGAAATCAAAGCCGAAATCTACCGCACCGGGTAGCTCTACCACCCCCCCCTCGATCACCAGCAGATCGTCCCGCAGCGCAGCGACACGGCGGGAGACATTGCGCGGTCGGGCCACATCGCACACGACGGCTCCCGGCTTCAGATGTTCCGGCTCGATGATCGGTTGCAGGGAAGTCGTCACGGCCAGTACGATGTCGGCCTGGCGGATCGCGGCCAGATCGGTGGTCGCCACGGCCCGGCCACCGGCCGCTTCAATCTGGGCCTGCACCTCCTGCAAACGGTCCGGCTTGCGGCCCACCAGCAGCAGTTGGGAGACGGAACGGGCCAGGAGTCGGGAACAGGCCCGCCCGATGGAACCGTACGCGCCGACGACGGCTGCCACACACCCCGCCGGCTCAAGGTCCATCCGCCGGGCCGCTTCCAACGCAGCCTCGATCGTCACGCTGATCGTAAAACTGTTGCCGGTCGTCACCGGGATCCTCAGGCTCCGGGCGATGGTGATCCCGCCGTCGCCGACCACGGAGGTATAAGCCCCCAACCCCAGAAGTTGAGCACCCAGCCGCTCGGCCAGCCGTCCGGTCTGGATGATCTTGTGGTATGCCACCCGCACCGGCACAGTCAGCATCCGCCTGGGGGTCAAGGGGCAGGCGATCAGCCAGCCCTCAATCTCTTTGCCGGTGGCCAGCGAGCGGATGCCGGTGATGTGAGACAGCCGGACGGGGGGGAAGAAACGGCAGAAGTAGTCAATGACGGCCGGTGGCAGCCTGCCCAATAAGGGGAACTTGCGGGCCACATCCTTTTGGGGTTCGACAGGGTGAATGATGAACGCAAAATTATCCATTGTGGAGG
>DAOTYI010000044.1:0-1977 GCA_034434895.1 Anaerolineae bacterium
GCCGGCATCCAGCACATGAATGGCCAGGAGGCGCTGCGCTATGCCCGCTCCCGCAAGAGCAGCAACGATTTTGACCGGGGGCGCCGCCAGCGCAAGGTGCTGATGGCGCTGTGGGATCAGGCCCTCACTCTGGATATGATCCCCCGCTTGCCCGATCTATGGCGGACGATGGGCGATACCTTTCAGACCGACATGCCGCTAGATCAGGTGATCAACCTGGCTTACGTGGGGGTCCAGCTCAAGCCGCAACGCATCCTGAGCCAGGCCATCGGTGCGGCCCAGACCCAGAGTTGGGTCACACCGGAGGGGGCGGCCGTCCTCCTGCCCCGGACCGACGAGGTGCGGAAGCTGCTGGAGAGCTTTTACGCCCCGGTGGACACCTCCCGTCTGGATGCCAACAGCGGGCTGCGCGTCCGGGTGCTGAACGGCTCACCGCGCCGCCAGGCCGATCAACTGGCCGCCGCCGCCCTGCGCTGGGCCGGGTTCAAGGTGGTCAGCACCGGCCCGGCCGACCGGCAGGACTATGCCCAGACGGTCATCCGCGTCCTGACCGACAACATGGCTGCCGGTCAGCAGATCGCCCGGCTGTTGAACGTGCCCCTCTCGGCCGTGCAAAGCGCCGGCAGCCCTCCGGCGCAGACCGATCCGGCCTCGACGGTGGAGATCGAGATTGTCCTGGGCCGGAACTACGACCCCTGCTCGCGGTGAGGGGATTTGGTTACCGCCGAGAATGCAGAGAGCGCAGAGGAATCGTAAAGGTTTCTGCGCTCTCTGTTCTCGGCGGTAAACAGATACGGACCTGCCCTGCCCTACGGCAGCTCGCCCGGGCTGGGATAGGGCCAGTCGCGCAGGTCGGCGCTGCAATCGTCGGTGTCGAGCCAGGGTGGGTAGCGTTCCAGGGAGTGGCCGTAGGCGATGCCGCCGGGGTGAGGCACCACCCCCGGATAGCTGCCGTTGCCGTAGACGATCACATCCACGGCCTGATCGCTGCCGTCCAGGAGCAACACCTCGTCGCCATCGTTGCCCAGGCCCCAATCCCCTGTGCCCCAGGCCGCCGATTTGATCAGGTTGGGCACCGCCGGGTCGGTCTCCAGCAGCTCAAAGTCGGGTGAGCGGGTGGGGAAATTCTGCCGGAAGCCGCTGGCCGTCACCGCCACCACCAATACCCCCTGGGAACCGAGGCTCGTCCCCGCCGGGAACTGATACATCCCCTCATAGCTGTCCGGGCTGGCGGCGTCGCCGAGTTTGTAGCCCGACAGGTCCACAGCATAGGGGGTGGGGTTATAGATCTCCACCCACTCCCTTTCAGGCGCGGAGGTATAGGCCACCTCGCTGATGAGCAGATGGTTGGCCGGGTGGGGAGCCTCATAGCTGCGCAGCACCAGGGGCAGGTAGACCGGCGGCGTGGCCGACCGCCAGTCGGCGTCGAACACCCCCTTGAGATAGTTGTAGGCCGCATCCGATTGCACCTGCAGGGCCAGTTCGCGGTTGACTTTGGAGGAAGCCTCGCTGCCGTTGATGCTGCCGACATGGACATACCCCCGCCCGCCGATATGGGCCAGCACCATCTTGTTGTGCAGGCCCAGGAAGGTGGGGTCGGCGCGGCGGGCCTGCAGGTCCAGCCCTTCGCTGCGGGCGGCATTCAGCAGGTAGGCCGCCGTCGCTGCATTGTCGCCGCTCTGGTCAAAGTGGCTGTCCAGCAGGATGCGGACCGTCGCGCCCCGGCGGGCAGCGGCCAGATAGGCCTCCAGGCGGGGGTTGGGGTCGGTCTCCGGTGTGCCGCTCGACGGCCCCCAGTGGGTGTATTCGTAGAACTGTTCGACCAGAACGGTATCGCCGTGCCCGGCGCGGCCCAGCAGGCCCAGCAGGCTGTCCCGGTTGCGCAGGCTGTTTTCCGGCGACTGGACCACTTCAAAAGCAAAGGTGCCCTGCGTGACCAGCGGCGTGGCGAACTGGACGGTGTAGGTCATCCAGTTG
>DAOTYI010000045.1:0-14008 GCA_034434895.1 Anaerolineae bacterium
CCCTGATCCCCTCTCTCCTCTGGCCGCAAGGCCAGAGGGAGAGGGGGGACAAAGGGGGGTGAGGGGCGATGAAGGCCTTCGGTCACAAAAGTGTCAACCAACTTTGAACCATCCCTCTTGAAATTTCTATTTGAGACCACAACACTTCGGATCGCCAGGGGGCGAAATACAGGTTCTCATTCGTCATTCATCGCCGGTCACTGGTCATTTCGTTCCAGATGTGGTAAACTATGGCCCCAAGGAGAGAAGAGAGGAGGGAGGAAATGAAGGCACTCAAAGAGCGCATCCTCCAGGAAGGGCGGAATCTGGGCCGGGGCATCCTCAAAGTGGACGGCTTTATCAATCATCAGGTGGACCCCATGTTGATGATGGAGGCGGGCCGGGAACTGGCCGCCCGTTTTGCCCACACCGGCGCGACCAAAGTCCTGACCGCCGAAATCTCGGGCATTGCCCCGGCGCTGACCACCGCCCTGGCCCTGGGCATTCCGCTGCTCTATGCCCGCAAGACCAAACCGGTGACTATGACCGATCCGGTCTACGTCGAAGCTGCGCCATCGCACACCAAGGGGGTCTCTGTCTTTCTGATGTGTTCGCCGGAATTCTTGGGGCCTGGCGACCGGGTCCTCATCATTGACGACTTTCTCGCCACCGGCCAGACCATCGGCGCTCTGGTGCGTCTGGTCCGCCACGCCGGGGCGGAGCTGGTCGGCATCGGCGCCCTCATCGAAAAAGCATTCGAGGGGGGA
The DNA here is from genome assembly GCA_034434895.1 of Anaerolineae bacterium. Classification (GTDB taxonomy): domain Bacteria; phylum Chloroflexota; class Anaerolineae; order JAAYZQ01; family JAAYZQ01; genus DAOTXL01. Next base: position 747 of record DAOTYI010000045.1, read on the forward strand.
CGGGCCGAGCTGGAACCATTGGGAGTGCCACTCCATGCTCTGGTCGTGATCAGGGAGATGTCCGACGGGCAGATCGCCTTCGCCGACTAAAGGGATCGAACTGTGGAGGAAAGCCGCCTGGAAAACCCCGCCCCCGAGGCGGTCGCCATCCTTGACTTTGGCTCCCAGTACAGCCAGCTCATTGCCCGGCGCGTGCGCGAGGCCCATGTCTACTGTGAGTTGTTCCCCTACAACGCTCCGGCTGAGCAGGTGCTGGCCCTTCAGCCGCGAGGTTTCATCCTGAGCGGCGGTCCCAGCAGCGTTTATGAACCGGATGCGCCGGCCTTGCCGGGTTATGTCCTGGAAAGCAAACTGCCGGTATTGGGCATTTGCTATGGAATGCAACTGCTGGCCCATCATCTCGGCGGGCGTGTGGCTCCGGCCCAACGCCGCGAATATGGCCCGGCCCAACTGATCATCACCGATCCAGCCTGCCCTCTCTTTGCCGGGCTGCCCCTGGCCCTGCAGGTGTGGATGAGCCACGGCGACCGCATCGAAGTCCCGCCGGCCGGGTTCGCCGCCGTGGCTCAAAGTGACAATTCGCCGGTCGCGGCCCTGGCCCACCCCGGACGACGGCTATACGGGTTGCAGTTTCACCCGGAGGTGGTCCACACGCCACAAGGCGCGACCATCATCCGCAACTTTCTCTACCGCGTCTGCGGCCTGCATGGCGACTGGACCCCGGCCCACTTCATCGGCCAGGCAGTGAGCGCCATCCGCCGGCAGGTGGGTGATGGGCAGGTGCTGTGTGCCCTGTCCGGGGGTGTGGATTCGGCGGTGACGGCCGTGTTGGTCTACCGCGCCGTGGGGGACCAGCTCACCTGCATCTTTGTGGACCATGGTCTGTTGCGCCAGGATGAGACGCAACAGGTCATCCGCACCTTCGAGCAAAAGGTGGGCCTGCACCTGGTGGTCGTCCATGCCGCCGAGGAGATGTTGGCTGCACTGACCGGTGTGACCGACCCGGAAGCCAAGCGGCGCATCATCGGCGAGAAATTTGTGCGCCTCTTTGAGCGAGAGGCAGGTCGCCTGGGCCGTTTCGACTTTTTGGCCCAGGGCACCATCTACCCCGACGTGATCGAGAGCGCCGGGGCCGGGCGGCCGGGGGCGCAGCGCATCAAAACCCATCACAATGTCGGCGGCCTGCCGCAGGAGATGCAGCTTGAGCTGGTGGAACCGCTGCGTTTCCTGTTCAAAGATGAGGTGCGGGCCGTGGCTCAGGAACTCGGCCTGCCCGACGAGATCGTCTATCGCCAACCCTTCCCTGGACCAGGGCTGGCGGTGCGCATCCTGGGCGAGGTCACCTGGGAGCGGCTGGAGACGTTGCGGGCTGCCGATGCCATCTTCCGCGAGGAACTGCTCGCGGCCGGCCTGCTCCGCCAGCGGGAAGGGACAGGCACAGCCCAGGCCTTCGCCGTGTTGCTGCCGGTGCGCAGCGTGGGGGTGATGGGCGATGGGCGGACTTATGCCCACGTCATCGCCCTGCGGGCCGTGACGACCGATGATTTCATGACCGCCGACTGGGCACGCCTGCCCTACGACCTGCTGGCCCGCGTCAGCAACCGCATCGTCAACGAGGTGCCAGGCGTCAACCGCGTCGTGTATGACCTGTCCAGCAAGCCGCCGGCGACGATCGAGTGGGAGTGAAACGGGTCAGCCGCGTACCCACCGCTCGCGGACCCGTTCCCCTATACGGCGCAGCCCTCTGCGCCATAGGGCCGGCCAGACCTCGGACCAGGCCGCCTCGGCCTCTTCGCCGGGCACCATTTTGCCGCCAAACCGCTCCCGGACATACAGGTCGGCAATCCGCTCAATGGCCGACCCCCCTTGGGGAACCAGGTCGGTCACCACCGCCGTATATTCGTGCGGCGTCTGATGGGCCAGTGGCTGGATGCGCAACAGGCGCCAAACCCAATCTTCCAGATCTCCGTAAACCCGTTCGGCCACACTCAAACCCTGAATGTGGCGGTAGCGTCGGATCATCAGCACCGCCGCCACCGCCAGGATCGCCGCCGCCACCGTCAGGAGCAGGCCGGCCCAGCGGCCCAGTCTGGATAGAAACGGCTCCGGCACCGGCGTCGCAGAGGGCGGTGGCTCCTCGAAGGCATCATCCATCCTCACGCCCGGAGTGCGCCACGGCCTGGGGCGCTTGAGCTCGTCATCCTCCTCCGCTGCCGGCGGAGTCGGGGCGCGGGGCCGGACAAGAGCCGGCTCGCCGGCCGTCGGCTCGAACTCGATCCAGCCGTAACCGGGGAAAAAGACCTCCGGCCAGGCATGGCTATCCCGCTTCAGGATGTGATACACCCCCGCCTCTTTCAGGGTCTGGCTGTAGCCCTCCACATAGCGCGCCGGGATGCCCACCGCCCGCAGCATGACCACCATGGCCGAGGCATAGTACTGGCAATATCCCTGCCGGGCCTCGAACAGAAAATATTCCACCCCATCCTGGCCCGCCTTTGGCCCTGTGATCAACTCATTATAGGGGATATCGCGCAGATAATGCTCGATGGCCAGCGCCTTGTCGTAAGGGGTTGTGTGGCCGGCTGTGATCTGCTCGGCCAGCAACCGGATCCGCGGCGGAAGGGAGCCGGGCAGTTGCAGGTAGCGGGGCACCACCCAGGCCGGATAGTCGGTCCCGGCCTGGCGCAGCGATTCCTCGTCCGCTACAGTGAGGGACGAGACGGCCTGGTAAGAATCACCCGCCTTCAACGCCCGGCGCGAGTAAAGAACGGACGGTTCGCTCAGCACAGGGAGAAGGGAACGGGGCCGTGCAGCTCCCTGGGAGTCCTGAGCTGGCGGAAGAAGGCTGACAACCGCCCGCAACGGCAGGTTCAACCGCACCGGCTGGGCAGCGGCGGCGATGGTGCCCTCCGGTCCCAGCTCCTGCCGCAGGGTGACGGTCTGCGTGACCGTCTGGCGCAGCATAGAATCGGGAACCGTCAGCGTCCGTTCATTCTCCTCGACCAGGAGGATATCGGTGTCGGTATTGAGCCAGCCGTCACCGGTATAGTCATGAAAGACCACCACCCGCCAGTATCGCCCCTGTCCAGAGCGCACATCCATCACCGGTTCGTCCGACAGCCGCACCGGCCCGCCGAACTTTCTGACCCGGCTAAAGGAGACAAAGGCCGGCTCATTCCGATAATTGAGATCCTGAAAGACACGGGCATATTGGTCTTGCAACCGCCGCCACGGTTCACCGGCCTTTTCCCAGAACTGTTGCAGCGGCCGGCTGGCCAGGGCCCGGGGCGCCCCCCAGGCCAGGAGGATGGCTGCCACAGAAATGGTCAATCCGGCGCGCAGGAAGCTATAGACCAGATCCGGACTGTAGCCCACCCCGGACATTTTCCATTCCTCTTCATAAGAGGCCAGACTGGCGCGCACCACCAGCAGCAGAGCAGCCAGCAGGAAAAAAATCAGAAAGCCGGTGAGGTTGAGAGGGGCATAGGTGAGGTTGAGCATCAGGGCCAGGCCGCACACAATGACCGCCCACCACACCCGTTGCCAGCGGAAGACGGCCCACGCACAAAAGTAAGACATGATCCACAGGAGCAGGGCCAGCAGCAGAAGAAAGACAAAACTCCCGGCGGTGCTCTCTCCGCTGAACAGGGCGGAAACCCACTCCCCGACCTGCCTGTCCAGCTCCACCACCGCCATCTCGACCGACAGACCGGTCACCTCCGCCACAACCCGACCGGTGAGATAGGCACCCCAGGTCAGCCCGGCCAGGGCAGAAAGCAGATGGGCCATCCGGTTGGGAATGTGGCTCTTGGCCAGTACGATGCTCAGCACGCCGCCAACCAGCACAACCCATTGCAGGATCGCCAGCCCCTGCGTCCATTCCGCCATCTGGATGGACCAGGCAACGCAGAAGAACATGACCAGCAACAGGATGACCGTTGCCCAGCCCTCTTTGATCTCCAACCCCTGGGACATACTCCCTCTATCAAAACCGTGTGTGCCTGCACGGTGAGTCTTGCAGGAAGCCCCACGGCCGGTTCAGCGCCATATCCATTCTAACGGCAAAGCATCCAGAAGTCAAACAGCGGAGCAATGCCCGAATCCCTGAGAACCGGTCTGAAAACCACTAAGGACACAAAGAAGTTCTGTTGATTCCTTCGCCTTCGTGGTAGACTTTTCAGACAAGCTCTGAAAAGAGCCTTGACGTGGGAAGATGGTACTATTGACTTGTGCTCTGCTAATGGTATAATTTGATCAGTGTCAAAGGCGTAGAAATTTGGGTATCCCGCCATAATCTGTTAATAAGGAGGAAGCATGTCCACAACAGCAACGAAACGGACCGCTTCGATGGTGGCCCTGGCTCTGACCCTGGGCAGCCTGGCGGTGATCCTGGGGTTGCTGGTCGGGGCGCATGCCATTGCCCATGCTGCCCCTGCCCCCCCCGCCACCGGGCAGGAAACCACTCCGCTGATTTTATCACCCGTTCTTTATCTTGCACCCTATTCGCCACTCCACGGCAGCCAGGGGGACCCAACCCGCTATGTCGCCCCCTCCGGCACCGATAGCGGCCCCTGCACCAACCCTGCCGCCCCCTGCCGGACCATTCAGTACGCCGTCAACCAGGCAACGGCCGGCGATGAGGTCCTGATCGCCACAGGGGTCTATACCTCCAACGGCCAGGGGCAGGTGGTGTTCCTCAACAAGACGATCACCCTTCGCGGCGGCTATACACCGGCCAACTGGACAACCCCCGATCCGGCTGCAAACCCCACCATCCTGGACGGAGAAAATTCGGTCCGGGTGATCTGGATCGCCGGCGGAGCTTCGCCGACCGTAGAGGGCCTGCACCTGCGCCAGGGCCGGGCCGAGAATGGCGGCGGGGTGCTGATTGAAAGCGGCAAGCCCCAGCTCCGTCGCAACCGCCTCTACTCCAACACGGCGATCCTCAATGGGGGAGGGGTCTATGTCGCCGCCGGCGAGCCGGTGCTGGAAAATAACCTGATCTATGCCAACAGCACCGTTGCCGGCCGGGGAGGTGGCCTCTATGTGGCCGGTGGCGCTCCGGTGTTGCAACACAACACCCTGTACGGCAACCAGGCGGACGAACAGGGTGGAGGAGCCTACCTGTCCGCCGGCACACCGCTGATCCAGGCGACCATCATCGTCAGCAACACCGCCAGCCAGGGCGGCGGTGTGTATCGAGGCGGCGGGTCGCCGACGCTGGATTACAACAACGTCTGGGCCAACATCGGCGGAGACTATGGCGGGGGCGTGTCGGCCGGCAGCCATTCCACCTCAACCAATCCCCTTTTTATGGACGCGGCGGCAGCCGACTTTCACCTCCAGGCCGGCTCCCCCTGCCGGGATTGGGTGCCGATCACCCAGACGGTGGCGGTAGATTTTGACGGACTGGCCCGTCCCTTTGGCCCCAGGTCTGACATCGGCGCCCACGAATTTTACACCGGCACCTGCTTTGCCCGCGTCGAGGCCGGCCAGGTCTACACTACCGTCCAGGCAGCCGTGGATACAGCCGGGGCGGGCGAGACGGTGAAGGTGGCCGGCGTTTGCACCGGCAGCGGAGCCGGCCCGGTCGTCCTCCTCAACCAGGCCCTGACCCTGCGGGGCGGCTATACCCTGACCAACTGGACCGAACCGGACCCGGCCGCCTACCCCACCATCCTCGATGGGGAGGGGAACAGGCAGGTGGTTTCTATCGGCAGTATGGCCGCCGTGGTCGAGGGGCTACATATCCGCCGGGGCTATCTGACAAGCAGCACCCCGAACCCTGCCGGCGGGGCTGGCATTTACATCGCCGGGGGCAACCCGATTATTCGCCACAACCTTATCTACAGCAACACCGTGTCGGGCGATGCAGGGCGCGGCGCCGGTATTTACGCCGCCGGCGGGCAACCGCTCATCCAGGACAACGAGATATATGCCAACATCCTCACCGGTCAGGATGGCCGGGGAGGGGGCCTGTGCCTCATCGGCAGCACGCCCCGGGTTGAACGAAACCGCATCCATCACAATGAGAACAACCAGTTCAGCAACTATGGCGGCGGGGGCTTTTACGCCAGCATCAACTCCGGCCTCTTGCAGGACAACGACATCTATGACAACCGGGCCTACCAGGGCGGAGGTGGGGTTTTTTACGAAAGCGGCAACCCCACCCTCCGGGACAACCGTATTTACAGCAACACAGCGCAAATCAAAGGCGGGGGCCTCCACATCCACGCCGCCAACCCCATTGTAGAGGAAAATCGGTTCTACGGGAACCAGACCACCGCCGGAGGCACCGACAGCGGGGGTGGGGCTATTTATGTCTTTTACTGGAACTGTTCACCGCTGATCCAGAGGAACGACCTCTACAACAACCAGGCCCTCGGCAATGGGAGCCAGGGGGGGGCGATTCACCTCTACGTGTGGGGAAGCAGCCATCCGCTGGTCGAGCGCAACGCCATCCACCACAACAGCGCGGCGGGCAACGGCGGAGGTCTCCTGGTCCGGGCCGCCGCCTCCTCAACCCACATTGATGTGCGGAACAACCTGATCTATGGCAACACCGCTAACAACGGCGGTGGCCTTAGCCTCCGCGAGAATCCCAGCACCATCGAGAGCAATACGATCTATGGCAACCAGACCAGCGGCGTCGGCGGCGGCATTCATGTCTTTAGCGGCTCAGGACATTCGATTCACAACAACATTCTCGCCAACAACACAAACTATGGCCTTTACAGCAATCCCTCCCTCAGCGATGCCTATGGCGATGTGTGGGGCAACACGCCGGCCAACTATGGAGGGGGGGCTTCAGCCGGTACCGGCAGCATCTCCCAAGACCCGAAATTTGTGAACCCGGCCGGGAACGACCTGCGCCTCCAGGCCGGTTCCCCCTGCATTGACCAGGCCGATCCGGCCAGCTATCCGCCCGAAGACTATGCCGGCTGGGCCCGTCCCTTTGGCCCCCGGGCCGATATGGGAGCATACGAATTCTACTCCGGCACCTGCTTTGCCCGCGTGGAGGCCGGCCAGGTCTATACCAACCCCCAGGCAGCGGTGGATGTGGCCCCAGATGGCGGTCTGGTCCAGGTGGCCGGCCTCTGTCAGGGGGTCCAGGGCCGCACGGTGGGCAGCGAGACCTTTTACCAGACCGTCTATATCTCCCACCCCCTGACGCTGCGCGGTGGCTATACCCTGACCAACTGGTTGACGCCGACGAGTGTGACCACGCTGGATGCTCAGGGTGGGGGTCGGGGGGTGTACCTGGCCGGCAGCGGGCCGATCACCGTGGAAGGCTTTGTCATCCGGGGCGGTTCGGCCACGACCGGCGGTGGGCTGTACCTCAGCGGCCCCCTGGCCGCCACCATTCAGAACGTCATGTTCTACGGCAACACGGCGACCCATGGCGGCGGCCTGGCCAGCGCCGGTGGCGCTCCCCGGCTGTACAACAACACCTTTGCCTACAACACGGCCACGAGCAACGGCGGCGGTCTCTACCTGGCCGGCAGCACCCCCGTCCTCAGCAATACCATTGTCGTCAGCAACAGCGCCTCGACCGGCGGCGGCCTGTATGTCGTGCCGGGCACTACCCCTTCTCTGGCCTATAACGATTTCTGGCACAACAGTGGGGGCGACTATGCCGGCATCAGCCCCGGCAGCACCGACCTGGCCGTTGATCCTCGCTTTGCAGACCCGGCCGGCGGCGACCTGCACCTGCGCCCCGACTCCCCCTGCCTCCACACCGCCGATCCGGCGACCACCCTCCCCCGTGACCTGGAGGGCGACCCCCGTCCTCTGGGCCGGGGATATGATATCGGCGCCGACGAAAGCAGCCTCTACCCCGACCTGATCCTGGCCCCGGACCGCCAGAGCGGAGGCATTCCCGGCCAGATCATCGTCTATCAGCACGTCCTGACCAACAGCGGCTCCATCACCGACAGCTATCATCTGACCCACACCCTGCTGAGCGGCGGGCCGCCGGCCGGTTGGGGAGCGGTGGACTATACGCCTGTCTTCACCCTCACCCCCGGCGAGGTTGTCGCCGTGCCGGTGGCGGTGGCAGTCCCCACCGATGCCATCAGCGGTAGCCACGCCATCGTCATCCTGACAGCGACCTCGCAGGTCAACCCGGCCATCTATGACACCGTGCAGAACAAGACGATTGTCAACTGGAACCCGGGGGTCAGGCTGGCTCCCGAATACCACGAGTATGTCAACCCCGGCACGGTGATCTCCTATGTCCACATCCTGACCAACACCGGCAACGCTCCCGACACCTTCCAGATCGTCTGGAGCAGCGAGCGGGGCTGGACCACCGTCACTCCGACGCTGGTGAGCAACTTAGGCCCCCACCTGACAGCCACGGTGTGGGTCAGCCTGTCTGTCCCGGCCACCATGCCCGGCGGCGAGGTTGAGAGGACGGCGCTGCAGGTCAACAGCCTCCTGCCCGGCAGCGGCGTCTCCACAGCCATCACCGACACCTTTACCGTGATCCACGCGCCCGGCGATCGCTATGTGACCACGGGAGGCGACGACACGCTCAACAACTGCCTGGTCTACACCTATCCCTGTGCCACGATCGAGTATGCGGCAGGTCAGGCCGTCACCGGCGACCGGGTAAAAGTGGCCGCCGGTACCTACCACGAGCATGACATCCTGCTCAACAAGAGGATCATCCTGCAAGGCGGTTACCCGGCCAACGGCCCCTGGGGGGAGGAGAATTTCATCCCCGAACTGCATGTCACGACCATCAGTGCGGACGGGAAAGGCCGGGTGCTGAACATCCTGGGCAACCCCACCGTGGAAGGCTTTCACCTGATCAACGGCTCCACCGCCGGCTCTGGCGGGGCGGTGTATGTCAGCTCAGGAGCGCCATTGCTGCGCCGCAACGCCATCCACCACAACCACGCCGACCGGTCGGGCGGCGGAGTCTACAACGCCCTGGGGAGCCTGACGCTGGAGCGCAACCTCTTTTATCACAACAGCGCCGGATTGGACGGCGGCGGCTTTTACCACGCCCTGGGCAATGCCAGCGTCTGGAACAACCTCTTTTACGGAAACTCGGTCTCCCGCAACGGTGGCGGCCTCTATACCGCCGCCGGCAGCCCGCGCCTGTGGCACAACACCCTCCACGGCAACCAGGCGGCCGGCTATGGCGGCGGCATCTACCTGGGTGGCGGCACGCCGACCATCAGCAACACCATCCTGGTCAGCAACACCGCCTCCCTCAGCGGGGGTGGCCTCTATCGGGGCGGCGGGTCGCCGGCAGCCGACTATAACGACGTCTGGGCCAACAGCGGCGGGGACTATGGCGGCGGCCTGTCGGCCGGCCCCCATGACCTGTCGGTCGATCCCCGGTTCGTGAACCCCGGCCAGGCAGATTATCATCTCCAGGAGGGTTCTCCCTGCATAGACCGGGGCGACACCACCTTCCTGACCGAGGACCTGGATGGCCATCCCCGCCTGACCGGCCTGGCTCCCGACATCGGTGCCGACGAGTATCTGGTCGTTGGGGTACAACTGGAGCCGGACAATGCCGGACGCGGCTTCCCCGGCCTGCCGATCACCTACACCCACGTCCTGACCAACATCGGCTTCTACACCGATACTTTCCACCTGGCAGCCCGCAGCAGCCACGGCTGGCCGGCCCAGGCCCTCAGCCAGACGGTCATGGTGGGACCTGGATCGGCAGCCAGGGTGGTGGTGATGATTCAGGTGCCGGCCGGCGCCCTCAGCGGGACGGTGGATACGACAATTGTCACCGCCACCTCCGGTTTCAGCCCCTACCCGTTCGACACAGCGGTGGACACCACCACCGTGACCCTGAGACGGGGTGTGAGCCTGGAACCAGACCAGGTGGCCCTCATCCTCTCCAACCCCTCCCAGCCCCGGCCGGTCCTCTTCCCTCATCTCCTGACCAACACCGGCAACTATACCGACACGTTCAACTTTACCTGGTCGAGCAGCGCCGGACTGCCGGTCACCGTCAACCCTGCCCAGGCGACATTGGGCCCTGGCCAGAGCCGGCCCGCCTGGGTGACGGTGACCGTACCGGCCCTGAACCCCGACATCTTGCTGGTAGACACCACCCACATCACCGCCACCTCCCAGTTCAGCCCGACCGTGCATGATGCCGTGACCGACACCACCTTTGTCAACCGGAACGTGGAGGTCGAATTTGCCCCTGACAACAGCGGCCGCGGCCGGCCCGGCGAGACGCTGCTGTACACCCACACCCTGACCAACACCGGCAACTATACCGACACCTTCCAACTGACCAGCAGCGGGTGGGGGACCCTGCTCGGCCCCGCTGAGGTCACACTGGGGGCCAACGCCAGCAGGACGGTGGAAGTGGAGGTGATCATCCCCTCACTGGCGTTGAGCAACACGGTGAACACCACCCTGATCACCGCCACCTCCCAGTTCCAGCCGACGATCTATGATCCGCCGGCCTGGAGCGGGCCGGTGAGCGACACCGTGACCGATACCACCCTCGTCGAGCGGGTGGTGGGCGTTGACCTGAGAAACCGTGTGCCTGAAGGGGAGGGATGGTGCATCATCGCCCCAGACGTAGCGGTCTATACTTTTCGGATCATCAACCTGGGCAACTATACCGACACCTTCGACATCACCGCCTCCAGTCAACATGGCTGGCCGGTGAGCATCAACCCCAATCCGGTGACAATCGGACCCTGGCAGAGATCGAACATCCTGGTCTCCGTCTCGGTGCCCGCCATCATCACCCAGACGGAGGACCTGCTGCTGGTTACCGCCACCTCGCGGGCCGATCCGTCGGTCTCGGACAGCAGCACCTATCTCACCCGGGTCAACTGGAATGTGGACCTGGAGCTGGAACCAGACCGCGCCGGCACCGTGATCCTGGAAAACAGCATCGTGTATACCCACCTTCTGACCAATACCGGCGAGGTCACTAACACCTTCCTGGTAGGCGGGTCAAGCAGCCGTGGCTGGACGCTGCTCGTCTCTCCCGACCTGGTCCCCGACCTGCCCCCCGGCGGATCGGTGCCGGTGACGGTCACGCTCTTTATCCCACCAGAGGTCATCTCTGCCCAGGATATGGCCATCATCAGCGCCACCACCGCCCTCTACTGTCCGGCTTATGATTCGGCCCTGGACTTTACCACCGTGACCCGTCCCCATGTGACCCTCTACCCGGACCGCCAGGGGGAGGCCGGGCCGGGCACGGCCATCACCTACACCCATTTTGTCAGCAACAGCGGCGCGCTGGCAGACAGCTACACCCTGGCCGCGACCAACAGCCTGGGCTGGCCGGTGCAGGTCATCCCCACCACGACGGCCAGCCTGCTGCCGGGTGAAAAGGAAACGATAGCGGTGGTGGTCCATGTGCCGGCCGGCACCGAGGTCGGCACGGTCAATACGACCCTCATCACCGCCACTTCGCACTACACCTCGACCATCTTTGATACCGCCGTGGACACGACCACCGTGCCCTACCTGCCCGGTGCGCTGCTGGAACCGGAATGCCACCGCCAGGTCGATCCAGGGGCAACCGTCGTCTGCACCCACACGCTGCACAACACCGGCAACTACACCGAGACCTTCTATCTGACCACCCACAGCCAGTTTGCCTACGCCGAGGTTGAACCGGCGATCATCGGGCCCCTGGCACCTGGCGAGACCTACAGCCCGGTGACGGTCACCATCTGGATCCCGGCCTATGCCGCCGGTGGGCAGACCGAGCACACCGAGGTCATCGTCACCTTTGGCGGGGCCGAAGGGCAGGCAGCCACAGTGGATACCACCTATATTAACCATGTCCAGGGCACCCGCTATGTGGCGCCAACCGGATTGGATGCCTATAACAACTGCCTGGACCTGAACTACGGGCCGTGCGCCACCGTGCAACATGCCGTCGGCCAGGCACTCCCCCCTGACCTGATCAAAGTCGCCACCGGCGTCTACACCGACCTTCACACCTTTGATGGGAACAGCCAGGTGGTCTATCTGACCGAGTCTCTGACCCTGCGTGGCGGCTACACGACCTCCGACTGGGAAGGGTGGGACCCCGACCTGCGGCCGACGAGGCTGGACGCGGCCGGTCAGGGTCGAGTGATCGTCATCGCTGCCGCCGGGATCACCCCTACAGTCGAGGGCTTTTATCTGACCGGCGGCCGGAGCGAGGAGAACGGCGGGGGGGTGTATGTGACTGCCGGGGCGCTGCCCACCCTCCGCCTGAACACCATCTATAGCAACACGGCGGCTAACGGCGGTGGTGGCCTGTACTCCGGTGGTGGCAACCTGGTCCTGGAACGCAACACCTGGTACAACAACGCCGCTCTGAACGGCGGCGGCTTCTACCTCTATAGTGGCCAGGCGGCCGTCTGGAACAATGTCGTCTACGACAACCAGGCCGAGGCCAGAGGAGGCGGGCTTTATATCCTCTCCGGCAACCCCACCCTGCTGAACAACACTTTCTATGGCAATGCGGCCGGCGTCCACGGCGGGGGCATCTATATTGCCATCGGCTCGCCGGTGATCAGCCAGACCATCGCCGTCAACAACGTCAACTATGGGCTGTACAACGGCGCCGGTTCGCCACAGCCGGCTTATAACGACCTGTGGGGCAACAGCGGCGGCGACAGCAACATCCCCCCTGGCCCCGGCAGTTTCTCAGCCGATCCCCGCTTCGCCAACGTTGCCCAACGCAACCTCCATCTGAGCGGTGCTTCGCCCTGCATTGACGCCGGCCAGCCGGGTGCTACCCTGCCGGCCGATGACCGCGACGGCAGCAGCCGTCCCCTGGGACTGCGACATGATGTGGGAGCCTACGAATACAGGCTGTTCAAGGCCAAACAGGCCCCCATCACGGCCAATCCCGGCGCGGTGATCACCTACACCCTGATCCTGACCAACTCCGGCGCCGTCCCGCAGCCCGGCGTGATCGTCACCGATGCCCTGCACCCCTACCTGGAGTATGCCGGGACGTTGATCTACAGCCATGGCCAGGGTGAGTACCTGACCACCAGCCGCACGATCTCCTGGACCGGCACGGTCTATCCCGCTGCACCCACCCTGATCACCTTCACCGCCCGGATCACCGACTGGCTGGCTGCCGGAACAGAGATCACCAACGTCGCCTGGGTGGACCTGGCCCGGAGCAATGTGGTAACCACGACGATCAACGCCGTGCCCGGCAGGCGGCATGTGGCGACGACCGGGGACGACACCCACAACAACTGCCTGGTCCCCTGGAAACCCTGCGCCACCATCCAGTACGCCGTCAA
>DAOTYI010000046.1:0-15481 GCA_034434895.1 Anaerolineae bacterium
CCCTATCTCCCACCCCCCCGCTACCTGAACCTGTGGTTCGACTGGAACCACGATGGCGATTGGGGAGACACCCTCACCTGCCCCGGCGGCATCAGTGTGCCGGAGTGGGTGCTACCCAATATGCCCTTCATAGCGTGGCAGGGGGTCTATCCCGTGTTTTCCTCCGTCCTGGGCCACATCAGCGTCAGCGAGGGCCATGCCTTTGAGCTCTGGGTCCGGGCCAGCGTGGCGGAGAAGCCGGCCCCCGCCCCCTACGACGGACGCGGCCCGGCCCAAGGCTACGACCTGGGCGAGACGGAGGACTATTACCTGGTGCTCTCTCCGTCGCTTGCTCTCTCGGCCGGTGTTCCCCCTGCCCCCTATCCCGGCCAACTGCTCACCTACACGGTCCAATTCGGCGGCCAGGGCAATGTCCTGGCCGGCAACGTGATCATCTCGGACGTGCTTCCACCGGGCATCGAGTATATTTCCGCAACCCTGCCCCACCTCTATAGCCCCTACCTCCGCACTGTGGCCTGGCCAACCAGCCTGACTCCCGCTCAGCCGGCGACGGTCCAATTGGTCGTCAGGGTCACCGGCACCCCCGGCACCCCCATCACCAACACCGCCAGCCTGTTGTGGGGTGATGCCATCTGGAAGCGCGCAGCGTTCAGCTTTTCGATCGCCTGTACTCCAGGTGATCCCACAGCCGACTTCACCTGGCCCCAACCGGCCTGCGCCGGCCATACCCTCCAGTTCACCAACCTCAGCACCGGCACGCCGCCCATCGCTTTCGCCTGGGACCTGGACGGCGACGGCAGCATAGACAGCACGGACCAGGACCCGATCTGGCAATATGCCACGGCCGGCGACTATACCGTCACCCTGACGGCTACCAACGCCGGAGGGTGCTATGACCTGCAGAGCAAGGTGGTCACGGTGATGGAACCCCGCCTCTTTGTCTACCTGCCCCTCATCCTGCGAAATCTGCCATAACGACAGAGGCCATCTGAGGCCCGGGGCGGGCCGCACCGGGCGGCTCGCCCCTTTGTTGTCCGGGACGTGGAACCCTGTCCCCCTCTGGTGCGTCTTAGCTGTGACTCTGGAATGAGTGAAGGAGGAGTGAGGCCATGAACAGCAGACTTCTGAGAGTTGTGTTCGGAGCTGTGACGCTCCTGGCGGTGGTGTTGGGCCCGGCGGTCCCGGCCCTGGCGGACGGCATCATCATCCCTGAACCGCCGCCCGACCGGCCCATTGTGGATGTTCCCTACCTGACGATCAAATACCACCGCGTGACGGTGACCATTGAAGACCAGGTGGCCACCACCCACGTGGATCAGGTGTTTGTCAATGACGCCCGCTTTGAGGTGGAAGGCACCTACCTCTTCCCCCTGCCCGACGGGGCGACCATCAGCGAGTTCGCCATATGGGTGGACGGACAGAAGCTGGAGGGGCAGATCCTGGAGCGGGACGAGGCGCGTCGCATCTATGAACAGATCGTCCAGCAGCGGCGCGATCCGGCCCTGCTGGAGTATGTGGGCCGCAACACCTTCCAGGCCCGCATCTACCCCATCCCCCCTGGCGGCGAGCGGCGGATCGAGATCGAGTACAGCCAGGTGCTGCCGATGGACAACGGCCTGGTGGAGTATGTCTATCCGCTCAACACCGAAAAGTTTTCCCCCCGGCCATTGCAGGAGGTGGCGGTCAATGTGACGGTGCACAGCAACGAGCCGCTGAAGGCCATCTATAGCCCCAGCCACAAGGTGGATGTCGAGCGGCGCGGCGACCACAATGCCACCGTCGGCTACGAGGAATCTCATGTCCGGCCCGACCGCGACTTTGTGCTGTACTATACCGTCTCGACGGAGGAGGTGGGGGTCAACCTGCTCAGCTACAGGCCGGATGGACAGGGGGATGGCTTTTTCCTGTTGCTGGCCGCGCCCCGGGTGGAAGTTGAGGCGCAGCAGGTGGTCGCCAAAGATGTGATCCTGGTCCTGGATGTTTCCGGTTCGATGCGCGGTAAAAAGATCGAACAGGCCAGGGCGGCCCTCCGCTTCGTGCTCGACCACCTGAACGACCAGGACCGCTTCAACATCCTGGCCTTCAGCACCGGCACCCGTCCCTACGCCCGCGGCCTGGTGCCGGCGAGCGAGCGGGGCCAGGCCCGCGACTTTGTGGCTCGCCTGGAAGCCGGTGGTTCAACCGACATCAACCGCGCCCTGCTGGAGGCGCTCGACATGGTTGAAGAGGGGCGACCCACCTTCCTCATCTTTCTGACCGATGGCCTGCCCACCACCGGCGAGGTGGATATTGACCGCATCCTTGACAACGTGAGCCGTGCTGCGCCCAGGAATGTGCGCCTCTTTCCCTTTGGGGTGGGCTATGACGTGAACACCACGTTGCTGGACACCCTCGCCCAGAACCATCGGGGGGCCAGCGGCTATGTCCGCCCTGAGGAAGAGATTGACGAAAAGGTCTCGGCCTTTTATGCCAGGGTCAGCGCCCCGCTCCTGTCCGATCTGGAGATCGATTTTGGGCAGATCATCGTGGACGATCTGTACCCCTATCCCCTGCCTGACCTGTTTGCCGGGACGCAACTGGTGGTCGTGGGCCGCTACCGCAACGGCGGCGAGACGACCATCACCCTGAGCGGCCAGGTGAATGGCCGGCCCTATTCCTTCCGCTACGATGGAATGCTCTTTCAGCGGTCCGGGGGCAAGGAGTTCATCGCCCGGCTGTGGGCCACGCGCAAAATCGGCTACCTGTTGCAGCAGATCCGGCTGCATGGCGAGGAGAAGGAGCTGATTGATGAGATCGTGGGCCTGTCCATCCGCTATGGCATCATCACCCCCTACACCTCGTTTCTGGTGGACGAGACCGAGCGGGCGTTGAGTGAGAAAGGCCGCCAGGAGATCGCCGGGGAGATTCAGGCCACGGCTGTGCCTGCACCTGCCTCTGGTCAGGGGGCGGTGGAGCGGAGCGCGGGGGAGAAGGCCCTGTCGGGGGCCGATGCACCGGCGGCCCTGCCGACCGGTATAGGCGGCGGTGAGACCGACGGGTACGGCAACCCGATCAGCCCGGTGCGGTATGTGGGCGACAAGACCTTCATCCTGCACAACGGTGTATGGACCGACACCCTTTTCGACGCCGACAAGATGACGCCTGTGCCGCTGAGTTTTGGCAGCAGCGACTATTTTGCCCTGATCGCGGCCCATCCTGACTGGGGGCGCTACTTTGCCCTGGGCGAGCGGGTCATCGTCGTGCTGGAAGGGACGGCCTATGAGGTGCGCCAGGGAGAGATGCCACCGTCGGAGGAGCCAACTGCCGGCGCGACACCGGCCGTCGAGCCAGCGCCCTCCCCGCCCGATAACCTGTTCGAACTGGTCGTCCGGGCCATCCTGAACCTGGTGGAAAAGATCGTTGCTGCGTTCAAGGAGTAGCGACTGACCGGCGAAAAGTTCACCTCAAAGTAGAATGACAGGGCCTGCCACTCCCGGCATCGCACTTGACAAAAGCCCCCCATTGCGCGTATACTGAGGATGCATCGGCAGTGTGGCCAGGCAATGACCGGATTGTATCGGAGAGAGGGTGGATCGGCCGGTGCCTTGTGCACCGGCCTTTTTGATCCAAAACCAGGTCTTAGTAGGGCAACTGCGAGCAGTTGCCCTACAAAGGAGGGCAGGCTTATGAGCAAATCACTTGGCATCCGCCGCGAAGACAAAAGTATCTGGGAACGCCGCGTACCTGTGACCCCACAGGATGCCGCCGCGCTCCAGGCCGAGCATGACATTCAGGTCGTGGTCCAGCCGTCGGCCATCCGCGCTTTCAGCGACGAGGAGTACAGGGCAGCCGGGGTGAGTGTGCAGGAGGACCTGTCCTCCTGCCCGGTCGTAGTCGGCATCAAAGAGATGCCGCCCTCCTTCTTTGAACCGGGTAAGACCTATGTCTTTTTTGCCCATGTCATCAAGGGGCAACCGTTCAACATGCCCATGCTCCAGCGCATGCTCGACCTGGGCTGTACGTTGATTGACTATGAGCGGGTGACGGACGAAAACCACCGGCGGCTCATCTTCTTCGGCTGGCATGCCGGGGTTGCAGGCATGATTGACACCCTGTGGGCTTTGGGCCGGCGACTGGCCTGGGAAGGGATCGCCAACCCCTTCGCCCTCCTGCGCCAGACTCACACCTACCACGACCTGGCCGAGGCCAGGACTGCCCTGGCCCAGGTGCGAGCCCACATCGAAACCGAGGGCCTGCCGGAGCAGGTGACGCCGCTCATTGTCGGCGTGGCGGGGTATGGCAACGTCGGGCGCGGCGTACTGGAGATCCTGAACCTGTTGCCGACCATCGAGATCGAGCCGGAGCAGGTGGCTGCTGTGGCTACAAGCTCCGCTCCCTCCCGCCACCACCTCTACAAGGTCGTGTTCAAAGAGTGGCACATGGTCGAGCCGGCTGTGCCGGGCGCCACGTTCGAGCTTCAGGATTACTATGACCACCCGGAAAAATACCGGGGTATCTTTGAACGCTATCTCCCCCATTTGACCGTGCTGATGAATGCCATTTTTTGGACAGAGCGCTACCCACGCCTGGTCACCAAAGCCTGTCTCAGGGAGCTGTTCGGCGGACAGACCCCACCTCGTCTGCGCGTCATCGGCGACATCAGTTGTGATCTGGAGGGAGCGGTGGAATGCACCGTCCGTTGCACCGATCCGGGCCAGCCGGTGTTTGTCTACAACCCTCTCAGCGGCGAGACAAGGGATGGGTATGAAGGGCCGGGCCTCGTCGTCCTGGCTGTGGATATCCTGCCCAGTGAACTGCCCCGCGAGGCTTCTATCTACTTCAGCCAGGTCCTCAAGCCGTTTCTGCCGGCGATTGTCCGCTGCGACTTTTCGCAACCGTTCGAGAGGTGTACTTTGCCGCCGGAGATCAGGCGGGCGGTGATTGCGTACCGGGGTCAATTGACGCCCGATTATCAGTACCTTCAAGAGTTCTTGAATAAGAAGGGGTAGAGGGGGAAGATGAAAAAGGTTCTCGTACTTGGAGCAGGGCTGGTGACCAGGCCGCTGGTCCGCTACCTGCTGGATGTGCCCGACTTTGAGGTGACGGTCGCCAGCCGCACGGTGGCCAAAGCCGCAGCGTTGACCGCTGACCATCCCCGAGGCAAGGCTCTGGCGCTGGATGTGGATGACGACGCGGCCCTGGAGGAGCAGATCCGCCGTGCCGACCTGGCGATCAGCATGTTGCCCTATACCTACCACCCCAAGGTTGCCGCCCTGTGTGTGAA
The DNA here is from genome assembly GCA_034434895.1 of Anaerolineae bacterium. Classification (GTDB taxonomy): domain Bacteria; phylum Chloroflexota; class Anaerolineae; order JAAYZQ01; family JAAYZQ01; genus DAOTXL01. The sequence goes on from DAOTYI010000046.1 coordinate 5,264, forward strand.
ACACAAGAAGCACATGGTCACCACCTCCTACGTCAAGGAGGCCATGCGTGCCCTGGACGGTCCGGCTCAGGAGGCCGGCGTCATCCTGTTGAACGAGATCGGCGTGGACCCCGGCATTGACCACATGTCGGCCATGAAGGTCATCCATGACGTAGAGGCCAGGGGGGGGCAGATCAGCAGTTTTGTGTCGTGGTGCGGTGGGCTGCCGGCCCCCGAAGCCAATGACAATCCGCTGGGCTACAAATTCTCGTGGAGCCCCAAAGGGGTGCTGCTGGCCGGCAAGAATCCGGCTCGCTTCCAGAAGGAAGGCCGGATCGTTGACATCCCCGGCCAGGAGCTGTTTGACCACTACTGGCCGGTGTTCATCAGCGGCCTGGGCGAGTTCGAGGGCTATCCCAACCGCGACAGCCTGCCCTACGCCGAGACCTACGGCATCCGGCCCAGCGGCTGGATGTTCCGGGGCACCCTGCGCAATGTGGGGTGGTGCGCCACGCTGAAAAAGATCGCCGACCTGGGCCTGCTGGACGACACTCCCTGGAGCCAGGTGCCGGCCACCTTTCGCCAGTTCACCGCCCGTCTGCTGGGTATCAGCCCGGAGGCCGACCTGGTCGGTTACCTGGCCGACCGGTGGGGCCTGCCCCGCGACGCCAAGCCGATCACCGACCTGGACTGGCTGGGCCTCTTTTCTGATGAACCGTTGCCGGCAGGCAAGGTCACACCCATTGACATCCTGACAGAGCGGATGCTGTCGCTGATGGCCTACAAGCCTGGCGAGCGTGATATGCTCATCATGCAGCACGAGTTCGAGGCTCGCTTTCCCGATCACCAGGAGATCATCACCGCCACGTTGATTGACTATGGCATCCCGTACGGCGATACCTCCATGTCGCGCACCGTCGGCCTGCCGGCGGCCATCGCCACGCGCCTGATCCTGCAGGGCGAGATCGCAGGGCTGGTCGGCGTCCAGATCCCGGTGATCCCGGAAATCTACGAGCCGGTGCTGGCTGAGCTGGCCCGGTTGGGCATCAGCCTGACCGAGACCCGGACCATGGCAGGAGATTGAGAGTGGATACACAAGGATATATCGCCCTGGAAGAGCAATATAACGCCCACAACTACAAACCGTTAGACGTGGTGCTCACCCGGGGCAATGGTGTGTGGGTTGAGGATGTGGAGGGGCGGCGCTACATGGATTTTTTGGCTGCCTACTCGGCTGTAAACCAGGGCCATTGCCACCCGCGCCTGGTCAAGGTGATGGTCGAGCAGGCAGCCCGCCTGACGCTGACCAGCCGCGCTTTCCGCAACGATCAGTTGCCGCTGCTGGCCAGGGAATTGTGCGAGTTGACCGGCTACGAGATGATGCTGCCCATGAACACCGGGGCTGAGGCGGTGGAAACGGCCATCAAAGCGGCCCGCAAGTGGGGGTACCGGGTGAAGGGAGTGCCTGAGGACCAGGCCCACATCCTGGCCTGCTATGGCAACTTTCATGGACGGACCATCACCATCATCTCCTTCTCCTCTGAGGAACAATACCGCGACGGCTTTGGCCCCTTCACCCCTGGTTTTGAGCTGATCCCCTACGGCGACGCGGCGGCCCTGGAAGCGGCCATCACCCCGCGCACGGTCGCCTTCCTGGTGGAGCCGATCCAGGGGGAGGGGGGAGTGGTCGTCCCGCCGCCCGGCTACCTGAAGCAGGTCCGTGACCTCTGCACCCGGCACAACATCCTGCTCATCACCGATGAGATCCAAAGCGGCCTGGGACGTACCGGCAGGTTGCTGGCCGCCGAGCATGAGGGGGTCCGCGCCGATGTGGTGACCCTGGGCAAGGCACTGGCGGGGGGAATGTACCCTGTTTCGGCGGTGCTCTCCAGCCGGGAGGTATTGGGGGTGTTTGAGCCGGGCGACCATGGCTCGACCTTTGGCGGCAACCCTCTGGCCTGCGCTGTGGCCCGTGAAGCGTTGAAGGTGCTGGTCGAGGAAAAGCTTGTCGAGCGGGCTGCCGAGCTGGGCGATTACCTGCTGGGCCGCCTGCGCCATCTCCACAGCCCCTACATCCAGCAGGTCCGGGGCCGGGGCCTGTGGGTGGGCATCGTGCTCCGGCCAGAAGCAGGCGGCGCCCGACCTTTTTGTGAGGCGCTGATGGACCGGGGTTTGCTGTGCAAAGAAACCCACTGGAACGTCATCCGCCTGGCCCCGCCCCTGGTCATCACCCGTGAAGAGATTGACTGGGCGGTGGGCCGCCTGGCCGAGGTGCTGTCAACGGCCAATGGTCCGTGACCGATGACCAGAGGCCGGTCTTGGCGCAGGTTCAGCCTCAGTGGAGGTTGAGGCCTGGGAAGGTCAATTTTTGTGCTACAGCGGAACCTTTTGGCCTGCAGGAACGTCTATGGATCAGCACCACTCCGAAAAAGGTGCTTTCTCCTTTCTCCCTGGTTCGGGGAGGGGATGGGGGGCCCCTCCCCGAACGCTTTTGTCAGCCCAGCAGGCGCAGGCGTTGTGGCAAGATCTCCATCTCGAAGCGGCGGGCTCCCAGGCCATAGATCTCCCCATCCACATGCGAGGCCCAGGGTGAGTCGCTGATCACCTGGACCCGGCGGCCCTGGGTCATGGTGATGTGGACATCCCGCGTGTGGGTGCCCCGCATGAACTGGGGCACAAAGCCCAGCATCCGCAGGCGGCCCACCTTGCCGGCCACACACAGGTCGAACAGCCCGTCGTCCATCCGGGAGCCGGGGGTCATGTAAAAGCCACCGCCGAAGCGATAGCCGTTCATGATCGAGACCATCAGGCTGGGCTGGGTGATCTCCCTGTCGTCCACACGGACCGTGGTGCGGGGGGCGTGATAATACACAGCCAGCGTCTTGAGCACTGCCACCAGATAGACGAGGAAACCCCGCAGCCGCTTTAACTTGCGGCTCTCGATGTTGACAATGGCATCAAAGCCGATCCCCACCCCATTGCCGAAATAGCGCGGCGGCTCGTTGTCAGCCTGGATGTGGCCTACATCCACGATCCGCTCCTGGCCGCAGGCGATGACCTGGCAGGCCGCTGCCAGGTCCATGGGTAACCCGGCCCCAAAGGCAAAATCGTTTCCTGTGCCGATGGGCACGATCCCCAACGCCGGGCCGTTGGCGCAGCCGTTGGCCTGGATCAGGCCGTTGATCACCTCGTTGACGGTGCCGTCCCCACCCACGGCCACCACCCGATCCATGCCCTGCCTGGCCGCCTGATGGGCCAGATAGGTGGCGTGGCCGGGAGCCTGCGTGCTCACCAGCTCAAAGTCGAGGCCGTGGCGGCGCAGGTGGCCGGCGATCTGGGAAGACAGGCGCGCTCCTGCTCCACGCCCGGCAATCGGATTCAAGATGACGGTGATGGCGGACATTCCCTCTCCTGGAACCAGGGATTCTAAATTACCAAAACACCCGGACCGGGCAAAAGTTGCCCAACATTCTCTGCGTCTCTGCGGTGAGAAGGGATATTGAGGGGGGAGGGCGAATCGAACATAGTCGAGCTACTTTTCAAATTGGCGGAGAAGTGGTATTATACAGGTGGACATGAGGGAAGGTCACAAACTATGAAGTTGCAAGGACCGCGAGTCACGATCCGCCACATGAAGCGGGAAGATCTGGAAGCCATGAACCAGTGGCGTCCCTTCGCCGATCCATTGTATCAGCCCTTTGATTTTCCTCGCCGTGACCGGTCCGAACAGGACTCCTGGTTCGACTGGCGGAGTCAGGATCCCACCCGTCGTCTGTACACCATTGAAAATGAGAGGCACCAGGTCATCGGCAGCCTGACCTTGCGGGAGATTGACGGCCAGCAGTCGGCGCGGCTTGGGATCACCTTGGGCGCTGACTTTGTCAACCAGGGATATGGCACCGAAGCCCTCCGGCTTTTCCTGAACTATTTTTTTGAAACGTTGGGCTTTGCCCGGATGGTCCTGGATGTGGCGGCTACAAATCTGCGAGCGGTGCACACCTACCGCTCCCTGGGCTTCCGCCAGGTGGGTCAGCATTATCGCCCTGCCGATCACCCCAGCTATCGCACCCTCCAGCGCGATCCGCATTACCGTCACCTGCATCCCTTTTTCCGCCGCCAGGGCATGTTGTCTCAGGTGCTGTTTTACGACATGGTCTTGACCCGCGAGGAATGGATAGAACGGAATCAGGCCGGCGAGGCATCGGGCGCTTGAATTCCAGGCGCCTGGCGAACCGGCTAGCCTGGAAACTGTTGCTGCCGTTCCGCGACCGGATCATCTACGATGGGGTGCTGATGACATACCGCATCCACTTTGGCCGAGGGATCCGCTCCAGACTGAACGAGACATATAGCCGTCTGAAAGAGGGCGACGGGATCATCGAGACGCTCGTCGGGCCGGACCGGCAGCCGCTGATCCGCACCAGCCTGGCGCGCAGGAAGGCGGCCAGGCCCGCACCGAGAAGATGCGCCCGACCGACACCAGGCTGCAAGCGGCGGCCTTCAGCCTGCTGCGCGCGGTCGCCAGCCTGGCCCAGGCTACTCTCCAGGAACAGGGGGCGGAGGAGGAGGCTGCCAGGCGCCTGAGGGCCGTGCGCACGGCGATGACAAAGGTGGAGAAGCTGCTGTACGAGGAGGAACTATGACTCAGACGCAACCCATTCTCGTCCCGCCTGGCAGCCGGGTCAACCTGGCCGATTATGATCCCGGCTATACCGGCACCTACAAAGACAAGGGCAGCGCCGAAAAGGCCCTCAAACGCAACCTGAAGCGGCTCCAGGAGCTGCAGGAGGTGCTGTGGGCCGAGAACAAACATGCCCTGCTGATCGTCCTGCAAGGGTTGGATGCCAGCGGCAAGGATGGCACCATCGAGCATGTCATGCACGGCGTCAATCCCCAGGGATGTCAGGTGACCAGCTTCAAGGTGCCAACCGAAGAGGAACTGGCCCACGATTACCTGTGGCGCATCCACAAGGCGGTCCCCCGGCGCGGCTATATCGGCATTTTCAATCGTTCCCACTACGAGGATGTGCTGGTGGTCCGCGTCCACAACCTGGTCCCGCCGGAGGTGTGGGGGCAACGCTATGAGCAGATCAACCATTTTGAAAAGCTCCTGACCGACACCGGGACGACGATCCTCAAGTTCTTCCTCCACATCTCCAGGGAGGAACAGAAAAGGCGCTTCGAGGAGCGGCTGCGCGACCCGACAAAGAACTGGAAGTTTTCCATCAAAGATGTGCAGGAGCGGGATTACTGGCATGACTATATGCGCGCCTATGAAGAGGCCCTGAGCCGGTGCAACACCCCCTGGGCGCCGTGGTATATCGTCCCTGCCGACCACAAGTGGTACCGCAACCTGATCGTCTCGCAGGTCATCGTCGAGACGCTAGAAGGGCTGGACCTGCACTACCCGCCGCCCCTGCCCGACACCGACAAGATCGTCATTGCCGATTAGATATAATGGCCCTGGCTTTTCTACACCAGACATCGGAGTTGTCATAACATGACCCAACCGCTGCCTGTTGGCGCCGTGCTCAAGAACCGTTACCGCATCCTCCGCCTGGTGGGGGGTGGGGGGATGGCTTGGGTCTATCAGGTCGAGGAATTACCGCCTGGGAGCGGGAAGCTCTGGGCGCTCAAGGAACTGCGCCCCCAGACGCAGGATCGGGTTGAGCAGGCGGCAGCCCGCGGCCTCTTTGAACAGGAAGCCAGGTTGCTGCGCGAGCTGGATCATATCAACATCCCCACCATCGCCGACTTTTTTGAGGAGGGAGGCCGTGCCTGCCTGGTGATGGAATTCATCTGGGGTGAGTCGCTGGAAAAGCGGCTCCAGGCAGCCAACGCCCCTCTGCTGGAACGCGATGTGCTCTACTGGGCCATCCAACTGTGTGATGCGCTCCACTACCTGCATACCCGCCAGCCGCCCATCATCTTCCGCGACATGAAGCCCAGCAACGCCATGGTGACCAACACCGGGCTGGTCAAACTGATTGACTTTGGCATCGCCCGCACCTACAAGGTCGGCAAAAAGCGGGATACGGTGGCCATGGGCTCCGAGAACTATGCCGCCCCGGAACAGTGGGGCAAGGGCCAGACCGACGCCCGCTCTGATCTCTATGCGTTGGGGGCGACGATCTACCATCTGCTGGCCAACATGGCCCCCACCCCTGCCTTCCTGCCCTCCGAACCGCTGCCGCTGGGCAACTACAACGATGCCGTGTCCCCCAAGACGGTCGCCATTGTCGAAAAGGCGATGGCCCGCGACCCGGAGCAGCGTTTCCAGTCCGCCCTGGAGATGCGCCAGGCGCTGCTCGATGCCCTGCCGGGGCCCTATGTCCCGCCGGTGGTGCTCGCCCCGCAGCCGGCCCAGGCGGCTCCCCAACCCGCGCCTGCACCTCAGCCCACCGCTCCCCCAGGCCCGCAGTCGGCGCCTCAACCTCAACCCCAACCCGCACCGCCCCCCCGACCGGCCCTGCCGCCGGCCATCACCAGGTCCTGCCCGGCCTGTGGGCGGGCCAATAAGGAGAGCGCGCGCTTTTGCGCCGGCTGCGGCTACTCGTTTGAAACGCTGCGGCCCGCCATCCTGCGCATCGTCGAGCCGGTGCGCGCTCCGTGGGAGATGCCGGTGCATCGCAACCCGATGATGCTGGGCCGGGCCAGCGAAGCGGAGGGCTATCGGCCCGATTTTGACATGACCTTTTACGACGAGGGCAACTATGTATCCCGCCGCCACGCCCACATCACCACCGGACGGGGGGGCTATTTCATTACCGACCTGGGGAGCAGCAACGGCACCAGCCTGAACGGCCGGCCATTGCAGCCCCACCGGGCCTATCTGCTGCGCCACGGCGACCGGATCAAGGTCGGCCTGGTTGTCATCCAGTTCCTGTTACGCTGAGAGGCAAGGGAGGAGTTGATGAACTGTCCCGCTTGTGGAACCGAAAACCGGGAAGGGGCCCGTTTCTGTCGCAGTTGTGGCCTGGAGCTCGAAAAGCGGCCGGCTGCTGCTCTTCTGACCGAGGCCACACCGCAGGCCATCCCCGAAGAAGCTGAAAATGAGGCCAGACAAGAGCTGGCGGAGGAGCTGGTCATTGCCGGAGCAGAAGCGCCCCCCACCGGGCCCCAGGAGGAACCGGCCGGCGAGGAGGGACAGGCCGGGGAGCCGGCGCCCCCCTGGCCTGAAGAGGGGGCAGAAGCCTCCCCTCTGCCTGAACCTGGCGACGACATCCTGGCCTTCTGGCGTGATCGGGCCGAACCCCTGTCCCCTGTGGTCTCGGGTACGGTCGTGGCCGACCGCTTTGTCATCGTCGAACTGCTGGAAGCGAAGGAGGATGAGATCCTCTACCGCGCCCGCGACCTGCAACGCTGCTGGCAGTGCGGTTTTGAGGGCAACGCCCCGGACGATGCCTTTTGCGCCCAATGTGGCGCAGCGATGGAGCGCAAACCGGAGGTGCGCCTGTTGGAAGTGCGCACCGCCGAAGCAGAGCCCTCCGGTGGCCAGGCCGTGAGGGAACGCCTGACCCATGAGGGCCGCTTCTTTCTCCTCCTGACCGAAGCCGAATCGAAACCTGCACCCGGAGTCCCACCGCCTCCCGCCAACCTCTGCCTGTCCGTTGGTTACCGCTCCGACCCGGGGCAGATGCGCGATCTGAACGAGGATAGCCTGCTGGTCCTGGTGCTGACTGCGCTCTATGAATCGCGGGCCAGGCCGATGCTGGGCCTGTTCGCCGTGGCCGATGGCATGGGCGGGCATGAAAGCGGCGAAATCGCCAGTAAAACGGCCCTACAGGTGCTGGCCGAGCGGGTGATCCACACCCTCCTCGTGCCGGAGCTGACCGGTGGTCTGGTTGCAGAGGAGGAGGTACCGGCCCGGTTGCGGCAGGCGATCCTGGCTGCCAACGACGCCGTCTACCTGACACGACAGAAGGCGGGGAACGACATGGGCACGACCCTGACCGCCGCTCTGATCCGGAATGACCGGTTGTTCCTGGCCCATGTGGGCGATTGCCGCGCGTACCGCTGGAGCACCGCCGGCCTGGAGCAACTGACTACCGACCACTCGGTCGTGGCCAGCATGATCGCCGGGGGTCAGGTCACGCCGGAAGAGATCTACACCCATCCCCACCGCAGCGTCATCTACCGCTGTATCGGCGACAAGCCGCTGGTGGAGGTGGATACCGACCTGCTGCCCCTGGCCCCTGGTGATCGGCTCATCCTTTGCTCCGATGGTCTGTGGGAGATGGTCCGCAACGAGGGGATTGCCGATGTGATGATGCAGGAGGTCGATCCGCAGAGGGCGTGTGACCGGTTGGTGCAACACGCCAACCTGGCCGGCGGTGAGGACAATATCAGCATCATCGTCGTTCAGGTGGAGGAAAGAGCCTGATCTGGTAGAACCAACCTGTTCCTGTGGCGTATAGGGGAAAGGAGTAAGGAGGAAAGCGATGACCGACCATGTGACTTTGACCTGCCGGCTCAATAAGACCAGCCTGCCGGTGATGACCACCCAGCAGCTGGTGTATCTGCTTATCGAGGCGATGCCGGGGGCGGAGATAGCCCGGGTCCAGATGCCGCTCAACCTCAGCCTGGTGCTGGACAAAAGCGGCTCGATGCAGGGCAAAAAGATCGAAAACCTGCGCCAGGCTGCCAAACTGGTGGTAGATCGCCTGGGACCCCAGGATATTATCTCCATCATCGCCTTTAGCGACCGGAAGTACCTGATCGCCGAGAGCCAGCCGGTGACCGACAAAGAGGCGCTCAAGAAACAGATTGACCGCATCCGCGACGGCGGTGGCACGGCCATCTCTGGCGGCCTGAGCCAGGGGCTGGCCGAGCTGGACAAAGCCCTCTCCCCCGACCGGGTCAGCCGCCTGCTGCTGCTGACCGATGGCCAGACTTTCGGCGATGAGGATGCCTGCCGGAAGCTGGGCAGGAAGGCTGCAGATAGGGGCATCGTCATCACTGCTCTTGGCCTGGGCGATGACTGGAACGAGGACCTGCTGGACGAAATCGCCGAGCCCAGTGGCGGCAGTGGGGACTTTATTGATTCCCCAGACAGGATTATCGAGTTCTTTGACAAAGCTGTCAAGTCTATGCAGGATACCGTGGTGCAAAACGCCCACATGATCCTGCGTCTGGCAGGCGGCGTCACGCCCCGGCAGGTGTGGCAGGTGTTGCCCCTGATCTCCAACCTGGGCTACAAGCCCCTGTCAGACCGGGATGTGCAGGTGTCTCTGGGGGAACTGGAAAAAGGCCAGCCACGCAGCCTGTTGGTCGAACTGTTGATCGGCCCGCGGCCGGCGGGCAGCTACCGCATCGCCCAGGCCGAGATCAGCTATGATGTGCCCGGCCTGAAACTTTTCGGCGAAAAGGTCAAAACGGACATCCTCCTCGATTTCACCGCCGACCCGGCCCGGGCCAGACAGTATGACGCCGAGGTGATGAATATCGTCGAGAAGGTGACGGCCTTCAAACTCCAGACCCGGGCGTTGGAGGAGGCCAGGATGGGCAACATCGTCGGCGCCAGCCAGAAGCTGCGGGCTGCGGCCACCCGCCTGTTGGAGATGGGCGAGGAAGATCTGGCCAGGTCGGCGATGGAAGAGGCCGACAACCTGGAAAAAAGTGGCCAGATGTCGTCGTTCGGCACCAAGAAGCTGCGCTACGAGACCCGCAAATTGACCCAACGGCTGAACCCGTAAGAAGAAGGAGGTATTGAAACCATGGTCATCTGTCCGAACTGTGGCAATCAAGCCGGAGAAGGAGCCGTTTTCTGCGATCAATGTGGCACCCGCCTGCCCAAGCCGGATACTGCCGCCCCGGCCCCCGCCCCGACAGGGGGCAGTGTCATCTGCCCGGCCTGCAATGCGCCCAACGTGCCCGGCGAGGCGTTCTGCGACTATTGCGGCTCGCCGCTGGCTGCACCGGAACCCACTGTCGAAGCCGTGCCGACACCCGCCCCGGCCGCCGAGGCAGCCGCAACCCCTCCCGCCGGGGAACCGGCCCCGGCTGCTGCTGAGGCCGGGCCTGCCTGTCCGGCCTGCGGCACGCCGGTCCAGCCCGACGAGGCGTTCTGCCCCAACTGTGGCGTTTCCCTGGCCCAACCGCCTATCCCGCCGGAACCGGTTGCAGAGATCGAGCCGGCGCCGCAGGCAGGACAGAGAAGAGGGGCAGGCGGCGGGGGAGGTGGCGGCGCCGGCTCGATCTCTGCAACCGGTTCCGGCGGGGTAGGCGGTTGGGCCAGGG